>NZ_JAFBCT010000001.1:2141854-2447833 GCF_016907835.1 Agromyces cerinus | reverse complement strand
GAGGCCCATTCGGATGGCCTCCTTCTCGATGCGCTCCATGGCCTGGCCGACCTCGTCGGGCGACTGCAGCGCGCCCATGCGGTAGAGCTCGGCGTAGCCGCGCACCGACACGAGCGGCGTGCGCAGCTCGTGCGAGGCGTCGCCGACGAAGCGGCGCATCTGGTCGATCGTGCGCGCACGGTCGCGGAAGGCCCGGTCGATGCGGTTCAGCATCGTGTTGAGCGAGCGATTCAGCCGCCCGACCTCGGTGTTCGGCGTCGCGCCGCCGAGACGCTGGCTGAAGTCGCCGTCGGCGATCGCCGCCGCAGTGCGCTCGACCTCGCGGAGCGGCATGAACGTCGTCGTCACGAGCATGCGCGTGAGCAGGGCGCCGACGAGGACCACCCCGAACCCGAATCCGAAGAAGATCGTGAGGTACATCGCGAGCAGCTGCTCGGTCTCCTTCGAGGAGATCGCGAGGATGATCGGCGAGTAGTTGCCATGACTGTCGGCGAGGGTCAGCGCCGTGACGGCGCGGAAGGTCGGGTTGCCGTCGCCGTCGAGCATCGGGAAGACCGAGTACTGCCCCTGGTTCCTCGCATTGACCTCGGCGGCGGTCAGCGTGTCGGGGAACTCCGGCAGCTCCACGCCGTCGCGATCGTGCCAGTTGTGCTTGTCGACCTTGCCCGTCTTCGCGTCGTACACGGCGACGAACACGTCGAGGTCGGGCTTGAAGCTGAGGTCGTCGAGGGGGGCCCGCTCGCTCGGTTCCTCACCCTGGTCGGTGAAGTACTTGCGCAGGTCGCCCGACGCGATCGCCTCGAGCTTGACCTTGACCTGGTCTTCGACATACGAGCGAAGCATCGCCGCGGTGCCGATTCCGGACACCAGAAGTCCGAGCGTGAGCATGAGCACGGTGACACCCGTGATCTTGGTACGCAGCGAGATGCGGTTCCACCGCTCGGAGATCTGATTCATGGCGGGCCGAGTCTAGGTGGGCCTTCCTGAGTCAGGGCTTGGAGGACTTCAGCATGTAGCCGAATCCGCGCTTGGTCTGGATCAGCGGCTCCGCAGAGTGCTGATCGAGCTTGCGGCGGAGGTAGGAGATGTAGCTCTCCACGATGCCGGCATCGCCGTTGAAGTCGTACTCCCACACGTGGTCGAGGATCTGCGCCTTCGACAGCACCCGGTTGGGGTTCAGCATGAGGTAGCGCAGCAGCTTGAACTCGGTGGGGGAGAGCTCGACGGGCACGTCGCCGACGAGCACCTCGTGCGTGTCCTGGTCCATCGTGAGCTCGCCGGTGCGGATCACCGCGTCTTCTTCGGCGTGCATCGTGCGGCGCAGGATGGCCTTGATGCGCGCGACGATCTCGTCGAGGCTGAAGGGCTTCGTGACGTAGTCGTCGCCGCCGACGGTGAGGCCGGTGATCTTGTCCTCGGTGTCGTCCTTCGCCGTGAGGAAGAGGATCGGCGCGGTGTAGCCGGCCGAACGCAGGCGCTTGGTGACGCCGAAGCCGTTCATGTCGGGCAGCATCACGTCGAGGATGATGAGATCGGGCTCCTCCTCGAGTACCGCCGAGATGGTCTGCGCGCCGTTGCCGACCGCGCGCACCGCGAAACCGGCGAACCTGAGGCTCGTCGTGAGAAGGTCGCGGATGTTGGGCTCGTCGTCGACGATGAGAATTCGTGGTCCGTCGCTCATGTGATGATTCTCTGCGCATCGGCTGGAACTTTCCTGAACATTCTTCGAGGGTCGCCGATCCGGTGTGTCGGATGACACATTGGATTGGAGGCCCGCAGCAGCCGTGGAAGACTCGGCAGCATGGCGAATCGAACCCCGGTGATCCGGCGCATCGGCCCCCGCGAGTTCGACTTCTCGCGCGAGGTCGCGGTGATGGCGATCGTCAACCGCACCCCGGATTCCTTCTACGACCGAGGGCGCACCGAGGCGCTCGACGCCGCGGTCGCCGCCGCGAGCCTCGCGATCGAGCAGGGCGCCGACTGGATCGACATCGGCGGCGCGAAGTTCGCGCCGGGCCCCGCGATCCCCGCCGACGAGGAGATCGAGCGCGTCGTGCCCGTCGTCGCCGCGCTCGCCGCATCCGGCGCCGTCATCTCGGTCGACACCTTCCTCCCCGAGGTCGCCCGCGCCGCCATCGCCGCGGGCGCGCACGTCGTCAACGACACGACCGGCATCCACGACCCGGCCATGGCCGACGTCGTCGCAGAGTCGGGGGCGACGATCGTCGTCACGCACAGCCTCGCGAAACCCCGTACGCCGTATCCCTCGCCGCGGTACGGCGACGTCGTGGCCGAGGTGTCGGCCTTCCTCACGGAGCGCGTCGCGCTCGCCGAATCGCGAGGCGTGGCATCCGATCGCATCATCGTCGACCCGGGCCACGACCTCAACAAGCACACGCTGCACTCGCTCGAGCTGACCCGCCGCCTCGGCGAGATCACGAGCCTCGGCTACCCGACCCTCGTGGCGCTCTCGAACAAGGACTTCGTGGGCGAGAGCCTCGGCCGGCCGCGCGAGCAGCGCATCGAGGGCTCGATCGCCGCCGCGGTCTACTGCGTCATGCAGGGCGCCCGCATCGTGCGCGTGCACAACGTGCGCGAGACCGTCGACGCCATGCGCATGGTCGAGGCGATCGAGGGATGGCGCGAGCCCGTGTTCCTGGAGCACAACCAGTGATCGCCGACGGGCCCGTGCTGCCACCCCCGCCCGATCGGGCGGCACTGCTCGCCGCCTACGCCCTGCCCGATCGCGACACACGGCGGGTGCGCATGAACTTCGTCGCGAGCCTCGACGGTGCGGCCACCCTCGAGGGCCGCAGCGGCGGTCTCGGAGACGCGAGCGATCGCCTCGCCATGCAGGTGCTGCGCACGCTCGCCGACGTCGTGCTGGTCGGCGCCGGCACCGTGCGGGTCGAGGGCTACGGCGGCCTGGCCGTGGGCGAAGAGGATGCCGCGTGGCGCGTCGCCCGCGGACTGCCCGGGCAGCCCCGGCTCGCTGTCGTGTCCTCGTCGCTCGACCTCGACCCCGATTCGGCGTTCTTCACGGCGGCCGTGACGCGGCCGATCGTCGTGACCCATGCCGCGGCGCCCGCCGCGCGCCGAGCAGCGCTCGAACAGGTCGCCGACGTGATCGTCGCAGGGGAGCAGGCCGTCGATCTGCGCGCCATGCTCGACCTGCTCGCCGATCGCGGCCTCCGGCAGGTGCTCTGCGAGGGCGGGCCGCACCTCTTCGGAGCCCTCCTCGAGGCCGACCTCGTCGACGAGCTCTGCCTCTCGCTCAGCCCGATGCTCGTCGGCGGCGATGCCGGGCGCATCGTGCGCGGTGCTCCCGAGCTCGAATGCCGCATGCACCTCGTGCATGCGATCCCGGCCGGGGACCTGGTGCTGCTGCGCTATCGGCGCGGCTGACGGCAAGCGTCACGTGTTCGAATCAGCCGAGCGTCAGGCGGCTTCGAGCGAGTGCGCGTCGAGGATCGTGTAGCTGTAGCCCTGCTCGGCGAGGAACCGCTGGCGGTTCTGCGCGAAGTCCTGGTCGACGGTGTCGCGCGAGACGAGCGTGTAGAAGTTCGCGCTGAGTCCCGACTCGTTCGGCCGAAGCAGCCGGCCGAGCCGCTGCGCCTCCTCCTGGCGCGAACCGAACGAGCCCGACACCTGGATCGCCACGGTCGCCTCGGGCAGGTCGACCGAGAAGTTCGCGACCTTCGAGACGACGAGCACGGGGGTGCGGCCGTCGCGGAACTCCTGGAACAGCCGTTCGCGCTCGTCGACCGGTGTCGAGCCGGTCAGCTGCGGGGCGCCGAGCGCCGCCGCGAGCTCGTCGATCTGGTCGAGGTACTGGCCGATCACGAGGATGCGCTCGCCGGCATGCTTGGCCACGAGCTCCTTGACGACGCCGAGCTTGGCCGGCGCGGTCGCCGCGAGGCGGTAGCGCTCGTCGTCGGCGGAGGCCGCGTACGTCAGCCGCTCGGACTGCGGCAGGTCGATGCGTACCTCGTAGCAGGCCGCGGGGGAGATGAAGCCCTGGGCCTCGATCTCCTTCCACGGGGCGTCGAAGCGCTTCGGGCCGATCAGGCTGAAGACGTCGCCCTCGCGGCCGTCCTCGCGCACGAGGGTCGCGGTGAGGCCGAGGCGGCGTCGCGCCTGCAGCTCGGCGGTGAGCTTGAACACCGGCGCCGGCAGCAGGTGCACCTCGTCGTAGACCACGAGGCCCCAGTCGAGCGCGTCGAGCAGGGCGAGGTGGGCGTACTCGCCCTTCCGCTTCGCGGTGAGGATCTGGTAGGTCGCGATCGTGACCGGCTTGACCTCCTTCACCTGCCCCGAGTACTCGCCGATCTCGTCGGCGGTGAGGGTCGTGCGACGCAGCAGCTCGTCGCGCCACTGGCGGGCCGAGACCGTGTTCGTCACGAGGATCAGCGTCGTGGTCTTCGCCGTCGCCATCGCCCCGGCCCCGACGAGGGTCTTGCCGGCGCCGCAGGGCAGCACGACGACGCCCGAGCCGCCGTCGAAGAAGTTGTCGATCGCCTGCTGCTGATAGCCGCGCAGGTGCCAGCCCGCCTCTTCGAGGTCGATCTGGTGCGGCGTGCCCGGCGTGTACCCGGCGAGGTCTTCTGCGGGCCAGCCGAGTTTCACGAGCTCCTGCTTGAGGGCGCCGCGCGCCCATGCCTCGACGAGGAAGCTCCGGTCGTCGAGGCGCTCGGTGAGCAGCGGCGCGATGCGCTTGGCCGAGGCGACCTCGGTCAGCACGGCGATGTCGTCGCTGTGCAGGCGCAGCGCGCCGTCGTCGGTGCGGTCGACGACGAGGCGTCCGTAGCGGCCGACGGTCTCGCGCATGTCGACGGCGACGGTCTGCGGCACCGGGAACTTGGCGTAGCGCTCGAGCGTCGAGAGCATGTCGTCGGCGTCGTGACCGGCGGCTCGCGCGTTCCAGAGGCCCAGCCGGGTGATGCGGTAGGTGTGCATGTGCTCGGGGGCCCGTTCGAGCTCGGCGAACACCGCGAGGTCGTGGCGCGCGTCTTCGGCGAGCGGGTGCGCGACCTCGAGGAGGACGGTTCGGTCGCTCTGCACGATGAGTGGGCCGTCTGACATAGCGGTCGAGTCTACGCCCGGTTCATGGGAGGTCGGCCGTGCGGCACCGGATCGGAGATCTGCACTCGATCGGATGCCTCGGGCGGATCCGGTCCGGAACCGTGCTGATCTCCGAGCGGGCGACGGGAGCGTCAGGCGCCGGCCGGTGCCGGAGACACGGCCGCGATCGCCGACAACGGCAGCGTGCGCTCGATGTCGGCCTTGCGGTCGCGCGCACGGAGCCGCCCGTTGGCGACGCTCGCCGGCGCCAGCAGATAGTCGGCGGTGTCGCCGCCCGGCATGCGCACGGTGACCGTGAGCGTCTCCTTCGAGCGGGCGGCGGCCTCGAGCTGGCGGGCCAGCCAAGCCTGCTCGCTCGCCCCGGCTTCCCCCTCGGCGAGCACGACGTCGAGGAGCGCCTCGATCGGGTCGGGCTTCGACACCGGCTCGGGAACCGTCGCCAGATGGTGGCGGCTCAGCCGGATGATCTCGCCCGCGGCGTCTTCCGCGGCGACCGGGTATCGCGCGTCGGCGAGCGCCCAGAACACGACCTCGGGCGGGAACCGCGAGAGCAGCCGGTGCGGGCCCGCCTGGCGCAGGCCGATCGAGACGAGCGACTGGTCGACGGCGAGGGTGCGCACGAGCTGCTCGTCGTCGGAACGCACGCTCGCCCGCGCCGGGGCATCCGCCGGATCTGCGAGCGAGACCCTGAGCGACCCGAATCGCGCCGCGGCCTCGGCGACGAGGTACGACAGTGGCTGCGGGATGCCGGTGAGCGAGAGCCCGCCGAGGAACTCGAGGATCGACTCGGCCGTCTCGCCGGCGGCGAGACCGCGATTGACGGATGCCGCGCTGACGCGATACGTCGAGGCGAGGTCGCGGCCCTCGACATCGGCGAAGCCGCGCAGGCGGGCGTCGAGCGCCGGCTCGAGCGGGCCGGGGGAGACGATCGAGAGGTCGTGCTGCAGGTAGACCTGCTCGACCTGGGCGGGGAAGTGCGCCGCCAGTCGCTCGGAGGCCCGGTCGAGCTCCCCGGCGAGCACGAGCAGCGCCGTCGGTGCGGGCTCGCCCGCCACCGCGAGACCGAGCGCTTCGGCCTCGCCGATGAGCCGTTCGAGCCCCTCGTCGATCCAGCGTCCGCCTGCGGGGTAGAACCAGCGCACGTCTTCGCCGAGCGTGCTCGCCGTGAGCGACTCGCTGCGACGTGCGACGAGTTCGCGGAGCGCCTCGGGGATGCGGGCGCGCCAGCACTCGGCGAGGTGCCGCCACCGGCCGGCCGTCGTCTCGAGCGACCACTCGGCGCCGCGGTCGGACTCGAGCCAGAATGCGCCGTCGCGCACGACGAGACCGGCTTCGTCGGCTCGGTGGAAGAGGCGGGGCAGTGCGTCGAGGGCGATGCCGCTGGCCTCGGCGAGGCGCTTCGAGTCGGGAAGTGCGAGACCGCCCTTGGCGAGTTCGCGGGCCGGCTGCGTTCCGAGCGCGGCCAGCACCTCGGCCGTGGCGGCGACTGTCGCGTAGGCCGTCTCCGCGGCGCGGCGGTCGATGAGCGTGCGGTCGACGTCTCCGCCGGAGACGAGCACCGGCGGTGCCGGCGTCGCGAGCTCGGCCACGGTGGGCAGTTCGGCGCCGAGGCGCGGAGCCACCCGTGCGATGACGGCGGCGGGCACGTGCACGCGGTCGTCGATGCGCACCAGCAGCATCAGGCCGCTCAGTTCGTCGAGCAGTTCACCCGTGGAGTCGGACAGTTCAGCGGATGCCGCATGCCCCACGAGCTCGGCACGTACCCGTTCGACCGTGGTGTCGCCTTCTGCGACCAGTTCGACGGCCTCGGCGAGCACGGCGAGGTGGCGGCGATCGAGCCGGCCGACCGCGTGGTCGATCGAGTCGGGTGCGAGCACCGCCTCGGCGAGGTCGAAGAGGTCACGCACCCCGGACGGCTCGAACTCGCGCGAGTGCAGTGCTGCTGCGAGGGAGTCTCGCGACAGCCCGCGGAGTCGTGCGGCGAGCTCGAGCATCGTCCCCGATCAGCTCGATCCGGATCGCGCGGCTCGGCCCCGCCGGACGCCGTTGACGATGAGCAGGACGATGAGGAGCACGAAGGCGATCGGCAGCCCGAACCAGGGCAGCATCGTGACGACCGCCCAGACGCCTGAGCTCATCTCATCGACGGCGACGCCGGAGATGGTGCCGATCATCACGGCGAAGAAGCAGATGATGGACAGGCCGACGATGGCGGCGAACATGTACGCCAGGACGCGCTCGGCGCGATTGTCGGTGATGGGGCCGGAATCGCTCACCATCCCAGAATAGGCCAGGCGGCCGGTTCACGGGTGTCCCGAGCAATAGACTGGGCAGTGGACGGCGCTGTGGTTCAGCGCGCCTGCAGACATGAGCGAGGTTCATACGATGCCCACCGGCAAGGTCAAGTTCTACGACGAGGAAAAGGGATTCGGCTTCATCAGCTCCGATGACGGCCAGGAGGTCTTCCTCCACGCATCCGCACTTCCCGCCGGCGCGACCGTGAAGGCGGGCAGCCGACTCGAATTCGGCGTCGCCGAGGGCAAGCGCGGCGCACAGGCGCTGTCGGTGCGCGTGCTCGACACTCCGGTGAGCCTCACCAAGATCAACCGCAAGCCCGCCGACGACATGGCGATCATCGTCGAAGACGTCGTGAAGGTGCTCGACGGCATCGGCGCAGACCTCCGTCGTGGCCGCTACCCCGAGAAGTCGAAGGCACGCACCGTCGCGGCGGTGCTGCGCAAGGTGGCAGACGATCTCGATGCCTGAGGCGACGGAACCCGAGCAGGCTGTGGCCGAGAGCGCCGAGAGCGCCGAGGTCGCCGAGGTCGCCGAGGTCGCCGAGAGCGCCGAGGTCGTCGTGGCCGACGAGGTGCTCCTGTCGTCGGTGGATCTCGCCCGACGCGCACTGCTCGAGGTCACCGCTCCCGAGACGGTCGGATCGGTTGTCGGGCACCTCGTCGAGGGGGAGCATGTGCTGACCCTCCTCTTCGCCTCCGACCTCCGCGGGTACCCGGGCTGGCACTGGAGCGTCACGCTGTCGCGGTTCGACGGCAACGCGGAGCCGACGGTGCTCGAGACCGAGCTCATGCCCGGCGAGTCCGCGCTGCTCGCACCCGACTGGGTGCCGTGGTCGGAGCGGCTGGCCGACTACCGAGCGGCTCAGGAGGCGATCGCGGCCGACGGCGGCGAAGCCGACGACGAGCACGACGATGACGACGTCGACGACGAGCTCGACCACGACGATGACGACGTCGACGACGAGTTCGACGGGATCGACATCGATGCGCTCGGCGCGGCCGACGACGCGGACGCAACCGATGACGAAGAGTCCGACGACGAAGAGTCCGATGACGACGAGTCCGATGACGACGAGTCCGACGACGATGAGTCCGATGACGATTCAGACGACGACGACGACGAGGACTCAGACGACGACGAGGACTCAGACGACGACGAGGACTCAGACGACGACGCTGACTCCGACGACGACGCGGACTCCGATGATCAGTCGGCCGAGCGCTCCGACGACTGATCGGCCCGTCGCCGGATCACCTGCACGACCGCGAGGCCGATGAGGCCGATCACGATGCCGGTGATCGCGGCGCCGACGAACCATCCGAGGCCCGCCGATTCGAGCGGCCCCCGGAACACGAGGCAGGCCACGAGCACGACGACCCAGCCGAGCGTGCCCGCGACCACGGCCTTGCGGCCGTCGGCCCGCGCGGGGGCCGGGTCGGGGCGCCGTTCGTCGTCGCTGAGCCAGAGCCGCATCGGGATCAGCCGATCTGCGAGAGCACGTAGTCGATCGAGGCCGTGAGCGCCCGCACGTCGTCGGGTTCGATCGCGGTGAAGGTGGCCACGCGCAGCTGGTTGCGGCCGAGCTTGCGGTACGGCTCGGTGTCGACGATGCCGTTCTCGCGGAGCACCGAGGCGAGCGCCGCGGCATCCGTCGACTCGTCGAAGTCGATCGTGACGACCACCTGCGAGCGGTGCGCGGGGTCGGCGACGAACGGGGTCGCGATCGAGGTGCGCTCGGCCCAGTCGTAGAGCACCGACGACGATTCACGGGTGCGGGCGTCGGCCCAGGCGAGACCGCCCGAGGCGTTCATCCACTCGAGCTGGTTCTCGAGCAGCAGCAGGGTCGCGAGGGCCGGAGTGTTCAGCGTCTGGTTCAGGCGCGAGTTGTCGACCGCGTTCTTCAGCGACAGGAACTCGGGGATGTACCGGCCGCTCGCCGCGACGCGCTCGACGCGCTCGATCGCGGCGGGGGAGAGCAGCGCGAACCAGATGCCGCCGTCGGAGGCGAAGTTCTTCTGCGGCGCGAAGTAGTAGACGTCGAACTGCTGCGGATCGACCATGATGCCGCCGGCAGCGCTCGTGGCGTCGATGACCGTGAGCGCGCCTTCGTCGCCCGCCACCCGGCTGACCGGGGCCATCACGCCCGTCGAGGTCTCGTTCTGCGGCCAGGCGTAGACGTCGACGCCCGCGAGCGCGGCGGGCTCGGCCCGGGAGCCGGCGTCGGCCTTGCGCACATCGGGAGCCTGGAGCCACGGGGCTGCTGCGGCGGCGGCGAACTTCGCGCCGAACTCGCCGAAGGAGGCGAGCTGCGCGCGCTCCTCGATCAGGCCGAAGGCCGCGGCATCCCAGAACGCGGTCGAACCGCCGTTGCCGAGCACGACCTCGTAGCCGTCAGGCATGTCGAAGAGGTCGGAGAGACCCGTGCGCACCCGGCCGACGAGCTGCTTGACCGGGGCCTGCCGGTGCGAGGTGCCGAGGATCGACGGACCGACCGCCGCGAGGTGGGCGAGCTGCTCGGGGCGAACCTTGGACGGTCCGCAGCCGAAGCGTCCGTCGGCGGGCAGCAGGTCAGTGGGAATCACGATGCTCGGCATGCGACGAGTCTAGCGAGCGGGCGCCGCCCGGTAGGCTGGACGACGGGCTGTGACAACGGGAGGACGACGCGTGACCGACCTGATCGACACGACGGAGATGTATCTCCGCACGATCCTCGATCTCGAGGAGGAGAACATCGTGCCGCTGCGCGCACGCATCTCCGAACGCCTCGGGCATTCCGGCCCCACCGTCTCGCAGACGGTCGCCCGCATGGAACGCGACGGCCTCGTCGTCGTCTCCGGCGACCGCCACCTCGAGCTGACCTCCGAGGGTCGTTCGAAGGCCGTGCACGTCATGCGCAAGCACCGACTCGCCGAACGGCTGCTCTCCGACGTCATCGGCCTCGAATGGGAGTTCGTGCACGACGAGGCATGCCGCTGGGAGCACGTGATGAGCGAGCAGGTCGAGCGCCGCCTCATCGAGATCCTCGGCGGTCCCCGCGAATCGCCCTACGGCAACCCGATCCCCGGGCTCGAGGAGCTCGGGCTCCCGCCCGCCGACGCGTTCATGGACGGCGTCGTCAACGTCGTCGAGGCCGTCGAGGCGAGCGACGAGCCGGTGCGCGGCGTCCTGCGCCGCCTGGGCGAGCCCGTGCAGTTCGATCCCGAGCTCCTCGCCCAGATGCGGCAGGCCGGGGTCATGCCGGGTGCCGTGGCGACGTTCAGCCGCGCGGGCGGCTACGTGCTCGTCGTCGTCGACGGCGTCGAGGGCGGCCTCGAGCTGCCCAGTGAAGTGGCCGGGCACCTCTTCATCGCCAAATAGCCTGATCAGCGCCACGCCGTGACCAGAATGTGACATTCGGGGACTCCTCGCGTAGTCTCATTCGAGTCCGCCGGCGAGAAGCCAGTCGGAGGACCAGGGTCGAGACGCCTCCCAAGCCCACCGCTCGATCAAGTACCCGTAGGCGCCCTCGTGCGCATCCGGTGGGGTGACATCCGATGTCGTGGGGCGACGGAGGTACACATTTTGGCTCGATTCTCACGGCGGCGGCTCTCCAGGAACCCCGCCCGCGGGGCTGCGACGAAGGCGATCATCGCCGCGAAAGCACCCGCTTCCCCCACTTCCCCCCAGCCGGATGCCGCAGCACGCGTCGCGACGAAGTTGCCGTCGACGCGACGACTGCGCCGTGGCCCGGTCGCGAACGTGCTCGTCATGGCGGTCTCGGCCGGCATCGTCGGCACCCTCGCGATCCCCGCATACGCGTTCGCACCGGGTTCGGCCGGCCCGCAGTTCGGCGAGACCGACGTGACGAAGCTCACCAAGGCGCAGGCGCAGTCGGTCGAGGTGACCGACGACGTGATCGCCGCCCCGGTGACGAAAGACAGCTACGACGCCGTCACGGGCGCCGAGATCGCAGCGGCGGCCGAGGCCGCGGCTGCGGCTGAGGCGGCGAGGATCGCGGCCGAAGAGGCGATGACGTCCTACGCTGCGTCGTACTCGGGCCCGTCGGTCGGCGACTTCCTCGCCAACCCGCCCTACCCGAACTTCGACCTCGCGAGCGTCTACGACGTCGCGACGTCGTACATCGGCGTCCCCTACGTCTACGGCGGCGCCACGCCCGCCGGGTTCGACTGCTCGGGCTTCGTGATGTACGTGTACGCGCAGTTCGGCGTCAGCATGCCGCACTCCTCGGCCGGCCAGGGCGACATGGGCACCCGGATCTCCGAGGCCGATGCGCAGCCGGGTGACCTCGTCATCATGCCCGGACACGACGGGTTCTACGCCGGCAACGGCATGATCCTGCACGCTCCGTACGAGGGCGCATCCGTTCGCGTGCAGCCCATCTGGACGAGCGACTACTACATCGTGCGCATCGGCATCTGACCGATGAACATCGCGTGACACCACGCGTGAATGGCGCGCCGGACATTCCCGGCGCGCCATTCGTGTTCTAACCTGAGACCCTGACGATCCGAGAAACCGGGCAGGGGAAGCCGATGGTGAAGTCGTGCAGCATCCATTCCACGGATGCGCGCGCGCTCTTCGACCAACGGCGCAGTAGTCGAACGAGCACGAACCGGGCCGAGGCCGCGACGGGCACTGTCATCATGACGGTGCCCGTTCTCTGTTTTCAGGGGTCCTCGAGCCGCGGTCGTCCGACGTTGCCCGCCACCGTCCGACGCCTTCTCGGGCCGCCGTTCCGTTCACGCGGCTGGAAGCCATCCAGCACCGATCGAAAGGCATTCCATGCGCACACTCGTGCTCAACGCGGGCTATGAGCCCCTCGCCGTCGTCTCCTTCAAGCGCGCGCTGCTCCTCGTCATGAATCACAAGGCGACGGTCATCCAGCACGAGGTCGGCAACCCGGTCTGCGCGGCGAGCGGATCATGGCAGCGGCCGAGCGTCATCCTCCTCACCCGGTACGTCCGTGCTCCACGAGCGAATCAGGCGCCGGTGAGCCGTCGCGGGGTGCTCCGTCGCGACGACCATGCGTGCGCCTACTGCGGCCGGCCGGCAGCCACGATCGACCACGTGCTTCCCCGCTCGCGCGGCGGGCGGGACACCTGGGAGAACCTGGTCGCCTGCTGCCTTCGCTGCAACAACACGAAGAGCGATCGCACGCCCGCCGAGATGGGCTGGGAGCTGCGGTTCACGCCGGGTCGCCCGAACGGACGCAACTGGGTGGCGCGGGGATTCGAGCGCCCGCTGCCGCAGTGGGACGAGTACCTCCTGACGGCGGCCTGACCACGCGCCACGGCACGCCGGACGCGATTCCTTCCCTCCGGGGCACGGCGGGTCTACGCTGCCGATCGGGAGCACATTTCGGCTCCGCTGGTGCGGCAGTGCAGGAGGACCGGAATGTCTGATTCGTCAACCCTCACACGAGTGATCCGGCATCCCGCGCGGAGCGCGGAGGCCAAGGAGTCGTCGGCCCTTCTGGTCGGGGCGGCCGCCCTCGTGATCGGCACGCTGATCGGTCTGTTCGTCTTCTGGGAGCGCGATGTGCCCATCTCCGGCCGCGGCTCGGTCGGCATCTACGCGGCCGTCGGAGGTGCCATCGCCGCGATCGTCGCGTTCGTGTTCGGCTGCATGCTGCGGCGGTCGCGCGCCCGTGCTGTTCCGGGGTATCGGCAGCGCCTCCACTGGTTCGACGTCGCCGCACTGGCCTTGGCGCTCGGTGTGATCGCGCTCCTCGGTTGGACCGGCCTCGCGTCGTTGTTGAGCGAGAGCTTCGTCGGTGCTCTCGTCTACGGCATCCCTGCGGCGATCCTCGGCGGCGTGGCGATGGCGATCGCCGCGTACATGTCGTACCTCTCGGCCGTGAACCTCACCCCGATGCTGCTGTCACTCGTGCTCGCGATGTTCCTCGCCGTCGGTGCGCTCGCGAGCATGCTGAGCGCGACCGACCCGCTCTGGTGGCAGAAGAACCTCAGCACGCTCGGCATCAGCGACGACATCTCCGCCCTGGCGTTCAACCTCACGCTCATCATCGCCGGCGTGATGGTGACGACCATCGCGCACTATGCGACCGCGTTCCTCCCGACGGACAGCGTCACCGAGCGGCGAGGCCGCAATCTCGTGCGCCTCGGGCTCATCGTGATCGGGATCCTGCTCGCCTGCGTCGGCATCTTCCCGGTCGACGAGTACCTCGGCATGCACAACCTCTCGGCCACGGGCATGGCCATCGTGTACGTCGCGATGGTGGTGAGCCTGCCCGCGTTGCTTCCGTCGATGCCGAAGGTGTTCGTCCTGCTCGGGTACGTCTACGTCGGCGTCATCGTGATCCTCGCCGCCTTCTTCATCAGCGGGTACTACAACCTCACCGCGGTCGAACTCATCGTCGCCGTGCTGGTCTTCAGCTGGGTCATCGTCTTCCTGCGCAACACCGGTGCGGTCGAGCAAGGTGCCGGCGACGAGGCGCGCCTCGATGACGAACTGGCCGTGACAAAGGTACGAGCTGTGCCCTAAGGTGATACGAGTCCGGCGGCCCGTGAGGTCGTCGACACCCGAGAAGCCACTCCGTTCCCGGGCTGCACTGCGGCCTCGGAACGGTGCCCGGAGGTCCCACTGTTGAACGCCGACGAGACGAACGACGCACCGGAGCGCCCGCGCTCCGCACGTCGATCGGCCGACCGAGGCCGCGCGCCGCGAAGCACCTCCTCAGCTCGGCGACGCTCCAAGCGGGCAGTGGGCAGAGCGGATGCCGCGGCACCCGTCGCCGCATCGCCGGTGACCGCCGGTCGCGACGATGTCGCCGCCGCCGTGGCCAAGGCCCAGCGACCGACCACGCGTCGCAACGGCCCGGCACGAGTCTTCGCGACGATGCTCGTCGTGCCGGCGATCGTCGGCACCGTGGCGCTGCCGGCCTACGCGTTCATGCCCGGCGGTGAGTCGTACGAGGCATCCGGCACCTTCAGCCTCTCGAGGGCGGAGGCGCAAGACGTCGAGGTCTCCTCGCTCGCGAGCGGCGCTCCGCTGTCGACCGAGGGCTACACCGTCGTGACGAAGGCCGAGATCGAGGCTGCGCGCATCGAGCAGGAGGAGAAGGACGCGGCGGCGTGGGCCGCGAACCTCGCCTCGCGCGGTTCGGGCAGCTATGCGATCTACACGGTCAAGGCCGAGGGAGACGACTACCCCTGGTGGGACCAGACGCCCGACGACTACGGCGGAGGCCTGTCACCGCTGCGGTACTACTACCGCGAATGCGTCGACTTCGTGGCCTGGCGCCTGAACCGCGACGCCGGTGTCACGAGCGCCCCGTGGAAGTGGGACTGGGCGAACCTCGCCTCCGGCAGCGCGTACGCGTGGGCCGACGAATGGGCGAGCAAGGGCTGGCCGACCTCGAGCGAGCCGGTCGTCGGAGCGGTCGCCTGGTTCCCGTACAACCACGTGGCGTACGTGCAGTCGATCAACGACGACGGCAGCGTGAACATCGAGGAGTACAACCAGAACTCCGACCACTCCTATCACCGGCGCACCATCCCGGCGGGCGAGGCGCTGTACCTCTACCCGCCCGGCTAGCTCGCGCATCGGCGGAGCCCGCGAGGGACCGCCACGGGCACCCGCCCGTCGATCGACAGCCCCGCGGGGGCCGTCTCGAGACCTACATCCGCGCCAGGCACGCCGGCGCCGGCGTCTCGACGACCCCGACGACGCCCGTCGGCACGCCGACCCCGTCGAGCGCGACCACGGTGATGGAGTCCGAGCCCTGATCGGCGACGAGCGCGAAGCGCTCATCATGCGTCAGTTCCAGGTCACGCGGATGCCGCCCGCCCGTCACGACCGTCGCCACGAGTTCGAGCGTGCGGGCCTCCGCGTCGAAGCGGAGGGCGCGCAACGCGTCGGCGTCCCGGTCGCCGATGAGCACGATGCCGCCGCGCGTCAGGCGGATCGCCGAGCAGCCGAGTCCGAGCGGCTCGACGTCGTCGCCGATCGAGCACCACGCCACCTCGCGTCCTTCGGCGAGGTCGATGACGCTCGCCGTCCGGTCGAGCTCGTTCGCGGTGATGGCCAGGTCGCCGGCGATGACGAGGTGCCTGGGGCCTGCGCCGGCATGCACGACGATGTCGCGCTCCTCGTCGTGCCCGAGCGCTTCGGGGAGCGCGTCGAGCGCGAGCACGCGCACCCGGTCGGATCCGAGGTCGGGCACGAGCAGCTGGTCGCGAGCGGTGTCGACGACCGCCTGGTGGGGGTGCGACGCCTCCTGGCGTTCCCGGTTCGGGCCCGAACCGGTGAAGTCCGCACTCAGGGCGACGTCGGCCGGGGCATCCGGAGCCGCGTGGTGCACCGAGACCCGTGCACCCGAGTAGTTCGCCGCGAAGAACAGGCCGCCCGCCTCGTCGAAGGCGAGGTGGCAGGGGTCGGCTGCCCCGGTCGCGCCGGACAGGCCGAAGCTCGAGAGGCCGTCGCCCTCGAAGGTCCACGTCGAGACTCGGCCCTCGGCGAGCTCGTGCACGATGCCGAGCACGCCCGTGGCGTGGGAGATCGCGAGGAACATGGGGTTCGGGCCCACGTCGACGGGTTCGCCGAGCGTCGCGGAGCCGTCGGCAGTGATGTCGAGCGAGCGGATGCCGCGCGCCGGCGCACCGATCGCACCGAGCGTCGACGCGCCCACCCAGAACCTCGTGCTCGTCGACTCGTCCATGCCGCCCCGTTCTGCGGCAGCGCCGCGATTCGCCGGCGCTCGCGCGCCGCAGAACACGCTACCGCGCGGCGGGTAGACTCTGATGCGGCCAGCCTCTGTAGCTCAATGGAAGAGCAACTCCGTCCTAAGGAGCAGGTTGGGGGTTCGAGTCCCTCCAGGGGCACCAACAGGTGTCATCCGCCGAGCAGGCCCCTGATGTCGTCGGCGGTGAGGGTCTCGCTGAAGAGCTCCCCGTCGTCCATGAGCGACGAGACGAGCTTCGCCTTGCGGGCCTTCAGCGCCATCACCTTCTCTTCGATCGTGCCCTCGGCGACCATGCGGTAGACGTTCACCGGCTTCGACTGGCCGATGCGGTGCGCCCGGTCGACGGCCTGCGCCTCGCTCGCCGGGTTCCACCACGGGTCGAGCAGGAACACGTAGTCGGCCTCGGTGAGGTTCAGGCCGAAGCCGCCGGCCTTGAGGCTGATCAGGAACACGGGCGCGTCGCCGTCGCGGAACTTCGCGATGACGTCGGCACGCTTGGTCGTCGCGCCGTCGAGGTACGCGTACGGCACGCCTGCCGCCTCGAGTCGGGCGGCGGCGATCTGCAGGAACGAGGTGAACTGGCTGAAGACGAGCGCCCGGTGCCCCTCGGCGACGACCTCGTCGAGCTGATCGAACAGGGCGTCGAGCTTCGCCGACGGCACGTCCGCGTACTGCTCGGAGTCGATGAGTGCGGCGTGCAGGCTCAGCATGCGGAGCAGGGTGAGCGAGCGGAACACCGTGAACCGGTTGCGGTCGAGGTCGTCGATGAGGCCGAGCAGCTTCTGGCGTTCGAGCTGCAGGAATGCGTCGTAGACACGCTGGTGCTCGGGATCGAGCTGCACCGTCAGCACCTGCTCCTGCTTCGGCGGCAGCTCGGGGGCGACGACGTCCTTCGTGCGGCGCAGCATGAACGGGCGGATGCGCCGGCGCAGCGTCGCGAGGCGCTCGGCGTTGTGGTCGTTCTCGATCGGCCGGGCGAAGCGCTCGGCGAATCCGCGCGCAGAGGGGAAGAGCCCTGGCGCGACGATCTTCAGCAGCGCCCAGAGCTCCATCAGGTTGTTCTCGACCGGCGTGCCGGTGACGGCCAGGCGGAACGGCGCACGGATGTCGCGTGCGGCCGCATTCGCCTTCGACGAGTGGTTCTTCACGAACTGCGCCTCGTCGAGCACGAGCCCGGCCCAGTCGAGGCCGGCGAACTCGGGAGCGTCGAGACGCAGGATCGCGTAGCTCGTCACGACGATGTCGGCGCGCGCCGCGACATCCGCGAGCCGTGTGCCGCTGGCCGCCCTCGTGGCGGTCACCGTCTCGACCCGCAGGCCGGGCACGAAGCGCGTTGACTCCGCCGCCCAGTTCGAGACGACCGACGTGGGTGCCACGACGAGGAACGGGCGTCGCTCGCCCTCGGCCGCGGTCTCGTAGGCGTGCGCGATGAGCGCGAGGGTCTGGGCGGTCTTGCCGAGGCCCATGTCATCGGCGAGGATGCCGCCGAGCCCGTGCCGGTGCAGGAACGCGAGCCACCGGAATCCGGCGAGCTGATACGGCCGCAGCTCCATCGCGAGCCCGGCGGGCGGGGCGATCTCCTCGACGCCGTCGGCCGCGCGCAGCCCGGCCACGGTGTCGCGCCAGGCCACGGCGGTCTCCGACTGGTCGGCGAGGTCTTCGAACTCCGCCCAGAGGCTCGTCTGGTAGCGGCTGATGGTCAGGCCGGCCTCCCACTCGCGGAGCGATCCGGCCTCCTCGATGAGTTCGCGCAGCGGGTCGAAGACGGGCTGCTTCAGCGACAGGTAGCTGCCGTCGACGAGGAGGAGTTTCGCCCGCCCCTTCGCGAGCGCGCTGAACAACGGCCCGAACGGCACCTTCTTGCCCTCGACCGTGACGACGACGCCGAGGTCGAACCAGTCGGTTCGATCGCTCTCCACGGTGGTGACCGTGAGCGTCGGGGCTTCGACGAGCTCGCGGTACGCGGGCGGGTCTCCGATGACATCCATCCGCAGCCGCTCGAGTTCCTGCAGCCGCGGCACCAGCCTGGCCGTGAACTCGGCGCTCGCGAGCCCGCGCAGCTCCGCCTCGGGGCGCAGGCGCGGCTCGGTGCCTGGCGTGACGGTCGGCAGACCGGCCGGGTCGTCGGCGAGCAGCGCGGCAGCGGATGTCGCGACCAGCCGCTCCCGTTCGGGATCGTGGAACTCGGCGTCGGGGGCGTCGAGCGCGAACCGCCGCCCGCCGTCGGCCTCCCACTGCCATTCGAGCCGCACGACATGGTTGGGCTCGTGGTGCATCGTCGCCACGAGGGTCGCGGGCGGCAACTCGGGCAGTGCGAAGCTGCCGTCGCCGCTCGCGAGGCGCAGCGATCGTGCCAGCGGCGCGTACTGCTCCTCGACGAACGTCGCGACCTCGGCGGCGGGCACGACGATCGGCGTGCGCCGCCGCACGGCCGCGCGGCCGGAGGCGGTGAGCGGCGCGGCGAGCGGCGCGAGGGTGATCGTGCCCTCCGCGAAGTCGAACGCGTAGACACCGTGGTCGCCGATGAGTCGCACGAGCTCGGTCGGGTAGCTGCGGCCGCCGACGGTGACGGACGGGGTGAGCACGAGGTCGGCGTCGGACTCGGGGGCGGGTGCAGGGTCGGCATCCGGTGCGTGTCCGGGCGCGGCAGGTGTGTGCCGGGCGTCGAGCCCGATCACTGCGGGCCGTGCGACGTCGATCACCGTGCGCGCCGTGCCGCCGACGAGTGCGATGCCGAGCCGCGGCGCCGCGTCGAGCAGCGCCCACAGCGTGCGGCTCTCGTACTCGTCGAGCGAGATCCACGCGGAGCCGTACTCGGCGAACGCGGAGTGCCTGGTGCCCTTCAGCAGCGAGAACTCGGCGAACCATCGCGCCTGCGCCGGGTCGAAGCCGCCCGCGCGGCCCTGGAAGCCGACGTTCTGCCACGTCAGGCTGCCCTTGATCCATCCGCCGCGCGTGCCGCGGGTCACCGGGCGCACGGCGAGACGGTCGACGGATGCCGCGGACGACGCGGGTTCGTCTCGAGCCGTCTGGCGGGCGCTCGCCTTTCGGGAGACCCGCTCGCGCAGCTCGAACTGGAGCGCGAGCGGCTGGCGGATCGCCGAGTCTTCCGGCCCGTCGGAACCGTGCGCGGTGCCGGCGAGCACCGCCAGCTCTCCGCGCCATCCGGTCGCCGCCGCGCTCGCCGCGTCGCGGTTCTCGAAGTCGGCGGCATCGGCCTGTTCCTGCCTGTTGCGGGCGGCCGAGGCGATCAGGGTCGCCGCGACGTGCTTGCAGTTGCGCCCGACCGGGCACGTGCAGGCTCCGGCGAGGATCGTCGCCCGCCCCGGCATGCCGAGGTCGAGCTTCACGGTCGAACGGTACGGCTCGGGTGCGGTGCCCTGCACCTCGGCGCTCAGCCGGAAGTGGGCGGGATCCCAGTTCAAGGAGACGACCGCTCCGGCGCGTTCGGCCGTGCGGCCGCGGCTCAGGTTCAGCGGACCGACGAACCTCGCGATCGCGAGCTCCTCCACGAACGGGTACGTGTCGACGGGCATCCTTCAATCGTCGCACCCCGCGAGCACCCGAATGCACACGAGCCTCCGGAGCGGGTCACCTCAGCCGAGCACGTCGTCGAGGTCGTAGGCGACCGGCCGCTCGATCTGCTCGAAGGTGCACGAGCGCGGTTCGCGGTCGGGCCGCCACCGTTCGAACTGAGCAGTGTGCCGGAACCGATCGCCCTCGAGCTGGTCGTAGCGCACTTCGGCGACGAGCTCCGGACGCAGCTGCACGAACGACACGTCTCGGCCCGATGAGAAGCGACTGCGCTCCGTCTCACCGGTGACCGCCGAACCGTCGTCGCCCCGCACGACGTAGGGCGCGAGCTCGTCGATGAGCTCGAGGCGCCGGGCGTTCGAGAACGCCGACATGCCGCCGACGTTGCGCAGGCGGCCCTCGTCGTCGTAGAGGCCGAGCAGGATCGAGCCGACGCCGCTGCCGGAAGCGTGGATGCGGTAGCCGAGCGCGACCACGTCGGCGGTGCGGTGGTGCTTCGCCTTCAGCATCACGCGCTTGCCGGGGGAGTAGGGCGCCGCGAGCGGCTTGGCCACGACGCCGTCGAGCCCGGCGCCCTCGAACTCCTGGAGCCAGCGCCGGGCGAGCGCGACATCCGTCGTGATGCGGGTGAGCCGGATCGGGTCGCCGATCCCGCCGACGAGTCGCTCGAGCGCGGCACGTCGCTCGGAGAACGGCCGGTCGAGCATCGAGACGTCGTCGGCTTCGATCAGGTCGAACGCCACGAACATCGCGGGGGTCTCGCGCGCGAGCAGCTCGACGCGGCTCGCCGCCGGGTGGATGCGCTGCGAGAGCGCCTCCCAGTCGAGGCGCGCCTGGCCGGTGCGGGCCGTCGAGATGACGATCTCGCCGTCGAGCACGCAGGGCACGGGTAGGAGGCGCGTGAAGGCCTCGACGAGCTCGGGGAAGTAGCGGGTGAGCGGTTTCGCCCCGCGGCTGCCGATCTCGACGTCTTCACCGTCGAACGACACGATGCCGCGGAAGCCGTCCCACTTCGGCTCGTAGGCGAGGCCGCCGGCGACCGAGTCGGGGTCGGGCACACCGGGCACGGCCTTGGCGAGCATGGGGGCGACGATCTCATTGGGCGCCATGCCGACAACGATAGAACCGGATGCCCCCGGCTGGCGAGAGCGGGCGGCTGAGAGCCGGCCGCTCAGATCACCGCGCGAAGCCCCGCCGACAGTGCGGTGTGGTGCTCGAAGACGAGGTTCGTCTCGGTGAGGGCGACCGCCGGATTCGCCGAGAGGTTCTTCAGCACGAACTGCCGGACGTGGTCGCTGTCGCGGACGCGCACATGGATCAGGAAGTCCTCGGAGCCGCCGAGGAAGAACAGCTGGGCGACCTCGGGCTGGGTGCGCAGCTCGTCGGAGATCTGCTCCATGAGGTGGCGGGCGCCCGGCCGGATGCGCACGCTCACGAGCGCCTGGAGGTGGTAGCCGAGCGCCGCCGGATCGATCTCCGCGGTGTAGCGCACGATGACGCCGCGTTCGCGCAGGGAACGCACCCGGGCGAGGCAGGTCGACGGCGAGATGCCGGCGGCGCGCGCGAGGTCGACGTTGGGGATGCGCGCGTTCTCATGGAGGCGGGCGATGATCTGGCGATCGATCGCGTCGAGCACGACGGGCGTGGGCTCGACGCCGGGTGCGCTGATCTGCGGTGCGTCGGGCATCGAGACATCCTTGATTCGAATGAGTGAAGCGGATATCGCGATCCTACCGAATTCTGTACGGGGGATCTGTCGGAACGGCGAACAAGCGGCGAGAATGATGCCAGTCGTCACTACGACATTCGGACCACAGCAACGGAGCAACCCCATGCGCATCGGCGTGCCTGCAGAGATCAAGAACAACGAGTTCCGCGTCGCGATGACGCCCGCGGGCGTCGACGCGCTCGTCGGACGCGGCCACCACGTCGCCATCCAGGCGGGCGCGGGCAACGGAGCCGGCTACCTCGACACCGAGTACGCCGAGGCCGGCGCGACGATCGTCGCGACCGCAGCCGAGGCCTGGTCGGCCGAGCTCGTGCTGAAGGTCAAGGAGCCGATCGCCGCCGAGTACGGCTTCCTCCGCGACGACCTGACGCTCTTCACCTACCTCCACCTCGCGGCCGACCTGCCGCTGACCCGCGCGATCCTCGACTCGGGCGTCACGGCGATCGCCTACGAGACGGTGCAGCTCGCCGACCGCTCGCTGCCGCTCCTCACCCCGATGAGCGAGGTCGCCGGCCGCCTCGCCCCGCAGGTGGGCGCCGCCGAACTGCTCGCCTCGAAGGGCGGCCGCGGCGTGCTGCTCGCGGGCGTGCCGGGCACCTCTCCGGCCAAGGTCGTCGTCATCGGCGGCGGTGTCGCCGGCGAGCAGGCCGCGGCGACCGCGCTCGGCCTCGGCGCCGACGTCACGGTGTTCGACATCTCGCTGCCGAAGCTGCGCGAGATCGACGCGCGCTACGACCACCGCATCCACACCCTGGCCTCCTCGCCCTACGAGATCGCCCGCCAGCTGAAGGACGCCGACCTCGTCGTCGGCGCCGTGCTGGTGCCGGGAGCCGCAGCGCCGAAGGTCGTCAGCGACGCGATGGTCGCCGCGATGAAGCCCGGCTCCGTGCTCGTCGACATCGCGATCGACCAGGGCGGATGCTTCGAGGGCTCGCGCGCGACGACCCACGCCGAGCCGACGTTCCGCGTGCACGACGCCATCTACTACTGCGTCGCCAACATGCCCGGTGCCGTGCCCGCGACGTCGACGCCCGCGCTGACCAACGCGACGCTGCCCTACACGCTGAAGATCGCCGACCTCGGCTGGGAGGCCGCGCTCGCCGCGGACCCCGCGCTCGCCAAGGGCCTGAACGCGACCGCCGGCAAGCTCACGAACGAGGGCGTCGCCGCGGCGCACGGCCTCGAACTCGCCTCGATCTGATCGAAGCGGGCGGCGGCGGCGTCCCACTCGGGTGCCGCCGCCGCCGGCTCGGCCGCCACGGCCGGCTCAGGAGAGCGTGAGGAAGAGCTTCTCGAGTTCGTCGACGCTGAGGCGCTCCGAGGCATCCGTCGCCTGCGACTCGTCGGGTTCTGCCAGGCATTCGCGCATCGCGGTCGAGATGACCGCGAAGCCGGCCTTGTCGAGCGCGCTCGACACGGCGGAGAGCTGGGTGACGACTGTGCGGCAGTCGGCGCCCGACTCCACGGCGTCGATGACCGCGTTCAGCTGGCCGCGCGCGCGCTTCAGCCGATTGGCGATGCGGCGCTGCGCCTCGGCCTTGGTCGACGTCGCGGTCGTCATGACGCACCGCCGAGCGTGACCGGCAGGCCCGCCCGGTGCCAGGCCACGATGCCGCCGTCGATGTTGACCGCGTCGATGCCGCGGCTCTCGAGGTACTGCGCAGCCTGGGCGCTTCGGCCGCCCGCGTGGCAGAGCACGTACACGGTGGTGTCGCTCGGCACCTCGGTCACCCGTTCGACGAGCTCGCCGAGGGGGATGTCGAGGGTGCCCTCGATGCGGGCCTGGGCGAGTTCGCCCGGCTCGCGCACATCGAGGATGACGGCGTCGGCGACCGCGTGGACGTCGTTCGGGGTGGTGGATCGCATCTGGGCTCCTGTTCGAGTGGGTCGGGGTGTGGTCGGCGGACGGCCGCTAGGCCGCCAGCGGCAGTTCGGCGAGCGACCTGGCGCGTCGGCCGTCCCGCCAGGTGAGGTAGCCGCCGTCGAGGTTCACGACGTCGTGGCCGAGCTCGGCGAGCAGGCGCGCGGCGGTGTGGGCTCCCTGCCCGACACGGCAGTGCACGACGATGCGGCGGCCGGAGAACTCGGCGTGCCGCTCGCGCAGTGATTCGACGGGGATCCACAACGCCCCGGGGATCAGTCCCTCGGTGAGCTGCGCCTCGGCGCGCACGTCGAGCAGCACAGCGCCGGTGGCGAGCTCGTCGTCGAGTTCGTGCCACTGGATGACGCGGTCCTCGCCGCTCGCGAGGTTGCGGGCGACGTAGCCGAGCATGTTGATCGGGTCCTTCGCCGAGCCGTACTGCGGGGCGTACGCGAGCTCGAGGTCGGCGAGAGCGGATGCCGCGAGGCCGGCGCTCATCGCCGTCGCGATGACGTCGATGCGCTTGTCGACGCCGTCGGTGCCGACGGCCTGGGCGCCGAGGATCCGATCGTCGACGGCGTCGATCACGAGCTTCATCGAGAGCGGGGCGGCGCCGGGGTAGTACCCGGCGTGCGAGGACGGGTGGGTGTGGACGACCCGCACGTCACGGCCGCGCTCGCGGGCGACGCGTTCGGTCCAGCCGACGCTCGCCGCGGTGAGGCCCGCCGCGTCGACGATCGCGGTGCCGAGGGCGGGCCGCGACGGGGCAGCGTCGCCGGCGATCGTGTCGGCGACAGCTCGGCCGTGCCGGTTCGCGAGTCCGGCGAGGGTGGCGAGCCGACCCGATCCGTCGATGGCGTCGCGCTTCTCGGCCGCGTCGCCGATCGCGAAGATCGAGGCGTCGCTCGTGCGGTGGAAGGCGTCGACGGCGATGCCGCCGCTCGCGCCGATCGCGAGACCGGCGGCGGCCGCGAGGGAGGACTCGGGCGTCACGCCGATCGCCGAGACGACGAGGTCGGCGGGAATCCGGCTGCCGTCCTCGAGCACGACGTGGTCGACGCCGATCGAGGTCGCGTCCTGCCCGAGTCGCACGTCGACGCCGAGGCCCGCGAGATGGTCGGCCACGGGGGCGGCCATCTCCTCGTCGAGCGAGGTCAGCAGGTGGGTGCCGCGCTGCACGAGGGTGACGTCGAGGCCGCGCCGGTAGAGGTTGTCGGCCATCTCCACCCCGATGTACCCGCCGCCGATGACGACGACGGCGCCGTCGTCGGGCACGCGGCCGAGTTCCGCCATGAGCCGGTCGAGGTCGTCGAGGGTGCGGAGCGCATGCACCGGTGCATCCGCCGCGATGCCCGCGGGTCGTCGCGGTGCCGCGCCGGGGGAGAGCACGAGTTCGTCGTAGGCGACCACCGAGGTCGTGTCGTCGTCGAGCCGGTGCACCGTGACGGTCTTCGCGGCCCGGTCGATCGCGACGGCCTCGTGCCGCACCCGGGCATCGATGCGGAATCGGGCGGCGAGACGTTCGGGGCTCTGCAGCGACAGGGCGTCGCGATCGGCGATCACGCCGGACACGTGGTACGGCAGCCCGCAGTTGGCGAAGGACACCTCGCTGCTGCGCTCGAGCACGATGATCTCGCGCTGCTCGTCGAGTCGCCGCAGGCGCGTCGCAGCCGACATGCCGCCGGCGACGCCGCCGACGATGACGGTGGTGCGGGCGCCGTCGCGTGCGGGTGCGGTGGACGTTTCGAATCGCTCGGCAGGACGTCGGGGAGGAACTGAACTCACCCGGGGGACGCTAGCACAATACCCTGGGGGTATCGAAAGAGCCTCGGGCACGGCGATGCTCCGAGAAATCCGCTGGATTCCACGTATGGTGTCGGTGTGCGGCGGCTCGATCGGAATCACGACGAGGAGGACATCCTCGACCCCGAGGTCGATGCTGCCGCCGAGAACCTCACCCCGGAGCACATGCGACACGACATCACGAGCCCCGAAGGATTGAGCCTCGGCGACCCCGACCTCGTCGCAGGCAACGTCGCCGAACCCTCGTGGCGGCGCTGGAACGCCGAACTCGCGGCCGTGGGCGGACGCTCGCCGCTCGCTCGCTTCGTCGACACCCCGCGCACCCGCATCGAGCTCTCGACGACCCACCCCGGCGGCCTGCCCCAGTTCATCACCGGCAAGTCCACCCTGCTCTCGAGCCTCATCCGCGACGAGCTCGCGCTCCGGAACGCCCGCCTCGCCGCAGCCGAGATCACCCAGAAGGGCATCGAGCTGCGCTCCGTGCGCGGCATCGAGTCGGTGCACCTGGCGATCGGCCTCGCCTCCTGGCGCAACGCCGGCGAGGAATTCCTGGCCCCGGTGCTGCTGCGCCCGCTCGCCATCCGTCGCTACGGGCGCGACTTCGAGCTGAAGCTCAAGGGGCAGCCGTTCCTGAACCCCGCGCTCGCGCGCGAACTCCGCGAGCAGTTCCAGATCACGCTCGACGCCGATGCCTTCGTGGCGCTCGCGATCACCAACGGCGTCTTCAAGCCGCAACCGGTCATCGACCGGCTCCGCGGCCTCACGAGTCACCTGCCGTGGTTCCACGTGGCGCCCCGCCTCGTCGTCTCGTCGTTCGCCGAGGTCGGCCCCGAGATGGCAGCGGATGCCGCGAAGCTCGACCACCCCGTCATCGATGCGATCGCCGGCAACCCCGCCGCCCGCGCGACGGTCGTCGCCGCGACCGGCGAACGGGTGCGCGCGGTCTCGCAGGACGTGCGGCCGCCCTCGACCGACACCCTCCTGCTCGACGCCGACCCCGAGCAGGAGCAGGCGATCGCCGAGATCGAGGCGGGCACCTCCGTCGTCGTCAAGACGCTGCCGGGCACCGGCGGCACGCAGACGATCGTGAACGCGCTCGGCGCGCTCGTCGCGAAGGACAAGCGCGTGCTCGTCGTCGGGGCGCGTCGGGCGAGCCTCGACGGCATCGCGCACCGCCTCGGCCAGGTCGGGCTCGGCGGCGCAGCCGTGACGACCGCGGGGCTCCGACGAGAGCTCATCCAGTCGATCTCGCGGAACGAGAAGGCCGAACGGCCGAGGGTCGCCGACGTCGACGACGCCCTCGTGCGCCTCCGCAAGGTGCTGCTCGACTACCGTTCGGCGCTCACCCGCAAAGACCCCGAGCTGCACGTCTCGGTGCTCGACGCGCTCAGCGAGCTCGCGAGCCTCGCGCTCGTGCCGAGCCCGCCGTCGACGACCGCGCGCCTCGACCATGCCGCACTCGTGGCCGTCGCCGACCGTCGCGACGAGATCGCCGGCGACCTCGCCCGCGCCGCCGCGCTCGGCGAATTCCGCTACGGCCCAGGAGATTCGCCCTGGTACGGGGCGTCCTTCACCTCGTCGGAGGAGGCGACCGGTGCGCACGACCTCGCGAAACGCCTCTCCCGCAGCGACCTGCCGCGACTGCTCGACCGGGGCCGCGCCCTCATCGAGCACACGCGGTTGCGCGAGTTCGAGTCGGTCGCCGAGCTCGGCGTCTTCCTGCGCCTGCTCCTCGACGTGCGCGAGACGCTCGATCGCTTCCAGCCGTCGGTCTTCGACCGTCCGCTCGGCGAGCTCATCGCCGCGACCTCCTCGCGCCGCGACTCTCCGGGCATGTCGGGTGCCAACCGTCGGCGCCTGCGGAGGCACGCGCTCGAATTCGTGCGCCCCGGCGTGCACGTCTCCGACCTGAACTCGGCGCTCCGCGGCATCCAGCAGCAGCGCACGCTCTGGCAGCGCTACTCCGACGCCGGTGCGATCCCCGGCGTGCCCGTCGGCATCGACGACGTGCACGTCGCATACCAGCACGTCGTCGCCGATCTTGCGGTACTCGATGCGCCGCTCGGCGTCGTCGGCACGCAGCGCCAGCTCGCATCCCGACCGGTTCGGGAGCTCACCTCGGCACTCGAGGGCCTCGCGGCCGAGTCCGAGGTGCTGACGAACCTGCAGGAGCGCACGGCCGTGCTCGCGCGACTCCGCGACCTCGGGCTCGACCCGCTGCTGCTCGACCTCGCCAAGCGCCACGTGCCCGAGCGGGCGGTCGCGGCCGAACTCGAGCTCGCCTGGTGGCAGTCGGTGCTGGAGTCGGTGCTCGCGAACGAGAAGGCCCTGCTCGGCGCGAACACCTCGGTGCTCGACCGCCTCGAGGGCGACTTCCGCCTCGTCGACGAGGCGCACGCCTCCGCGGCCGGGCCGCTCCTCGCGTGGCGCCTCGCCGAGAACTGGAAGGTCGCGCTCGTCGACCACGCCGACGAGGCCGGGCGACTGAAGCGGATGCTGCGGGGCGACCGGGTGCGACCCGAGGCCCTGCAGGCGGAGACGCCGCATCTCTTCCGAGCACTCGCGCCGGTCTGGCTGGCCTCGCCCTACGACGTCGCCGCGATCGACGACTCGATCGGCTTCGACACGGTGATCCTCGTCGACGCCGGAGCCACGAGCATCGCGGAGAACCTCGGCGCCATCCGTCGGGCGAAGCAGGTGGTCGCGTTCGGCGACCCCGTCACCCAGACCCCCACGCTCTTCGAGACCGGGCTCGACGACGTGGAGCAGACCGGGGTCTCGTCGACCGAGCACGGCGTCGACGCGCTGCACGCCGACTCGGCGCTCGCACGACTCGGCGAACTGCTGCCGACGCTCACACTGACCCGCAGCTACCGCGCCGGCGGCGAGGACCTCGCCGAGCTCGTCAACAACCGGTTCTACGCGGGGCGCATCGCCTCGCTGCCCTGGGCGGGCAGCTTCCTCGGCCATGGCAGCCTCGGCCTGCACTACGTCGCGGGAAACGGCCTGCCCGACACCGTCACCGGCACCGTCGAGTCGATCGACACCGAGGTCGCGAAGGTCGTCGAACTCGTCATGGAGCACGCGGTCAAGCGACCCCGCGAATCGCTCATGGTCATCACTGCGAGCACGAAACACGCGGGCCGGGTGCACCAGGCGGTGCTCGCGGCCTTCGCCAAGCGCACCGACCTCTCGGACTTCATCCTGAAGGACCGCGCCGAGCCGTTCACCGTGCTGACCCTCGAGCAGGCCGTCGCGCAGAGCCGCGACCGGGTGATCTTCTCCGTCGGCTACGGCCGCACCCCGCACGGCCGCCTGCTCTCGAACTTCGGCTCGCTCGGCGAACCCGGCGGCGACCGGCTGCTCGCTGTCGGCATGACTCGGGCGCGACGCTCGATGGACGTCGTGTCGGCGTTCCGGCCCGAAGACATCGACGAGGACCGCCAGAGTCACGGCGTGCTCGCGCTCGCGAACGTGCTCACGCAGACCGAGGAGCGCGCGGCAGGGCCGAGCGCGACCGGCGAGGCCCCCTCGATGCTGCACGACCTGGCCGCACGGCTCCAGCGCCGCGGCATCCGGGTCAGCGTCGGTCATCGAGGTCGACTCGCCCTCGCCGCTGCGAACGCGGGGAAGGCGGTCGTCGTCGAGACCGACGACGCACTCGCCGGGCTCAGCCTGCGCGAGTCGCTGCGGCTGCGCCCCGACGTGCTGCGCCGACTCGGCTGGCACTACCTGCGGGTGCACAGCTTCGAACTCTTCGGCAACCCCGAGGCGGTCGCCTCGCGGGTCGCGTCACTGCTCGGGCGGCCGGATGCCGAGCGAACGGCGGATGCCGCGGCCGAAGGCCGATGACCGAGGAACCGCGTCAGCGCGTCGAACGCGCCGGCGGGCGGGCGCGCCGTGCACGGCTCACGCCCGCGCCCGGTTCGGATCCGTCGCCCGAGACGCCGGTCGACCGGCCGAACGAACCGGCGACGCCCCGCAAGCAGAAGGCCGGCCGCGGGTCATCCGACGACGAACGCCTGACCCGCGACCGGCCTCCACACTGGAAGCAGACCTGATCACTCCCGGTGCGCGCCGGTGCTGCCCCGCTCTGCGAGCAGGTCGCGGATCTGGGCGAGCATGGTGAGCTCGGTCTCGGGCTCTTCGGGGTCGGGCTGGCCAGCCTTGCGCTTGGCCTCGGCCCGCTCCTTGAAGTGATTCATCGGCATGACGAAGACGAAGTAGACCACGGCGGCGACGGCGAGGAACGAGATGACCGAGCCGATGATCGAGCCGTAGGCGAACGTCGCGGTGCCGAGCTGGAAGGTGAGCGAATCGAGGCTTTCGGCCTTGAACAGCAGGCTGATGAGCGGGTTGATGAGCCCTTCGACGATCGCGTTCACGACCGAGGTGAACGCGGCGCCGATGACGACCGCGACCGCGAGGTCGATGACGTTGCCCCGCATGATGAATTCCTTGAAGCCCTTGATCACGGCTCTCCCCCTTGGTCGTCGGCGGATCCGAGTTCGGCGGATCCCGTTGTCGTCGGAACGACGGGCACCACGTTAGCCGAAGGTCACTTCGACGACGAAGACGACGATGAGGAGCCGCCGCCCGACGTTCCGCCGCCCGATGACGGGGCGGAGGAGCTCGACGACGATCCGGCGGAGCCGGAGGAGCCGGATCCCGACGACCCTGATCCGCCGTTGCGGGAGTCGGTGCGGTAGAAGCCCGAGCCGTTGAAGGTCACGCCGATTGTGTTGAAGAGCTTGCGCAGCTTGCCGCCGCAGACCTCGCAGACCGTCAGCGTGTCGTCGGTGAACGCCTGGTGGATGTCGAAGGCGTTGTCGCACTCGGTGCAACGGTAGGAATACGTGGGCATGGAGCTTCTTCCGATCTCGGGTGATGCGCCGGCCCGCAGCCGGTCAGAACGCGATGATGCGCGTGGGCGTCACGACGCCGTTGACGCCTTGATCGTGCACCTCACGCGGCACGGTCTCGACGAACTCGCTGTCGAAGACCACGGCGTACACCGGGGGACATTTTCCCATCGATCCGAGGGTCTTGTCGAAATAGCCCCTGCCCCAGCCGAGTCGCATGCCCGTCGCGTCGATCGCGGCGGCCGGCACGATGATGAGATCGACGTCGTTGATGGCCATCGGGCCGAGCAGTTCGCCGACCGCCTCGGGCGTGCCGTGGAGGCCGAGCGTCTCGGTCTCCTCCTCGCCGACGGTCCAGTCGAGCAGGCCGTCTTCGCGCGTGACGGGGAACAGGACGCGGATGCCGCGGGCCTCCGCCCAGTTCACGAACGGCCGCGTGTTCGGCTCGGTCGGCATCGACAGGTAGCAGGAGATCGACTCCGCCTCGGTCGAGCCGATCAGCTCCTCGAGGCGCGCGGTGAAGCCCTCGGTCGCGAGCTCGCGCTCGTGAGCGGGCATGTTCCGGCGTCGCTCGCGCAGTTCGGCGCGGAGGATGCGCTTGTCCACATCCGGTTCGTCGGGCATGGCACACATCCTAGGACGAAGCGGCCGGAACTCCTCCGAGGGCCTACAGGTACGCTGAGTCGCATGACTCAACGGATCACGAAGGCCGTCATCCCGGCAGCGGGACTCGGCACTCGCTTCCTGCCCGCGACGAAGGCGATGCCCAAGGAGATGCTCCCGGTCGTCGATCGGCCGGCCATCCAGTACGTCGTCGAAGAGGCGGTCGGAGCCGGACTCACCGACGTGCTGATGGTGACCGGGCGCAACAAGAACGCCCTCGAGAACCACTTCGACCGCGTCGCCGAGCTCGAGGCGACACTCGAGGCGAAGGGCGACACCGCGAAGCTCGCGAAGGTCAACGAGTCGACCGACCTCGCCGACATGCACTACGTGCGCCAGGGCGACCCGCTCGGGCTCGGGCACGCGGTGCTCCGGGCGCGCATGCACGTCGGCGACCAGCCGTTCGCCGTGCTGCTCGGCGATGACATCATCGACGCCCGCGACATCCTGCTGACGCGCATGCTCGAGGAGCAGGGCGCGAGGGATGCCTCGATCGTCGCGCTCCTCGAAGTCGACCCCGACTCGATCCACCTCTACGGCGCCGCGGCGGTCGAAGCCACCGACGACCCCGACGTGGTGCGCGTCACGGGCCTCGTCGAGAAGCCGGCGAAGGACGTCGCGCCCTCGAACTACGCGGTGATCGGCCGCTACGTGCTGAAGCCCGAGGTGTTCGACATCCTCGAGCACACTCCGCCGGGCAAGGGCGGCGAGATCCAGCTGACCGACGCGCTCATGACCATGGCGGGCGATGTCGAGGGCACCGGCGGCGTGTACGGCGTCGTCTTCCGGGGCCGCCGCTACGACACGGGCGACAAGCTCGACTACATCAAGGCGGTCATCCAGCTCGCCGCGGATCGTGACGACCTCGGACCCGATCTCCGCCCGTGGCTCGTGGAGTACGCGGCAGGACTCGATACAGTCTGAGCATGCCCGCAGTCGCCGTGCCCACCCTGCGAGACGGCGACGTCACGCTGCGACCCATCCGCGTCCGTGACGCGAAACCGCTCGAGCGGGTGCTGCTCGCCAACCGCGGGTGGCTCCGGCAATGGGAGGCGACGTATCCGGGCGGCGGCTCGGTGATCGACACCCGGGGCAGCATCCGCAACCTGCTGGCCCACGCGCGCAGCGGCCACGCGTTGCCGTTCATCATCGAGGTGGACGGCGCGCTGGTCGGGCAGCTGAACGTCTCGTCGATCGCGTACGGCTCGCTGTCGTCGGCGACGATCGGCTACTGGGTCGCCCAGGAGGTCGCGGGGCGCGGCATCACGCCGACGGCGGTGGCGCTCGCCACCGACTACTGCTTCGCCGCCCTGCGGCTGCATCGCATGGAGATCTGCATCCGGCCCGAGAACGGGCCGTCGCTCAGGGTGGTCGACAAGCTCGGCTTCCGCTACGAGGGGCTCCGGCGGCGGTTCATCCACATCAACGGGGTCTGGAGCGACCACTTCGCCTTCGCGCTCGTGGCCGAGGAGGTGCCGCGCGGCGTGCTCCGGCGTTGGCGCGACGGGCTCGTGCCCGAGGGGCTCGCCCGCGTGAACGACGAGGACCGCGAGGCATCCGCGCACCCCTTGCAGCTGCCTGATCGGTGAACACGCGGGCGTCGAGTACGGCTGAGGGCATGTAGTGACCTAGCGTTGTCCCATGGACGTGATCGGTGGGGGGCTGCTCGTGGCTGTTGCAGCCGCGCTGTGGATCGCGTACCTCCTGCCGAACTGGCTGCGTCGTCGCCAGTACATGGCCACCGAACGCAACGCGGTGCGGCTCCAGCAGACGCTCCGCATCCTCGCCGAGACCGCCGAGACGCCCGAACCCGTCCGGGTGGAGGCGACGGCTCGCGAGGTCGCGGCGCAGCAGCGCATCCTGCAGCAGCGCGAGGCGACCGCCCGGCTCACCGCGGAGGCCGAGGAGCGCGAGGCGCTCGCCGAGCGCTGGGCAGCTGAAGGCGCAGTGGATGCCGCGCGACTTCGTGTCGGCGTCGTGCTCGCCGCGGCCGCAGCGGCGACGGAGCCGATCGCCATCATCGCGCCCGCAGAGGTGCCGGCGGCTCCGGTGCAGAGCCCTCGATCGCCGAAGAGCGCCCTCGCCCGCAAGCGGCTTCGTCGCGGACGGGCGCTGTGCTCGCTCCTGCTGCTCGTCTCGCTCCTCACCGCCGTCGGCGGTGGCATCGCCGCCGCGCTCGGCGCCTCGCTCATCACGCCCGTGATCGGAGCGCTCGGCATGGCACTCGCGCTCGCGGGCCTCGTCAGGCTCGCGCGGGTGCGCCCGGCGGCTCCCGTCGCGGCCCGGACGGCGAGCGTCGTCGAGGCGCGACCGTTCGAGCCCATCGATCTCGTCGAGCCGGAGTCGCCCGCCGACGGCTGGGTGCCGCAGCCGCTGCCGCGGCCGCTGCACCTGTCGAGGGGCACGATCGCCGCGATGGCGATGGCCTCCATCGACGCGGCGGCGGAGCTGAAGAAAGCGGAGACCGGCGACGACATCGCGCGTCGCGCGGCGGAGCTGGAGCCCGAACTGCCCGTCATCAAGCCGGCAGCGGCCGCCTCGGCAGCGGCGGCGCGTGCGCGGCCCGCGACCTCGGTGCCGGCCGACGCGCCGGTCAGCCCGTATTCGCGCATGGGCATCATCGACGAGGCGCAGCCCGGATTCGACGACCTCGACGCCGTGCTGCGTCGTCGCCGCCAGGCCGGCTGACCGGGCCGAGCGACCCGGATGGTCTGAACCACCGACTGCGAGATGATAGGCTTTTTCTCGCTCGGGCCCTTGGCGCAGCTGGTAGCGCGCCTCGTTCGCATCGAGGAGGTCAGGAGTTCGAATCTCCTAGGGTCCACCGAGTCGAAGGGCTCCCGCCATGCGGGAGCCCTTCGTGCATTTCGGCCGCACCTGGATCATGCGGCACCACGAACCCGGGACCTTCGATGCGATCCCGCCGCTCGGACACTACCCTCGAACGGACATGCATTCGAGTGCTGCGAACCGGGGGAGTGCGACATGAGGGCGACGACGGTGGCGCGTCCGAAGCGTCGCGCGCCGAAGGCGATTCCCACCCGCATCGTCGAGGACCGCCCTGCCGACCCCGGCGCCGTGGTCGCCGCCGGCCTCATCGCGCTCGCGCCGGTCTCGGTTGCGGCTCCCGCGTTCACCGGACTCGATCTCGTGGCTGCCTACTGGGTGTCGACGGGATTGCTGCTCGCCGGGGAACTGGTGCTCGCGACGACGGCTCGGCGCGGTGTCTCCAGTGCGCCGCGCCGCATCGGTCGACTCAGCCCTGTCGCGTTGCGCTGGGTCGCCGCGTTCGCGGCCCTCGTGCCCGTGCTCGTCATCGTGACCGCGTTCGCCGATCCCGTCGCGGCGACGCGCTACGTCGGAGCGTTCTTCGCAGCGCAGTGCATGATGGTGTTCGGCATCGCGGCGTTCTCGGAGATCGCCCGAAAGCAGGACTGGAACGCCCGTGGCGGCCGCTCAGCCGATCCACGAGTCGAACGCGGCGAACCGTTGCGCATCGACGTCGGAGCGTTCCTCGGCATCGCACTCGTCGCGGTCGCTCCGTTCGCGGTGACGGCGAGCCTTGCGGCCCCGATCGACCCCGTGCACTGCGGATGGGTCGGGACCGGCCTCCTCGTCGCCGGCGCAGTCGTGCTCGGGCTCACCGCCGGCCGTGCCGACGGGCTGGCGCCGGCGCGCCGGGGCCGACTGAGCTCCGCGGCACTGCGATGGGTGGTGGCACTCGCGGTCGTGACCCCGGTCACGCAGCTCGCGATGCTCCTCACCGAGCTCGATGCGCTCTGGGCGGCGATGGCGGGGTGCCTCGCGATCCAGTCGATCGCCGTCATCGCGCTCATCACGCTGCCGTCGATCGCACGCGGCCAGGAGCGCGGTGGTCCCCTGTACGCCTGAGGTGGCGGGGGACATAGGGTTGAACGGATGTCGCAAGCGCCAGAGACCCGGTCGATCACCCTCCCCGAAGGCCACCGTTGGCGCGCCTACTGGGTGTGCGTCGCCGTCGCCGCGCTCACGATCCTCGACCTGTCGAAGGTCAACGTGGGGCTCCCGGCCATCGAAGACGCCTTCGGCGCCGGCTCGACGGAGCTCCAGCTCATCGTCGCCGGCTACGTGCTCACCTTCGGCCTGACGCTCGTTCCGGCCGGTCGCATCGGCGACCAGCGCTCGCGCAAGACGCTCTTCATCGTGGGGCTCAGCCTCTTCACGCTCACGAGCCTCGTCGCCGCGCTCGCGCCCAACATCGAGGTGCTGCTCATCGCGCGCCTCCTGCAGGGCGTCGCCGCCGGCATCCAGATGCCGCAGGTGCTCGGCATCATCCAGGAACTCTTCACCGGCAAGGAGCGCGGCAAGGCGTTCGGGCTCTTCGGGGCGACGATCGGGCTCGCGACGGCGTTCGGGCCGACACTCGGCGGGCTGATGATCGCGATCGGCGGGCCCGAAGACGGCTGGCGCGGCATCTTCTGGATGAACGTGCCGCTCGCCCTCGCCGCGATCGCGCTCGCGATCTGGCTGCTGCCGGTGACGCGGCATCCGTCGTCGAAGCCGCTGTCGCTCGACCCGGTCGGCCTCGTGCTCTTCGCCGTCACGGTGATCTCCCTCATGTGGCCGTTCCTCTTCACGACGGGCTCGCCGACCGACAACCCGGCGCGCTGGTGGGTGCTCGTGCTGTTCGTCTTCGCGATCACGGCGTTCATCGCGTGGGAGCGGCACTACGCGGCATCCGGCAAGCATCCGCTCGTACCGCTCGCCCTCTTCGGCGTGAGTTCGTTCCGCAACGGCACTGCGCTCGCGAGCGTGTACTTCGCGGCGATGCCGTCGATGTTCCTGCTCACGACGCTCTACCTGCAGCACGGCCTCGGACTCGAGGCCGTCTTCGCGGGCATGGTCGGCATCGGCTTCGCCCTCATGAGCGCCGTCGGCTCGTGGGTCGGCGGCACGCTCGTCAACCGCCTCGGCCGGCCGCTCGTCGTGTGGGGGCTCGCACTGCTCCTCGTCGGCATCGGGCTGCTCGTGCTCTTCGCGCTCACGACATCGCCCGAAGTCACGCCCTGGGCGATGGCGGGCGCGATGGTGATCGGCGGCGCGGGCGGCGGTCTCGTCGTCTCGCCGAACCAGACGCTGACGCTCATGGACATCCCGGTCAAGCAGGGCGGCCTGGCCGGCTCGGTCGGTCAGCTGGGCCAGCGCATCGGCACGGCGATCGGCACGGCCGTCACGCTCTCGCTCTTCTACTCGACGATCTTCCGCGAGTCCGATGGCGAGCCCGACCTCACCGTGTACCACCACGCCTACGGCATCGGCATGCTCGCGGTCGCGATCTTCGTCGCGATCGCCTTCGCGATCGGCGTGGCCGATCTCGGGGCGCGGCGGCGACAGCGCAGCGCCCTCGGCGGAACGGAGCCGGCGGCCGGCTGACGCGGGCGGCGGGCAGCCGTCTCGATCGCCGCGGGACGACTCAGCGGATCGCGAGGAATCGGGAGCGCTCGGGCCTGTCGTAATGCTCGATCGCGGCGCGCAATGCGACACGTGGCATCGTCGGGGCGTGGCGCTCGACGAAGGCCGTGAGCCGATCGCGATCGAGGTCGCCGGCGGCCCGGAGCACCCAGCCGAGTGCCTTCTGCACGAGCGGCTCGGGATCGTCGGCGAGGGTCTCGGAGAGCTCGAACGCATCGTCGAGCTCACCGCGGCGGAGGAACGCGAACGTCGCCACGAGCGCGGTGCGGCGCTCGGGCCAGAACGCGGATGCCGCGAGCCCGGCGAGCGGAGCCCGATCTCGTTCGATCAGGTACCCGCCGACGACATCGCGTGCGGCGAGGTCGACGAGGTCCCACTGGTCGATGCGGTCGTGTCGGCGGAGGTAGAGCTCGTAGAGTTCGTCGCGCCGCTCGGTGTCCGTCTTCGGTCGTGCCGCGCACTTGCCCATGATGCTGCAGGCGAGGGCGCGCACCTCGTGCGTCGGCTGCTCGAGCAGCGTCTCGAGCTCGCCCGCCGGCAGGTCGAGCGCCGTCTTCGCGAGGTCGAACACGGCACCCATGCGCACCCCCATGAACGGGGCGTCCGGGTCGGGTGGGAAGTAGCGCGTGTACTTCTCCCGCTCCTCCTCGCTCGCGAGGCCTTCGAGCGTGGCGACGAGCGCTGCGGCATCCAAATCGCGCCCTCCCGTCGTCGGGATCAGCGTACGGCGGTGGCGGCCTCAACGACAGGTGCGTCGGAGAACGCGAGCTTCGGCACGAAGGCGAGCAGCACGGCCGCCAGTGCCGCCGTGAGTCCGCACACGAGCCAGACGGTGATGTACCCGCCGAAGGCGCCGGCTGTGCCCGTCGCGGCCTCACCGGCGGCGCCGAGCAGCGCGATGCCGAAGACGCAGGAGGCGATGGCGCCGCCGACGGTCTTCACGGAGTTCGTGAGGCCCGTCGCGACACCCGTCTGGTGGGCCGGGGCCGCTGCGGCAGCGGCGGCGGGGAGCGCGGCGACGAGGGCGCCGGAGCCGATGCCCGCGATGATCATGTTCGCGAGCACCTGTGCGTATCCGTCGTGGAAGGGGAGGAACAGCAGATAGCCGGTCGCGACGAGCGAGCTCGCACCGATGAGGGCGACGCGCGGTGTGACCCAGCGGGTGGCGAGCGGGAAGAGCATCGCGCCGACCACGAGGGAGAGCACGTAGGCGCCGACGAGGATCGACGTCTGGCCGGTCGTCGCGCTCAGGCCGAAGCCGTACTCCGCGGCATCCGTTCGGGCGAAGGTCGAGAGGGGCGCCTGCGCGCCGAGCACGCTGACGCCGAAGAGCCCTGCGGTGAGGAAGATCGGCCACAGGGTGGGCTCGCGGAACATGCGCACGTCGATGAGCGGGTCGGGGTGCTTCAGCTCGTACCGCGCGAACGGGATCACGAGCAGGGCGCCGAGCGCCACGAGCGCCCAGGACAGCAGGTCGGCGGGGCCGTTCAGGCGCATGAAGCTGAGCCCGCCCGTGAGGGAGAGCAGGGCGAGCGAGATGAGGATGAGTCCGCCGGTGTCGAGCGTGCCGCCGGTGAGGTCGGGCGACTCCTTCACGCCGAACAGCACGACGAAGAAGCAGGCGACCACCGCGACTGCCGGCACGAGAAGCAGCGCCTGCATGGGGAGGAGTTCGGCGAGGGCGCCCGCCGAGAGCGCACCGGCGATCGCGCCGAGCTCGAGCGCCGCGACGAGCAGGCCCGCCGCCTTGCGGGTCATCGCCGCCGGACGGTCGGCCGAACGGCTGCGCGACCAGATGAGCGCGATCTCGAGGGGCAGCCAGACGACGTAGAACCCCTGCAGCGCCCACGCGACGAGGAACACCCAGAACTGGTCGGTGAAGGCGAGCGCGATCGAGGCGACGGCGGTGACCGCCGTCGACCACACAAGCATGCGCTTGTGGCCGACCATGTCGCCGAGTTTCGCGAACGCAGGCACGACGAGCGCCGAGAGCATCAGCTGCGTGCCCTCGAGCCAGTTGACATCGGCGTCGTGGATGCCGAGGTGCCGGGCGATGTCGGTCAGCAGCGGCGTGTAGTAGCCCTGCAGGATGCCGCTCGTGAACTCGACGAAGGCGAGGAATCCGACGATCGCGGCAACGGGACCGAGTCTGGCAGCACGCGACATCGGGGCTCCTTCGGGATGGGGTGGACTCACCCTAATGGGTCATCCGTCTCACTCGGGAATCGCTGCGATGAGGGCGCGGTGGAACCGCTCACCGCGCTCGAGGCTGTCGATCGTCACCCACTCGTCGACCCCGTGGATGGACGCGCGCTGGGCGGCGGTCATGGCGATCGGCGCGAAGCGGTACACGGCGGGCGAGAAGCGGTGGAAGTACCGCGAGTCGGTCGCCGCCATCATGAGGTACGGCGCCGTCGTCGCCTCGGGATACGACGCGGCGACCGCCGCCGCGATCGCCGCGAACTGCGCGGAGTCGGTCGGCGACTCGGGGGAAGGGTCGCCGCCCTCGACGACGGTCACCTCCACCTCGGGGTCGCGGATGACGCGGCGCAGGTGCGCGACGACCGACTCGACGGTCTCGCCGACGGCGATGCGCAGGTTCAGGGTGGCCGTCGCCTGCGACGGCAGCACGTTGTCGGCGGTGCCGGCCTCGAGCATCGTGGCGGCGACGGTCGTGTGCACGAGGGCGGCGGGCTCGCCGCCGAGCCGCGAGAACACGCGGGCCGTGACCCAGGGGAGGGCGATGAGGAGGCGGAGCAGCAGCCGCGATCCGCCGCGCGTGTGCGGCACGAAGCTCGAGAGCATCGCCCGCATCGATCGCGGCATGCGCTTCGGGAACGGATTCGGCGCGAGGCGGTCGACGGCACGGGCGATCCGCGCCGTCGGCGTCGTCTTCGGCGGAGCGGAGGCGTGGCCCCCGTCGCCGCGGGCCGTCAGTCGCACCGTGAGCACGCCCTTCTCGCCGACCCCGACCATCGCGGCGGGAACCTGCACGAACGGCAGGGGCGCGTCGACCACGGCGCCGCCCTCGTCGAGCACGAGCCACGGCGTGATGCCGCGCTCCTGGAAGAGTGCCGCGATCGCCACAGCTGCCGCGCCGTGGCTCTCCTCGTTGCCGCCGAACGAGAGGTACACGTCGCGCGCCGGAGTGAACCCGTCGGCGAGGAGGTTCTCGACCGCCTCGAGCACGACGAGCAGCGGACCCTTGTCGTCGAGCGTGCCGCGGCCCCACACCGAGCCGTCGGCGATGCGCCCCTCGAACGGCGGGAAGCGCCATCCGTCTCGCTCGTCGACCGGCACGACGTCGAAGTGCGCCATCAGCACGACGGGGTCGGCGTCACCGCGTCCGCGCCAGTGGAAGAGCAGCCCGAGATCGGTGACCTGCTCGAAGGCGAGGTGCTCGTGCACGAGGGGGTAGAGCTCGGCGATGAGCTCGCGGAAGCGGTCGAAGTCGGCGAGGCCGCGTTCGGCGAGTTCGGCCGACACCGTCGGCAGCTGCACCATGCGGGAGAGGCGTTCGGCTGAGCCGTCGCGAACGGTCACGGGTTCGGGCATCCACCCACCCTAAATGAGCGGATGTCGCGGCTCGCGCGGGCCGCTCAGGCGGCGAGATGCACGGCGGGCGTGAGCAGCGCCGCGAGCTCGGCCGCCGAGAGTTCGCGGCCGAATGCGGGGTGCCCTGGCTCGAGGGCGACGCCGTGTCGGAGTTCGCCGCCGTCGACCGGGTCGAACCCGAGCTCGTCGATGATCTCGGCGACCACCGCCCGAGCCTCGACATCGTCGCCGACGACGGCGAGGGCGCGCCGCAGGGGAGAACCGGCGTCCATGCTGTCGTCCTCCATCTCGTGGTAGCCGAGGTGGTTCAGCGACTTCACGACCCGGGCGCGCGGGTTGCGTGCGGCGTTGATCTCGCTCGTCGTGCGGTCGTCGTCGTCGATCTCGGCGATGTTGCCGTCGACCGGCGGCCAGTAGTTCATGGCGTCGACGACGATGCGGCCGTCGAACGCATCCCAGGGCACGGTGCCGGCCTTGCCGAACGGCACGGCGACGATGATGACGTCCGCCGTCTCGGCGAGGATCTCGGGGGAGGTCACCTCGGCACCGGGGGCGACGACGCCGACGAGCAAGTCGAGTGCCGTCTGGCGCGGCGAACCCGCGATGAGCACGCGGTGCCCGGATGCCACGAGGAGGCGGGCGAGGGCTGTGCCCACCTTGCCCGCGCCGTAGATTCCGATGACCGGCCGATCCGTCACGTTTCGATTCTCCCATCCCTCGACCCACCAGATCGATGCGTCGTCATGGAAATGAACGCGCCGGCCGCAGCGGGCATTCCCGCGGGCGGTGCGCGCGTCGATGACGGGGAATAGTCTCGTCCCGACGGTGGTTCCCAGTGACGCGTGCGAGTTGCATGCAGGCGTATGGAAATGTGGAGAGGGATCGCGATGTCTGAGCGGTACGAATTCGGAGTCGACACCTTCGGCGACGTGACGAGCAGGGCCGATGGCAGCCTCCTGCCGCACGCCCAGGTGCTGCGCAACGTCGTGGAGGAGGCCGTGCTGGCCGACCGTCTCGGTCTCGACTTCTTCGGCGTCGGCGAGCACCACCGGGTGGACTTCGCGGTCTCGGCGCCCGAGGTCGTGCTCGGCGCGATCGCCGGTCGCACCGAGCGCATCCACCTCGGTTCCGCGGTCACCGTGCTGAGCTCCGACGACCCCGTACGCGTCTTCGAGCGCTTCGCGACGCTCGACGGGCTCTCGAACGGCCGCGCAGAGGTCATCCTCGGCCGCGGCTCCTTCATCGAGTCGTTCCCGCTCTTCGGCTTCGAACTGAACCAGTACCAGGCGCTCTTCGAGGAGAAGCTCAACCTCTTCTCGGCCCTGCTGTCGCAGGAGCCCGTCACCTGGAGCGGCCAGCTGCGCTCCTCGCTGACCGACCAGCTCGTCTACCCGCCCGTCGAGCACGGCCGGCTGAAGACCTGGGTCGGCGTCGGCGGCAGCCCCGAATCCGTCGTGCGCGCGGCCCACTACGGCCTGCCGCTCGTACTCGCGATCATCGGCGGCAGCCCAGCGCGGTTCGCGCCCCTCGCGGACCTCTACCGCCGCGCCCTCGACCAGTTCGACAAGCCGCTGCAGCCGATCGCCATCCACTCGCCCGGATTCATCGCCGAGACCGACGCCGAGGCGCTCGACACGCTCTGGCCGCACTACAAGGTCAGCATCGACCGCATCGGTCGCGAGCGCGGTTGGGGCGCGGTCGACCGCGACCATTTCGAAGACGAGGCCGGGCCGAACGGCGCGCTCTACGCGGGGTCGCCCGAGAACGTCGCCGCCAAGATCGCCGCAGCGATGCGCGCCGTCGGGGCGAGCCGGTTCGACATGAAGTACTCCAACGGCGCCCTGCCGCACGAGGCCATGATGCGCAGCATCGAGCTCTACGCCACGGAGGTCGTGCCGCGGGTGAAGGAGCTGCTCGCGGCATCCGACGCCGCCGATGCCGAGCTGGGCGCCGTCGCCGATCTCGGCGCGACCGACCTCGCCGCGGCCGATCGAGCGGATGCCGCGGCATCCGCCGAGCAACCGGCCGACTGAACTCGGTTCGCAGCCCTCAGGCGGCGGGCGGCACCGGGCTCGCGCCGGCGGCCGCCCGCCGTCGACGCACGGCCGCCCGGAACCAGAGGGCATCGGGCACGCGCGCGAGGAACGTGCCGGCGACGATCGTGATGAGCACGTAGGCCGTCGCGAGCGGCGCGAGTTCGGGCGCGACGACGCCCGACCCCACTGCGAGCCCCGCGATGACGATCGAGAACTCGCCGCGAGGCGCCAGCGAGAGGCCGGCGCGCCACTGGCCGAGAGTGCCGACACCGGCACGTCGTGCGGCGTACGCGCCCGTGATGAGCTTCGTGATGATCGTCACGAGGGCGAGCGCGAGCGCCGCGGGCAGCATCGACAGCAGCGCCGACGAGTCGGTCGTGAGGCCGAAGAAGACGAAGAAGATCGCGGCGAAGAGGTCGCGCAGCGGGGTGAGCACCTGGCTCGCGTTCGCCGCGACTCGCCCCGACAGCGCGATGCCGACGAGGAACGCGCCGACGGCGGCCGACACGCTCACCTCGGCCGCGAAGCCCGCGACGAGCATCGTGAGGCCGAGCACGCCGAGGAGCAGCGGCTCGAAGTGGTCAGCCGGGAAGAGGCGCGAGACGAGGTGTCCGTGCCGCAGGGCGACGTAGAGGATCACCGCGACCACGCTCACCGCGATCGCGACGGACACGGCGCCCTGCATCAGGCTCATGCCGACCACGAGTGCGGAGAGCACCGGCAGGTAGAACGCCATCGCGAGGTCCTCGATGACGAGCACCGCGAGGATCGCCGGCGTCTCGCGGTTCGAGAGCCGGCCGAGGTCGCGCAGGAGCTTCGCGATGACACCCGACGACGACACCCAGGTCACTCCGGCCATGGCGACCGCGGCCACCGGACCCCAACCGAGGAGGAGCGCGAGCGCGGCGCCTGGCAGGGCGTTCAGCGCCGCGTCCACGAGGCCCGCGGTGCGCGCCGACTTGAGGCTGCCGAACAGCTCGGATGCCGTGTACTCGAGGCCGAGCAGCGCGAGCAGCAGGATGACGCCGATCTCGGCGCCCGTCTGGAAGAACTCCTCGCTCGCGTCGAGGGCGATGAGCCCGCCCTCGCCGAAGGCGAGCCCGAGCACGAGGTAGAACGGGATCGGCGAGATGCCGAAGGCGAGCGCGACGCGCCCGAGCAGACTCATGCCGAGAAGCAGCGCGCCGACTTCGATGAGGAGCAGCGTGGTCTCGTGCATAGCGGCCTCAGTCGGGGCCGTTGGCGAGCAGCCGGGCTACTCCGTCGAGTCCTTCACGTGTTCCGACGACGACGATGACGTCTCCAGCGCGCAGCGTCTCTGCAGGCGTGGGTGAGGGGATGATCGCGCCGTCGCGCACGATGGCCACGATCGAGGCGTGCGTGCGTGTGCGGGCTTTCGTCGCCCCGAGGGTGCGGTTCAGGTACGGCGAGTCCGTCGGCAGGGCGATCTGCTCGGTGTAGAGGCCGGCCGTCTCGTCGCTGAGGCTCGTGAGCCGGCTGAGCATGACGGAGGCGCCGAGCACGTCGGCGAGGGCCGCGGCCTCGTCGTCGTTCAGCGGAATGGAGTCGCGACAGGCATCGGGATCGTCTTGGTCGAAGAGCCCGAGGTCGCGCTCGCCGTCACGGTGCGAGACGACGCTGATGCGCCGCCCGCTCTCGGTGACGAGGTCGTGACGAATGCCGATCCCCGGAAGGTCGACCTTCTCGATGCGTATACCCACATCCGCAATCGTAACCCCGCGCGGAGGTGTCGCGGCCAGTGGCGCTCAGCGCGCCGGTGCGGCGTGCGTGCGCATGGTCAGCACGGGGGTGCCGGCATCGTCGCCCGCCTCGAACTCGACCTGCACGTCGCCGAGCTCCGCGAGCGAACCGACGTGGGTGCCGCCGCACGCGATGCGGGCGGTGCCGGCGGGAAGCTCGGCGACCCAGTACCTGCGGTCGGTGAGCCCGTCGCCCTCGCGGTCGATGCGTACAGCGGTGCCGGCGGCGGCCCATTCGGCGATCGTCGCGGTGACGGATGCCGCGAGCTCACCGAGACCGTCGGCGGCGACCGATGCCGTGTCGAACCCGGCGCGGCGCAGCGACTTGTTGAGACGGTACACGTCGACGGAGCCGTTCGGCACGATGCGGCTCGATGCGATCGCGATGCCGTCGAAGTCGGGTGCTCCGAGGGCGTCTTCGCGTGCGGCCTTCGACCAGTTGCCGGCGAGTGCGGCGTTCAGGGCGAGCGCCGCCGCGTGGCAGGCGGTATGACCGGTCGAGAGGGCGCGGCGCGCCGTGGCATCCGCTCGCACCGAGACCGCATCGCCCTCGGCGATCGCGGCATCGCCGGCGACGAGGTGGGCGACGAGGAACGCCCAGCCCTCGGTGCCCTTGCGCACGGGGATGTCGGCGCCGAGGAAGAGCTCGGTGCCGTCGGTGGCCGCGACGACGGCGTCGACGATCGGGACCTCGAGGTCGCCGGCGGTCAGCGTCCCGGTGTCGGCCGGCTGGTCGGGCCAGGCGGCGTCGACCGGGTGGAAGCTCGTCGCCTCGGTGACGACGGCGGTTCGGCCGTCACCTGCTGGGGCGACGTGCAGCACCACGGTGTCCGCGTCGAGCGCGCCAGCGGGGTAGGTGACGAGTGTGTCGCGAGAGGGCAGCAACTCGGGGCTCAGACGCCGTCGCTGCGGCCGAGGAGATGGAACGGGATCGCGAGGGAGAGCGCCACGGCGACGATGCCGCCGAAGAACACGGGCGCCTGGAACTCGGTCATCACCGGCGCGGTGCCCATGAGCCACATGCCGAAGACGAAGAGTCCCATCGAGATGAGGAAAGTGACGACGTTCACAACGACCTCCAGAGTTCCGGTGACGGTCCGCGCCGCCCGGTCGAGTCTACCGGGCGGACGCACCCGGGGTCGGGCTCACGCGTCGATCGGGCCGAGCCAGGCGTTCGCGACCGTCGCATGGGCGGACTCGTCGTCGGAGGGGTGGAAGATGCCGGCGAGCACGTCGCGGTAGAGGCGGCCGAGCTCGGAACCCGCGAAGTACGTCGACCCTCCTGAGACGCGCACGGCCTGGTCGACGACGTGCTTGGCCGTCTCGGTCGCACGCACCTTGATGCCCACGAGCTTCGCGAACCAGAACGCACCGTGGTCGACGAGCTCCTCGAGGTCGCGCGCGATGGCGAGGAGCTGTGGGGCGATGGCCTCCTGGGCCATCGCGGCATCGGCGATGCGCCAACGGATGTCGGGATCCTGCGAGAGCGGCGCACCGCCGTTCTTCATCGAGGTGCGTCGGCGCGCCGCTGCGACGGCGAGGTCGAGTGCGCGGTCGCCGATGCCGGCGTACACCGAGGCGAGCAGCAACTCGAAGTTCGCGAAGATGCCGAAGATCAGCGGGTCGGCGTTGGGCCCGGGGTCGAGCCGGCGCACGATGCGGTCGGATGCCGCGAACGCCCCGTCGAGCACCGTCGTGCGGCTCTGGCTCGCCCGCATGCCCATCGTGTCCCAGTCGTCGAGGATCCGCACGTCGGGGTCTTCGCGGTCGATGAAGCCGTAGACGATCTTCGGCGCATCGGCGGAGACCGTGTCGAGGCCCATCGTGCCGAGCCGGGTCCAGGCGGGGGAGAGGGAGGTGAAGATCTTGCGGCCCGTGTACCGGTAGCCGCCGCCGGCCTGGGGTTCGGCGATGGTGCGCGAGCCGAAGAGCATGAGGTCGTTGCCTGCCTCGCTGATGCCGAACCCGAAGATCTCGCCGGCACCCGCCTCGCGCAGCACGAAGTCGAGCGAGTCGTCGCCTCGATCGCGCAGCACCTTGGCGACGCCGGTCCAGACGAGGTGCATGTTGACCGCCAGCGCCGTCGCGGGCGCCGCACCGGCGAGGCGCATCTGGCCGCGCACGGCGTCGGCGAACGTCCAGCCGAGGCCGCCGAGCTCGACGGGCACGAGGGCCGTCAGATAGCCCGCCTCGCGGAGCTCGGCGAGGTCTTCGTCGAAGAACGCGTTGTCGCGGTCGTACCGGGCTGCCCGCTCGCGGAAGCGTTCGAGCAGCTCGTCGTGCAGCAGGGTCTCAGGCGTGGCGCTCACGCCGCCAGACTACGCCTCGGGCGCCCGGTCGTGCGGGGGCGTCACGGGCGGAGCGGGGTTCGCCGGCGCCGTGGCCTGCGGGGCGACGGATGCCGCGGCATCCGCTCGCCGGGTCCGTCGCCGCCGCGACGACAGCAGCACGATGCCGACGACGATCGCGGCGATGACCGCTGCTGCGAGGAGCCACGGCAGCAGCACGCCGATCGCGACGCTCAACCATGCGCCGAAGACGACGAGCGCGCCCCAGCCGGCGGCGAGCCCGCTCCAGAAGTCGCCGGGCACGGCGGCGGGCGCCTGGGCCTCGGTGACGAGTTCGACGCCGAGGGTCGAGTAATCGACCTGGTCGACGAGCGCGTCGCGCTGCAGGGTCAGGCTGTCCAGCTCGGCCTGCCGAGTCGTGAGCTCCGACTCGATCGCGATGAGGTCGGCGATCGACGTCGCGGTGCCGAGCAGTTCGCGGAGGCGATCGACGGAAGCGGTGAGTGCTTCGATGCGCGCGTCGAGGTCCCTGCGCTGCGCGCTGACATTGGTCGAGTCCATCGACACGGAGGTGACGGTGCCGAGCTCGCGCAGCTCGGCGACGACGGCGTCGAGCTCGTCGGCGGGAATGCGCAGCGTGAGTCGGGCGCTCGGCGTCTGCGTCTGCGTGCCGGGCGTCTCGTTGCGGCTGTCGACGCGTCCGCCCGACGAATCGGCGATGTCCGCGGCGGCCTCCGCCGAAGCGATCGGGTCGTCGACGGTGATCGCCATCGAACCGGTCGTGATGACGCTGTCGGCGTCGGCGTCGGCGTCGGCGTCGGCGTCGGCGTCGGCCGCGGCATCGCCCCCCTCGACCGACTGCGGCGCGTCGGGCGCGACCTCCTCGACCACGCCGCCGGGCTCGCCTGTCGACGCGCTCTGGCCTGCTGTGCATCCGGCGAGAAGGAGGACGGTGAGCACGGCCGCGACGGCGGCCGTCGGTGCGAGTCGTCGTCTCATGCGCTCACTGTATTGCCGGCCCGGAATGCGATGTCTGGACGCCGGCTGGGAGTCGGGTCACGATCGGATGACGCTCGAGACCCGGTCTCAGTCGTCGTCGGGATCGCGGCCGGTGCGCTCGCCGCTGTCGAGCGAGGCGATCGCCGCGAGGTCGGCGGCGTCGAGCTCGAAGCCGAAGACGCCGAGGTTCTCGCGGATGCGTTCGGGCGACGATGCCTTCGGGATCACGATGTTGCCGAGCTGCACGTGCCAGCGCAGCACGACCTGCGCAGGGCTCCGCCCGTGCTTCGCGGCCAGCTCGTCGAGCAGCGGCGTGCCGAGCACTCTGCCGCGTGCGAGCGGCGACCACGCCTCGGTGCGGATGCCGCGGGCCGCATCGAACTCGCGCAGCGCCGTCTGCGGCAGCCACGGATGCAGCTCGACCTGGTTCACCACGGGAGTCTCACCGGTCTCGGCGACGAGTCGTTCGATGTGATGGGCGTGGAAGTTCGAGACGCCGATCGAGCGCACGCGGCCCTCGTCGCGGATGCGGATGAGCGCGCGCCAGGTATCGACGTACCGGTCGGTCGACGGCACCGGCCAGTGGATGAGGAAGAGGTCGAGCCGATCGAACGCGAACCGACGCATCGACGCGTCGAAGGCACGGAGGGTGGAGTCGTAGCCGTTGTCGTCCTTCCACACCTTGCTCGTCACGAACAGCTCGTCGCGCGCGAGCCCCGACGCACGCACCGCTTCGCCGACCTCGCGCTCATTGCCGTAGAACGCGGCGGTGTCGAGGTGTCGGTAGCCCGCGTCGATCGCGTCGAGGCAGAGGCCCGCGGCATCCGCTGCCGGCACCTTGTAGAGGCCGTAGCCGAGCTGCGGGATGCTCGAGCCATCGGCGAGCGGCAGTCGGGGCGCTGCGGGAAGCGGTCGTGACATCGGGGTCTTCTCTCGACGGGTGCGGCGGTGCCTCAGCTCGGCTGAGCCGGAATCGGCTCGGTGTCGGGGATCGGGCTGGCATCGCGTCCGCGGAGGTCGGGGTGCCAGCGGCGACCGAGCAGCGGCACGAGGAAACCGAGGAAGGCGAGCGCCGTGGCGGCCCAGAACGCACCCTGCGCGCCGTTGCTGTCGATGAGGAAGCCCGCGAGCGCCGAGCCGAGGGCGGCGCCGATGAGTTGGCCGGTGCCGACCCAGCCGTACGCCTCGGCGGTGTCCGAGAACTTCACGCTCGCCGACACGATCGCGAAGAGCACGGCGAGTGCCGGCGCGATGCCGATGCCGGCGATGAAGAGGGTGATCGAGAGCCACCAGAAGTCCATGAGTCCGGCCGCGAGCGCCGTGCCCGCGAACACGATGAACATGCGGCGGGCGGTCGACCACGGGCCGATCGGCACATGGCCGAGGAAGAGGCCGCCGGCGAGCGAGCCGACCGAGAAGATCGCGAGCACGATGCCCGCCTCGGCGCCGTCATGGCCGAACGCGGCGACGACGCCGGCTTCGATCGCCGCGCACGCGCCGATCAGCAGGAAGCCGACGATCGTCGCGAGCATCACCGGGGGGCGCCCGAGCACGGTGCCGAAGCGCCGCTTCGACCGGGGGATGCGCACCCGGCCGAGCTCGGGCGAGGAGATGAACCAGATGCCGCCGACGACCATGAGCACGGCGGCGAGGAGGATCGCCCAGACCGTGCCGATCTGGGTTGCGACGAACGTCGTGACGACGGGGCCGACGACCCAGATGATCTCCTGCGCCGAGGCGTCGAGTGAGAAGAGCGGCGTGAGCTGGCGCGAGTTCACCATCTTCGGGTAGATCGTGCGCACCGCCGGCTGCACCGGCGGGTTCGCGAGCCCGGCGATGAGCCCGATCGCCATGTAGAGCGGCACCGTGAGCGGCAGCAGGGCGATCGCGACCACGGCCGTGACGCAGACGGCGAGGGTCGCGATGAGCACCGGCCGCATTCCGAGCCGGCCCATCAGGCGGCTCGTGAGCGGACCGGCGACGGCCTGGCCGATGGAGGTGGCGGCGAGCACGAGCCCGGCGGAGCCGTAGGAGCCCGTCTGCTGTTCGACGTGGAGCAGGAATGCGAGCGAGAGCATGCCCGACGGGAAGCGTGCCGTCAGCTGGGCGGCGATGATGCGAGCGACGCCCGAGGTTCTGAGCAGTTCGGAGTAGCTTCCCACGGTGCGACCAACTCTATCGAGGGCCGGATCGTGATCTCGAAGCCGGATCCAGCGCGCCGCACGTGACATATGCTCGGTCTGTAACGGCGCCGGGGCCAGAGTCTTGCGGCGTCGACGATCATCGCAACGACAGAGGTTCTCCCATGCACACCCGACGCCTGCTCATTCCGACCGTGGCTGCGGCCGCGGCCGCGGTCCTCCTCCTCTCCGGCTGTGTCGACAACACGACCGGCGGCGACGAGCCGAACACCGATTCCTCGGCCCCCACGATCGCGGTCGACGAGGCCGCCGCGGCCCTGCTGCCCGCCGAGATCGCCGATTCCGGCAAGCTCGTCGTCGGCACCGACGCCGCCTACCCGCCCAACGAGTACAAGGACGACGCGGGCAACCCGATCGGGTGGGACGTCGACCTCGTCGAGGCCCTCGGCGCCAAGCTCGGCCTCGAGGTCGAGTACGAGATCGCCAGCTTCGACAAGATCATCCCGTCGATCACGGGCGGCACCATGGACATGGGGATGTCGAGCTTCACCGACAACGCAGAGCGCCAGAAGCAGGTCGACTTCGTCGACTACTACAGCGCCGGCATCCTGTGGGCCGCACCGGCCGGCAAGACCGTCGACCCCGACGACGCGTGCGGCCTGAAGGTCGCCGTGCAGGCGACGACCTACGAGCACACCGACGAACTGCCCGCGAAGAGCCAGGCCTGCGTCGACGCCGGCAAGCCCGCGATCCAGATCACGCCCTTCGACACGCAGGACGCTGCGGCGAACGCCGTGGTGCTCGGCCAGGCCGACGCGATGAGCGCCGACTCGCCCGTCACGGGCTACGCGATCGCGCAGACCGACGGCAAGCTCGAAGCGGCCGGCGAGGTGTTCGACTCCGCGCCGTACGGCTTCCCGGTGGAGAAGGGCTCCGAGCTCGCCGCGGCGGTCCAGGCCGCGATGCAGTCGCTCATCGACGACGGCACCTACGGCGACATCCTCGCCGAGTGGGGCGTCGAGTCCGGCGCCGTCGACACGATCGAGATCAACGCGGGCACCTGATCATGAGCGATCAGTCCTCCGGCCGGGCGACGACGCCCGTGCCGGCGGGCGGCCCCGGGGCCGCCCCGGTGCCGACGAAGGTCGTGCGGCTGCGGCATCCGTGGCGCATCGTCTTCGCCGTGCTGCTGCTCGCCGTCGTGGCCGTCTTCGTCATCGATGCCGCCCAGCGCGAGGCCTTCGACTGGCCGACCGTCGGCAAGTACCTCTTCGATCAGCGCATCTCGCAGGCAGCGGGGTACACCCTGCTCCTCACCGTGCTCTCGATGGTCATCGGCGTCGTGCTCGGCATCATCCTCGCGGTCATGCGGCAGTCGCCGAACCCCGTGCTGAAATCGATCGCCTGGGTCTGGCTCTGGATCTTCCGCGGCACTCCGGTGTACGTGCAGCTGGTCTTCTGGGGCCTGCTGTCGACGGTCTACACCACGATCGACCTCGGCGTGCCGTTCATGGAGGCGTGGGTCTCCTTCCCGACGGACGTACTGTTCAACGCCTTCTGGCTGGCCGTCATCGGGCTCGCGCTCAACGAATCGGCGTACATGGCCGAGATCGTCCGCGCCGGCCTCCTCTCGGTCGATTCGGGGCAGCACGAGGCGGCGACGGCACTCGGCATGAGCTGGGGCACGACGATGCGGCGCATCGTGCTGCCGCAGGCGATGCGGGTGATCATCCCGCCGACCGGCAACGAGGTCATCTCGATGCTGAAGACGACCTCGCTCGTCTCGGCGATCCCGTTCACGCTCGAGCTGTACATGCGCCAGCGCGACATCGCGGCCGCGATCTTCGCACCGGTTCCGCTCCTGATCGTCGCATCGATCTGGTACCTCGCGATCACGTCGGTGCTGATGGTCGGCCAGTACTTCCTCGAGAAGCGCTTCGCGCGCGGGGTCGGCGCTCGGCCCGACACCGGTCCCGGTCCGGTCACCGGCGCGATGAGCGCCGTCGACGCGGAGATCGCCGAGACCGCGATCGCCGCCAAGCACGGAGGAGACGCTCGATGAGCGAACAGACGACGGCTGCTCAGAAGCCGATGGTGCTCGCCGAGCACGTCTCGAAGAGCTTCGGCTCCAACGAGGTGCTGAAGGACATCTCGCTCGAGGTCAAGCGCGGCGAGGTGCTCTGCCTCGTCGGCCCGTCGGGTTCCGGCAAGTCGACGTTCCTGCGCTGCATCAACCACCTCGAGCAGGTCTCGGCGGGGCGGCTCTCGGTCGACGGCTCGCTCGTCGGCTACCGCGAGGTCGGCGACAAGCTATACGAGATGCACCCGAAGGATGCCGCGAAGCAGCGTCGCGACATCGGCATGGTGTTCCAGCGGTTCAACCTGTTCCCGCACATGACGGCCCTCGAGAACGTCATGGAGGCCCCGACCCAGGTCAAGGGCGTCTCGAAGTCGCAGGCCAAGGCCCGTGCGCACGAGCTGCTCGCGCGCGTCGGCCTCGCGGAGCGCGCCGACTACTACCCGGCGCATCTCTCGGGCGGGCAGCAGCAGCGGGTGGCGATCGCACGGGCGCTCGCGATGGATCCGAAGCTCATGCTCTTCGACGAGCCCACGTCGGCGCTCGACCCCGAGCTCGTCGGCGAGGTGCTCGACGTGATGAAGGAGCTCGCGAAGACCGGCATGACCATGATCGTCGTCACGCACGAGATGGGCTTCGCCCGCGAGGTGGCCGACACGCTCGTGTTCATGGACGGCGGCGTGGTCGTCGAGACGGGCGACCCGCGCGAGGTGCTCGCGAACCCGCAGCACGCGCGCACGCAGGCGTTCCTCTCGAAGGTGCTGTGATCCCGTCGGTCGAGTAGCCGGGCGAACGCGCCCGGCTGCTCGATCGACGCGGCTCAGCCCTGCAGCAGTTTCGTGATGCGCTGGAGCGACACGCTCTCGGCCGCACGGAGCTCCTGCGCGAAGAGGCTGATGCGCAGCTCCTCGATGAGCCAGCGCGCGCGCACGACGTTCGCCGGGGCATCCGGTGCCAGCGGAATCGTGCCGCCCGCGTCGGCGAAGCGGGTGAGCGCCGTCTGCACCTCGTTCATCCACACCCGGTCGCGGCCGGGGTTGTCGACGAGCTTGCCGACGCGCATCGTGACGCCCTCGAGGTATCGGGGCACGTGTCGCAGGCGCTCGAGGCCGGTGCGCGAGACGAAGCCGGGGAAGACGAGACCGGCGAGCTGCTCCTTGGCATCGCTGAGGGCCGGCAGCAGCGCCATGCTCGTCGCCGAATTCACGGTCTTCTCAGCGGTGCGGAGCGCCGTGAGCGTGCGGGCGACGAGGCCGACGGTCTCGAACATCGTGTCCATGACGACGCCCGAGACGCGGTCGCGCACGGTGTCGAACTCGAGCTTCGTGAAGAGCATGCCGTCGTCCTTGACTCGGTAGAGCACGTCGTTGACGCAGGCCACGAGGCAGTCGGCGAAGAGCGCGGTGGTACTCGGGTACGGGCTCGTCGCGAGGACGAGCTTCTCGTTGCCCGTGAGGTGCTGCTGCACGTAGTTGACCGGCGACGGCGTCGCGAGCATGAGCAGACGACGGATGCCGCCGGGCATCGCCCGCGCCTGTTCCTCGGGAGTCGCGAGCAGTCTGATGTTCACGGCGGCGCCGTCGTCGATGAGCGCGGGGTAGGCACGTACCCGGTTGCCGCCGACCGTGGTGTCGACGAAGCGGGGGAGCTCGGCGAAGTCCCAGCTCGTGAGGCCGGTGCGCTCGATGCCGGCGCCCGGTGCCTCTCCTGCGGCGGCGATCGAACCGGGGGTGACCGGCCCGTCGACCTGGCGCGGCCCTCGTGGTCCGCGCTCGCCGCGGGCGGGTGCCGCGAAGGTGTCGGCCACGGCGTCGCGGGCTCGGTCGGCGAGCTGCGCCTGGAGTGCCCGCAGGTCCTTGCCGACGGCGAGCTGCTTGCCGCGGCCGTCGACGACCCGGAACGACATCTGCAGGTGCGGCGGAATCCGGTCCATCGCGAAGTCGGCGCCCGTCACGGGAGTGTGCGTCAGGCGCTTGATCACGGCGGCGACCTCATCGGCGAACGACATGCCCGCCGGGGCATCCGCTTCGCCGAGCTCGGCGACGATCTTCGCGGCCCAGTCGTTCGCCGGTACGACGTTGCGGCGGATCACCTTCGGCAGCGCCTTGATCATCGCGGTGACGAGTTCGGTGCGGAGGCCGGGCACCTGACGGTCGAACCCCTCGGGGCGGAGCCTCGCGAGGAGCACGAGGGGCACCTGCACGGTGACGCCGTCGTCGGATGCGCCGGGCTCGAAGCGATATCGCAGCGCGAGCGTCTGGTCGTCCTGCCGCCAGTTCGGCGGGAACGCGTCCTCGTCGATCGCGGGCGCGTCGTCGGGGGCGAGCGACTCGGCCGTCATCGTCAGCAGCTCGGGCGACTCCTGCTTCGCGGTGCGCCACCAGGTCTCGAAGAGACGGGTCGAGGTGACGTCGGCGGGGATGCGCGAGTCGTAGAACTCGTAGACCGCCTCGTCGTCGAAGAGGATGTCGCGGCGACGGCTGCGCTCCTCGACGGCCTCGAGCTCGGCGCGCAGCTTGCGGTTCTTCCGGTCGAAGTCGAAGAGCCGGTCGCGGCGGATGTCGTTCGGCCAGTCGCCCTCGACGAGCGCGTGCCTGATGAAGAGTTCGCGGGCGTACGCCTGGTCGACGCGGGAGAGCTGGATGCGCCGGCGGGCGATGATCGGCACCCCGTAGAGGGTGACCTTCTCGTAGGCGACGGCCGAGCCCTGCCGCTTCTCCCAGTGCGGCTCGCTGTAGCTGCGCTTGAGGAGCGAGCCGGCGAGCGGCTCCGCCCACGCCGGGTCGATCGCCGCGTTCATGCGGGCGAAGAGCCGGCTCGTCTCGACGAGCTCGGCGCTCATGATCGCGTCGGGCTGCTTCTTCGCGAGCGCGGAGCCCGGGAAGATCAGGAAGCGCGACTGCCGGGCGCCGAGGTACTCGCCCTTGGGCTTGCGCCCTCCGGATGCCGCGCCGCCGCGGGCGCCCGACTGGGTCGTGCTCGCGGGGGAGTCCTTCAGGCCGATGTGGCTGAGGAGGCCGGCGAGCAGCGACTTGTGGATGAGGTCGGCGTCGGGAGCCGTGCCGCCGCCGGGGGTCTTGTCGTCGATCTCGAGTCCGAGCGGCCGCGCCATCTGGCGGAGCTGGCGGTACACGTCGTTCCACTCGCGCACGCGCAGGTAGTTCAGGAACTCGTTCTTGCACATGCGCCGGAATGCGCTCGAACCGAGCTCGCGCTGCTGCGTCTCGAGGTGGTTCCAGAGGTTCAGGAGGGTGATGAAGTCGCTCGTGGGGTCGGCGAAGCGGGCGTGCTGCTCGTCGGCCTGCTGGCGCCGTTCGAGGGGGCGTTCGCGCGGGTCCTGGATCGTGAGGCCGGCGACGATCGCGAGCACCTCGCGGCTCACGCCGTGTTGCTTCGACTCCACGACCATGCGGCCGAATCGGGGCTCGATCGGGAGTTTCGCGAGAGCGCGGCCGACCTTCGTGAGGCGGTTGCCGGCCGCTGCACCCGAACCGGCTTCGACGGCACCGAGTTCGCGCAGCAGCTCGACGCCGTCTTTCACGCCGCGTGCGTCCGGCGGCGTCAGGAACGGGAACGCCTCGATGTCGCCGAGGCCGAGCGAGATCATCTGCAGGATGACCGCCGCGAGGTTCGTGCGCAGCACCTCGGGCTCGGTGAACTCCGGACGCCGTGCGAAGTCCTCTTCGGAGTACAGGCGGATCGCGATGCCGTCGCTCGTGCGACCCGACCGGCCGGAGCGCTGGTTCGCCGATGCCTGCGAGATCGCCTCGATCGGCAGTCGCTGCACCTTCGAGCGCACCGAGTAGCGGCTGATGCGCGCGGTGCCGGCGTCGATCACGTACTTGATGCCGGGCACCGTGAGGCTCGTCTCGGCGACGTTCGTCGCGAGCACGACGCGGCGCCGCACACCGGCGACGGTCGAGGGCTGGAACACGCGGTGCTGGTCGGCCGCCGACAGGCGTCCGTAGAGCGGCAGCACCTCGGTGACGGATGCCCCGCGGCCGGAGTAGTGCCCGCGCACGGCCTCCTCGGCGTCGCGGATCTCGTTCTCGCCCGAGAGGAAGACCAGCACGTCGCCGCGCGACTCCCGGTCGAGTTCGTCGAGGGCTTCGATGATGCCCTGCAGGTAGTCCTTGTCGTCGGCCTTGCGGGGTGAGTCCGCCGAGCCCCTGCGGGTTGAGCCTGTCGAAACCGAGCCGGTCGAAACCGAGCCGGTCGGAACCGGATCATCGTCCGGATCATCCGTCGCCGAGTCCTCCGCCACGAGCGGCCGGTAGCGGATCTCGACCGGGTAGGTGCGACCCGACACCTCGATGATCGGCGCCGGCTCGCCGGATGCATCCGCGAAGTGCCTGGCGAAGCTCTCGGGGTCGATCGTCGCGCTCGTCACGATGACCTTCAGGTCGGGGCGCTTCGGCAGCAACTGCTTGAGGTAGCCGAGCAGGAAGTCGATGTTGAGGCTGCGCTCGTGCGCCTCGTCGATGATGATCGTGTCGTACCGGCGCAGCATCCGGTCGTGGTGCATCTCGTTCAGCAGGATGCCGTCGGTCATCAGCTTGATGCGCGTCGAGGCGCTGGCCTTGTCGGTGAACCGCACCTGGTAGCCGACGACCCCGCCGACCTCTTCGCCGAGCTCCTCGGCGATGCGCTCGGCGATCGTGCGGGCGGCGAGCCGCCTCGGCTGGGTGTGGCCGATCGACTCGCGGCCGAGTTCGAGGCAGATCTTCGGCAGCTGCGTGGTCTTGCCGGAGCCGGTCGCGCCGGCCACGATGACGACCTGGTTCTCGCGGATGGCGCGCGCGATCTCCTCACGCTGCCGGGAGACGGGCAGCTCGGCGGGGTAGGTGATCGCGGCAAGCACAGCCCTCCATCGTATGCGGTCGACCGAGGTCAGGCACGTCTGAGCCCTGCCGTATCCACATGCGGCGCGAGCGGGGTCGTGGTAGAACTCCCTCATGTCGACCGAGGTCGAGACGGCTGCGAGCACGGTCGCGTCGCGCGTTCCCGGCGTCGCGGCCCTCGTCGGACTGCCGTTCCTGAGGGTCGCGCTCGTCGGACTCGCGGCGCTCGGCACCTGGATCGCCCTTGCGCTGACAGCCGAGCCCGGACCGTTCCCGCCGGGAATGCTGTTCGCCGCGGCGACGATGCTGCCGGTGAACGTGCTGTCGATCGTGCTCGTGCGCCGGGCACTGCACCGCTCGGGGCAGCGCGCGCGGGATCTCATCGACTTCTCGTGGCGACGACTCGGCCGCGACGTGCTGTGGGGCCTGCTCTGGCTCGCGGTGCTGTGGCTCCCCTTCATCCTCGCGGTCTTCGGCGTGATGTTCGCCCTCCACGGCGGCGCCGCGCTCGAGCACTTCGAGACGGTCTTCTACGACGCGGATGCCGCCCCGCCGCTGAACCGCGTCTGGCTCACGGTGCTCGCGGTCGTCTCCGTCGTCACGTTCGCTCCGCTGAACGCACCGGCTGAGGAGCTGATCTACCGCGGCTATTCGCAGTGGGGCCTCGAGCGGAGGTGGCCGACCTTCTGGGCGATCGTCGTCCCGTCGGCGATCTTCGCCCTGCAGCACGTCTTCTACGCGGCGACCGCCGATGCCGTGCTCGTCTACCTCGCGGCGTTCTTCGTGTGGGGACTCGGTTCGGGCATCATCGTGCACTCCCAGCGGCGGCTGATGCCGATCATCGTCGCCCACCTGCTCGTCAATGTCATGACGAGTGCGCCGGCGCTCGTGCTGCTGTTCCTGCCCGACTCGGCGCTGGCCTCCTGAGGCCCCGCGATTCGATCCGGCTCGCTCGGCCGGTTACGGTGTCGGCATGGGTGAGCACGAGTTCGAGGCCGCGTTCCGCGAGTGGCAGCAGTCGCGTTGGAGGGCGGTCTCCGCGCCGCACGGCACGGCGGCGCTGCTTCACACCCACTGGCTCACGACGGAGCCGGCCGAGTTCACCGGTGCGCCGGGTCGGTGGCACGCCGAATCCGCGAACGTCGTCGGCGCGCTGCCGAACGGCGCTGCGGTGCGGCTCGCGCCGGGCGAGGAGCTCGACCTCGACGGTGTGCGGCTGCGCGCCTTCGAGCGCGACGGCGCACTCGCGCTGCGCGTCATCGATCCGGATGCCCCGAGCCGCACCTCGCTCGTCGGCATCGAGGCCTACCCGCCCTCGTGGGAACGCGTCGTGACCGGCAGATTCACCCCGGCAGGCGACGGCGCGACCCTCGACGTGACCTCCGTCGACGGTCACGAGTCGAACGATCGCCTCGGCGGCGCGATCGAGCTCGAGATCGACGGCGTACCCGTCGCCCTCACCGTCACGCGCGACGATCACGGCCTCTCGGCGGTGTTCGCCGATGCCACGAGCGGCGGCGAGAGCTACCGCTTCCGGTTCCTCCGGGTGCCCGAACCTGCGGCCGACGGCACGGTGGCCGTCGACTTCAACCGCGCGTACCTGCCGCCGTGCGCGTTCTCCGACGAGTATGTCTGCCCGCTGCCGCCGCTCGGCAACCGCTGGCCGGTCGCGCTTCGTGCGGGGGAGCGGCTCGCCACGCGGCATCCGCTGCCCGAGGTCGACGCGCACGTCGATGCCGAGGCCGACGCCGCCTGATCGCGGGCAGCGAACCGCACTGTCGACGGCCGGTGCACCCGTGGTGGGATGAAGCATGACTTCTGTTCCACGCATCCAGCTCAACGACGGCCACTCGATCCCGCAGCTCGGCTTCGGCGTCTTCAAGGTCGACCCCGACGAGACGGTGCGCATCGTCAGCGGTGCGCTCGAAGTGGGCTACCGCCACATCGACACCGCGCGCATCTACGGCAACGAGGAGGGGGTCGGCACCGCGCTCGCCGAATCCGGCATCGCGCGTGAAGAGCTCTTCATCACCACGAAGCTCTGGAACACCGACCACGGCACGCAGTCGACGTTCGACGCGTTCGACGCGAGCCTCGATCGGCTGGGTCTCGACTACGTCGACCTCTACCTGATCCACTGGCCGTCGCCGAAGGGCGACCGGTACGTCGAGGCGTGGAAGGCGCTCGAGCAGATCCGCGTGAGCGGGCGTGCGCGATCGATCGGCGTCTCGAACTTCCTCGTGCCGCACCTCGAGCGGCTGCTCGCCGAGACCGATGTCGTGCCGGCCGTCGACCAGATCGAGCTGCACCCCGCCCATCAGCAGCCGGCCACCGCTGCGTTCGCCGAGCAGCACGGCATCGCGATCGAGGCCTGGGGCCCGCTCGGCCAGGGCAAGTACCCGCTCTTCGAGGTGCCAGAGGTCGCGGACGCCGCCGAGACGCATGGCAAGACGCCGGCGCAGGTCGTCATCCGCTGGCATCTGCAGCGCGGCCACATCGTCTTCCCGAAGTCGAACCGGCGCGAGCGCATGGCCGAGAATTTCGACGTCTTCGACTTCGAGCTGAGCGACGCGGAGGTGCAGGCGATCACCGCGCTCGAGCGCGAGGGCCGGGTCGGTTCACACCCCGACGACGTCGACTGACGGATGCCTCGGATCCCCGTACTTCGGCGCGACACGCCCGGGATGCGCTCCGGATTTGTCCGGGTGCGGGGATCCGCGTAAATTCTTACTCATCGCCACGGCGGTGCGGGAAGCGGCTGAGAGATCAGGGCTTCCCGGCCGAGACGGCGAGATTCTTAGCCAAATAGCCTCGTAGTCGCATTGCGACTCGGTGATTTCAAGCCTAAGATGAAACCCCCACTTCAGAACGAACATGATCTTCGGGTCGTGTTCTTGTTGTGTGAACAACTGCTGTTTCAGTCCGAGCGATCTTCAGATCCGAGTGGCTGAGTGACATCGAGCGATCGAGTCCGGCAAATGAAGTGGTACGGTAGGTAGGTTGCCCTGAGGGCAGGTCAAGAGACCGAAACTCGGGTGCGTCCGTTCCTTGAGAACTCAACAGCGTGCACTATGTTCAATGCCAAATTATTGAACCCCGACCAGTCCTTTGGGGCTGGGGAGGATTCCTTTGGATTGATGGACAGTCAGTTTGATTGTTCTTTCAGTCAGAGATTGAAACTCTCAATGCTCTTCGGAGTGTTGGAACCATTTTTTTTGGAGAGTTTGATCCTGGCTCAGGACGAACGCTGGCGGCGTGCTTAACACATGCAAGTCGAACGATGAACCTGGAGCTTGCTCTGGGGGATTAGTGGCGAACGGGTGAGTAACACGTGAGTAACCTGCCCTGGACTCTGGGATAACCCCGAGAAATCGGAGCTAATACCGGATAGGACCTGGAACCGCATGGTTTTGGGTGGAAAGTTTTTTCGGTCTGGGATGGACTCGCGGCCTATCAGCTTGTTGGTGAGGTAATGGCTCACCAAGGCGTCGACGGGTAGCCGGCCTGAGAGGGTGACCGGCCACACTGGGACTGAGACACGGCCCAGACTCCTACGGGAGGCAGCAGTGGGGAATATTGCACAATGGGCGAAAGCCTGATGCAGCAACGCCGCGTGAGGGATGACGGCCTTCGGGTTGTAAACCTCTTTTAGTAGGGAAGAAGGGCTTCGGCTTGACGGTACCTGCAGAAAAAGCACCGGCTAACTACGTGCCAGCAGCCGCGGTAATACGTAGGGTGCGAGCGTTGTCCGGAATTATTGGGCGTAAAGAGCTCGTAGGCGGTTTGTCACGTCTGCTGTGAAATCCCGAGGCTCAACCTCGGGCCTGCAGTGGGTACGGGCAGACTGGAGTGCGGTAGGGGAGATTGGAATTCCTGGTGTAGCGGTGGAATGCGCAGATATCAGGAGGAACACCGATGGCGAAGGCAGATCTCTGGGCCGTAACTGACGCTGAGGAGCGAAAGCGTGGGGAGCGAACAGGATTAGATACCCTGGTAGTCCACGCCGTAAACGTTGGGCGCTAGATGTGGGGACCATTCCACGGTTTCCGTGTCGTAGCTAACGCATTAAGCGCCCCGCCTGGGGAGTACGGCCGCAAGGCTAAAACTCAAAGGAATTGACGGGGGCCCGCACAAGCGGCGGAGCATGCGGATTAATTCGATGCAACGCGAAGAACCTTACCAAGGCTTGACATATACGAGAACGCCGCAGAAATGTGGAACTCTTTGGACACTCGTATACAGGTGGTGCATGGTTGTCGTCAGCTCGTGTCGTGAGATGTTGGGTTAAGTCCCGCAACGAGCGCAACCCTCGTCGTATGTTGCCAGCACGTAATGGTGGGAACTCATATGAGACTGCCGGGGTCAACTCGGAGGAAGGTGGGGATGACGTCAAATCATCATGCCCCTTATGTCTTGGGCTTCACGCATGCTACAATGGCCGGTACAAAGGGCTGCGATGTCGTAAGGCGGAGCGAATCCCAAAAAGCCGGTCTCAGTTCGGATTGAGGTCTGCAACTCGACCTCATGAAGTCGGAGTCGCTAGTAATCGCAGATCAGCAACGCTGCGGTGAATACGTTCCCGGGCCTTGTACACACCGCCCGTCAAGTCATGAAAGTCGGTAACACCCGAAGCCGGTGGCCTAACCCTTGTGGAGGGAGCCGTCGAAGGTGGGATCGGTGATTAGGACTAAGTCGTAACAAGGTAGCCGTACCGGAAGGTGCGGCTGGATCACCTCCTTTCTAAGGAGCACTGGCCACTTTGGTGGTCCAGGCATGCCAGATCAGACCGAACGTGTCTGCTGGCAGCTCATGGGTGGAACATTGACATAGGTGCTCGTCTGAATGGTTCAGACCTAGTACGCCGCTTCCTTTGGGGAGTGGTTGGAACGGTGGGGGCCGGCCGGTCGGGTGCATGCACGCTGTTGGGTCCTGAGGGGCCGGACAACTTCCCGCGCTTCGGCGTGGGGGTGATGGTTTCTTACAGACCTTCACGAAGCCGATGGGTTTTGATTCGGTGGGTGTGGGGGTTCTGGCCGTCTGTTGAGAACTACATAGTGGACGCGAGCATCTTAGAAACGGGACTTCGGTCCTGTTTCACAATAGGTGAGTCGCCAAGGGGTCGCCTTCGGGTGATCTTGTTGGCGTATTCACTGGTCAATTTCGCAGCATCGCCCTCGGGTGGTGTTGCACGATTCGATCTCATGTGATTTTCAAGTTTTTAAGAGCAAACGGTGGATGCCTTGGCATCTGGAGCCGAAGAAGGACGTCGTAATCTGCGATAAGCCTCGGGGAGCTGATAAACGAGCTGTGATCCGAGGATTTCCGAATGGGGAAACCCCGCCAGGCCCTTTGGGTGACCTGGTGACTCCCGCCTGAATATATAGGGCGGGTAGAGGGAACGTGGGGAAGTGAAACATCTCAGTACCCACAGGAAGAGAAAACAACCGTGATTCCGTTAGTAGTGGCGAGCGAACGCGGAAGAGGCTAAACCGAGCCATGTGTGATACCCGGCAGGGGTTGCATGGTCGGGGTTGTGGGACCTTTCGGACTGTACTGCCGTGCAGTCACGGTGACGCGTCAGGTATAGACGAACCGGATTGAAAGCCGGACCGGAGTGGGTGTGAGTCCCGTAGTCGAAATGCCTGGCGGCCCGGAGAGGTATCCCAAGTAGCGCGGGGCCCGAGAAATCCCGCGTGAATCTGTCAGGACCACCTGATAAGCCTAAATACTCCCAGATGACCGATAGCGGACAAGTACCGTGAGGGAAAGGTGAAAAGTACCCCGGGAGGGGAGTGAAATAGTACCTGAAACCGTTTGCTTACAAACCGTTGGAGCCTCCTTGTAGGGGTGACAGCGTGCCTTTTGAAGAATGAGCCTGCGAGTTAGTGATATGTGGCGAGGTTAACCCGTGAGGGGCAGCCGTAGCGAAAGCGAGTCTGAATAGGGCGATTCAGTCGCATGTCCTAGACCCGAAGCGAAGTGATCTATCCATGGCCAGGTTGAAGCGACGGTAAGACGTCGTGGAGGACCGAACCCACTTCAGTTGAAAATGGAGGGGATGAGCTGTGGATAGGGGTGAAAGGCCAATCAAACTTCGTGATAGCTGGTTCTCTCCGAAATGCATTTAGGTGCAGCGTTGCGTGTTTCTTGCCGGAGGTAGAGCTACTGGATGGCCGATGGGCCCCAAAAGGTTACTGACGTCAGCCAAACTCCGAATGCCGGTAAGTGAGAGCGCAGCAGTGAGACGGTGGGGGATAAGCTTCATCGTCGAGAGGGAAACAACCCAGACCACCAACTAAGGTCCCTAAGCGCGTGCTAAGTGGGAAAGGATGTGGAGTTGCACAGACAACCAGGAGGTTGGCTTAGAAGCAGCCACCCTTGAAAGAGTGCGTAATAGCTCACTGGTCAAGTGATTCCGCGCCGACAATGTAACGGGGCTCAAGCACGCCACCGAAGTTGTGGCATTGACATTGATGGTAGGCCTTCGTGGTCCAGCCGTGTTGATGGGTAGGAGAGCGTCGTGTGGGCAGTGAAGCGGCGGTGTGAACCAGCCGTGGAGGCCACACGAGTGAGAATGCAGGCATGAGTAGCGAAAGACGGGTGAGAAACCCGTCCTCCGGAAGACCAAGGGTTCCAGGGTCAAGCTAATCTGCCCTGGGTAAGTCGGGACCTAAGGCGAGGCCGACAGGCGTAGTCGATGGACAACGGGTTGATATTCCCGTACCGGCGAAGAACCGCCCACATGAAATCAGGAGTGCTAAGCATCCCAAGACGCGTGGATCCCTTCGGGGACGATCGTGAGGCGGCATGCGACCCCATCTGGTGGAGTGAGCGTATTAACAGGTGTGACGCAGGAAGGTAGCCCAACCCGGGCGATGGTTGACCCGGGGCAAGCGTGTAGGCCGAGCGATAGGCAAATCCGTCGCTCATGATGGCTGAGACGCGATGCGGATAAAAAGTGGGTGATCCTATGCTGCCAAGAAAAGCATCGACGCGAGGTTCCAGCCGCCCGTACCCCAAACCGACTCAGGTGGTCAGGTAGAGAATACTAAGGAGATCGAGAGAATCGTGGTTAAGGAACTCGGCAAAATGCCCCCGTAACTTCGGGAGAAGGGGGGCCTAAGGCGTGAATGGACTTGCTCCAGGAAGCGCTGCAGGGCCGCAGAGACCAGTGGGAAGCGACTGTTTACTAAAAACACAGGTCCGTGCTAAGTCGCAAGACGATGTATACGGACTGACGCCTGCCCGGTGCTGGAAGGTTAAGAGGACCGGTTAGCCGCAAGGCGAAGCTGAGAATTTAAGCCCCAGTAAACGGCGGTGGTAACTATAACCATCCTAAGGTAGCGAAATTCCTTGTCGGGTAAGTTCCGACCTGCACGAATGGCGTAACGACTTCCCAGCTGTCTCAACCGCGAACTCGGCGAAATTGCATTACGAGTAAAGATGCTCGTTACGCGCAGCAGGACGGAAAGACCCCGTGACCTTTACTACAGCTTGGTATTGGTGTTCGGTGTGGCTTGTGTAGGATAGGTGGGAGACTTTGAAGCTGGCACGCTAGTGTCGGTGGAGTCATTGTTGAAATACCACTCTGGTCACTCTGGATATCTAACTTCGAACCGTGATCCGGTTCAGGGACAGTGCCTGGTGGGTAGTTTAACTGGGGCGGTTGCCTCCCAAAAAGTAACGGAGGCGCCCAAAGGTTCCCTCAACCTGGTTGGCAATCAGGTGGCGAGTGTAAGTGCACAAGGGAGCTTGACTGTGAGACTGACAGGTCGAGCAGGGACGAAAGTCGGGACTAGTGATCCGGCAGTGGCTTGTGGAAGCGCTGTCGCTCAACGGATAAAAGGTACCTCGGGGATAACAGGCTGATCTTGCCCAAGAGTCCATATCGACGGCATGGTTTGGCACCTCGATGTCGGCTCGTCGCATCCTGGGGCTGGAGTAGGTCCCAAGGGTTGGGCTGTTCGCCCATTAAAGCGGTACGCGAGCTGGGTTTAGAACGTCGTGAGACAGTTCGGTCCCTATCCGCTGCGCGCGTAGGAAATTTGAGAGGATCTGACCCTAGTACGAGAGGACCGGGTTGGACGAACCTCTGGTGTGCCAGTTGTTCCGCCAGGAGCACCGCTGGTTAGCTACGTTCGGGATGGATAACCGCTGAAAGCATCTAAGCGGGAAGCCGGCCTCGAGATGAGATTTCCATACCCTTCGGGGTGAGAGGCTCCCAGCCAGACGACTGGGTTGATAGGCCGGATGTGGAAGACAGGACTAACGACTGTCGGAGCTGACCGGTACTAATAAGCCGATAACTTGATAATCACTACACTCACACACGTTTGAACATGTTCATGAAAAGGCCGTGTGAGTGGCCAAAGATACGCTCGCGTCCACTCTGTGGTTCCCTTCAGACGGAAACCCAACACATAACTCAACATTGTTGAACCCGCACCACCACACCCGCACGCGGGTGCAGGATGGTGCGGTCACCGAGACCACACACCCACCCCAACCCTGTTGGCGGGCGAGGTGTGGCAAGAGTTTCGGCGGCCATAGCGCGAGGGAAACGCCCGGACACATTCCGAACCCGGAAGCTAAGACTCGCAGCGCCGATGGTACTGCAGGGGGGACCCTGTGGGAGAGTAGGACACCGCCGGACATAATTTCGAAGAGAGCCGCCCAAGGTTGGGCGGCTCTCTTCGGTTTAACACCCACACACCACACACGAGCACGCATGCACGATGCAGTCGAGAAACGGCCGCCCAAGGGGCGGCCGTTCGTGTTTCCGATGAGTCGTCGGGTCGCGTCGCTATCCTGAGGGCATGGGGAGCCGACTCGGCGATGCGATGAGCCCCTACCTGCGTGCTCACGCGGCGAACCCGGTCGACTGGTATCCGTGGGGGGAAGCAGCCTTCGAGGCCGCCAAGCAGCGGGATGTGCCGGTGCTGGTCTCCATCGGCTACGCCACGTGCCATTGGTGCCACGTGATGGCACGGGAGAGCTTCAGCGACCCCGCGGTCGCCGCGGTGATCAACGACGGATTCGTCGCGATCAAGGTCGATCGAGAGGAACATCCCGACGTCGACGCGAGCTATCTGGCAGCGGCCTCCGCGTTCACTGGAGAGTTGGGCTGGCCGCTCACCGTGTTCGCCTCCCCGGAAGGGCACGCGTTCTACGCCGGCACCTACTTCCCGCCACGCGAGATCCGCGGGGTTCCCTCCTTCAGTGCCGTGCTCGCCGCGGTCGGCACCGCCTGGCGTGAACGGCGAGCAGAGCTCGACGCAACGGCGTCCGCCGTGGCCGAGGCGCTGGCGGCGGCATCCGCTGTTCGTACCGGAGGCGCGCTGCCCGGTCCCGCCGAACTCGCAGGGACCGTCGCAGCGCTCGCTGCTGGGGAGGACCGTGTGCACGGCGGGTTCGGCAATGCGCCGAAGTTCCCGATCGCCCCGGTGCTCGCCTTCCTGACCGCTGCGGGTGGACCCGGGCGGGCACTGGCGGAGCGGACCGTGCGGCTCATGGGTGCGTCCCCGCTGCACGACCCGGTCGACGGCGGTTTCTTCCGCTACTCGACGCAGGCGGACTGGAGCGAGCCGCACTACGAGCGGATGCTCACCGACAACGCGCTGCTGCTCCGCGTCGCGACCGAACTCGGGCGGGCGTGGCCGAACGACGAGCACACGGTGTCGATCGCCGACGGCGTCGCGAGATTCCTGATCGACCGGTTGCAGCTGCCGGACGGCGGCTTCGCGAGCGCACAGGACTCCGAGAGCGTGATCGACGGCGAGCGCAGCGAGGGCGGGTACTACCGCCAGGATGCCGACGGGCGCACCAGGCTCGCTCCACCTCCGCTCGACGAGAAGGTGCTCACCGGGTGGAACGGACTCGCGATCGGGGCACTCGCCCGGCACGGCTTCGTGCGTCGCGACGACCGGTCGGTGACGGCGGCGCGACGCAGCGCGGAGCTGCTGCTGGCCACGCATGTGCGGGCGGACGGCAACCTGGTGCGTGCCTCCCTCGACGGGCGGGCCTCGACGGCCGTCGCCACCCTCGAAGACACGGGCATGTTCGCCGGCGGGCTGCTCGAGCTCGCCGCAGTGACCGGTGAACCGGGTTACGCCGTGTCGGCGCGCGCCCTGATCGATGCGGCCCTTGCGGCCGCGAGCGACGAGGGCGACGGCGAGGGCCGGCTTCCGTTCGCGGCGCCCGGCGGGGGAGATCCCGTGCTGCGGGCGCGCGGACTCGCACTGCCCGACGACCCAGCGGAGGGCGCCGCGCCGTCGGGGCTCACGGCGTGTGCGGATGCCGCGTGGCGGCTGTACCTGCTCGGAGCGGGGGATGCGTACCTCGCGTCGGCCGAGCGCGCGATGGCCTCGGTCGCGGGCATCGCGCTCGAGCGGCCGCTCGCGTTCGGCGGGTCGCTCGAGCTCATGGCGAGGCTCGCCGCCCCGGTCGTGCAACTCGTGACGGTCGTGCCCGAGCCCGAGCCCGTCCCCGAGCACGAGCGCTCGAGCGCGGATGACGGAGCGGCATCCGACGAACCCGCACTCCTCGCCGCGACTCGGGGGCAGGAGGCCTCCGTCGCCGTGATCGTCGACGAGCGGCAGGCGCGCGCGTTCGCGGAGGCGGGATTCTCGTTGTTCGAGGAGCGCACTGCGCGGAACGGGGTGCCGGTCGCCTACCGCTGCGAGGCCTTCGTCTGCGGGCTGCCGGTCGAGGACCCGTCGATGCTCGGTTCGCTCGGGCCGCGCGAATGAGGTGGGCCGGCACCGGGGTGCGCACGGGAACTCCGGGATCCGTACGATGAGAGCATGATGCAGCCCGCGAACCACCGAACCGGCACGATCGCGATCGCGGCGGCCGTCGATGCGGTGCTCGTCGTCGTCTTCGTGTCGATCGGCCGGAGCAGCCATGCCGAAGGGCTCGACCTCGCGGGCGTCGCGGGCACCGCGTGGCCGTTCGTCGCGGCACTCGCCGTGGGCTGGATCGTGGCGCGAGCGTGGCGGCATCCGCTCGCGATCTGGCCGACGGGCGTCGTCGTGTGGGCGGTCACCGTCGTCGGCGGCATGCTGCTGCGTGCGCTCAGCGGTCAGGGCACGCAGTTCGCCTTCATCATCGTCGCGACCCTGACCCTCGCCGCGTTCCTGCTCGGATGGCGACTCATCGCGCTGCTCGTGACCCGCCCGGGCCGGGCGCGCACCGCCGACGCCTCGCGAACCGATCCGGCATGAACCCGATCGAGTGGCTCTTCGACGCTCAGCTCGTGATCGGCGACCAGGTCATCCTCTGGCGCGAGATCGTCGGCAACGGGTTCGGGCTTGCGAGCGCGCTCGGCGGGCTGCGGCGCAAGGTCTGGGCGTGGCCGGTCGGCATCGTCGGCAACGCGCTGCTCTTCACGGTCTTCATGGGTGCCCTCTTCGAAACGCCGAACCCGGTGAACCTGCTCGGGCAGGCCGGGCGGCAGCTCATGTTCATCGCCGTCTCGATCTACGGCTGGGTGCGCTGGTCGCAGCACCGGCAGGTGAGCGACGCGGCGGTCGAGCCGAGGTGGGCGAGTGCGCGAGCGCGGATCCTGCTCGGGGTCGCGCTCGTCGGCGGCACGCTCGTGCTCACCCCGATCTTCCGCGCCCTCGGCTCCTTCGAACCGGTCTGGGCCGACGCGTGGATCTTCATGGGCTCACTGCTCGCCACCTGGGGCATGGCGAAGGGATGGACCGAGTTCTGGCTGATCTGGGTCGCCGTCGACATCGTCGGGGTACCGCTGCTCATCAGCGCCGGCTACTACGCGTCGGCGCTGCTCTACGTCTTCTACGGGCTGTTCACGATCTTCGGCTTCATCACCTGGATGCGCGTGCAGCGGGTCACCAGCGCGACGGCACCCGGTCGAGCACCAACCACACCGCCGAGCTGAGCTCGGGGTGCTCGAGGGCGATCTCGCGCAGCAATTCGTACTCGAACTTCTGAACATCGCCCTCGCGAGCGGCGGGGTGGTAGGCGCGGGCGCGCACGCTGCGCCAGCGCTCGGAGTGCATGCGATCTTCACGCAGCGTCGCGACGACCTGTTCGTCGACTGACGGCAGGTCGGGCAGGAACACCCACGGGTCTTCGCCGAGGCGGCATCGGAGCTCGATGAGCGCCGAGAGCTCGTCGCGTGCGTCTTGACGCAGCCGTTCCAGTGTCGTCGACTCTGCCATGCGCGCCTCCCCTCGCCTCTTCTCGATCGTAATCAACGCTAAACGCACCGTGTGACGGGCGGGTTACAGGGCGTAGCCCGACGTGTACGCCAGATGACGAATCGATGACGGTCGGCATCGTCGATTCGGAGGGCGGCTGCTTGAATGGTGCGCACTGCCGGGGGCTCGACGCCGGCCGAACCCGAGGGGCGCGAGTTGACCGAGTACCTGATCCTGCACGGCTACGAGAACCGGCGCCCCGACGGGCACTGGGAACGCTGGCTCGCCGCCGAGCTCGAGGGGAGCGGGGCATCCGTTCGCTACCCGCAGCTGCCCGACCCCGACGACCCGGTGCTCGACGACTGGATCGCCGCGATCGAAGCGCAACTGGTCGGCACCGAGCCCGCCTCGCTGACCGTCGTCTGCCACAGTCTCGCCTGTGCGGCCTGGCTCGTCTTCGCCGCTCGGCGCGCGGCAGCGGGGCGAACGGATGCCGCGGCGCATCGTGTGCTGCTCGTCGCCCCGGTCTCGGACCCGGTGCTCCGGGGCATCCCACAGATCGCAGGGTTCGCTCTCGGCGGCGACCCGGTGCACGCCGCCGCGGAACACGTGATCGTGGTCGCGGGCGACACCGACCCGTACTGCCCCGAAGGGGCGGAGCCGGCGTTCGTCGAGCCGCTCGGGGCCGAGCACGTCATCGTGCAGGGAGGCGGGCACCTCACGATCGAAGACGGCTTCGGCCCGTTCCCGCTCGTGCTCGAGCTCGCGACCCGCTGACCGAACCGCCGCCGCGCTGGTGCGCTTGAATGGTCGGATGAGCACCGAGCCGCATCCGTCGCCCCTCACGCCCGCCGATGACGCTCGAGTCGACGAACTCCTGGGCCTCCTCCGCACCGACCTCGTCGCTGCGGACTTCACGGTCGCTGCGCTCGAGGCGCTCTGGGGAGACGACGCCGCAGCGGCCCTGCACCGGGGTGAGCGCGTGCCCGCGCGGCGAGTGCTCGACGCCCGCAGGCGGGAGCACGGGGCATCCGCCGGTCTCGCGACGCTCGCCGAGCTCTTCGTGCTCGGCGTTCCCGTGCCGCGCGGCGAGCTCGGCGAGGCGCTCGTCGGGCTCGGGGTCGACGGGGCCGTCGAGCTCGGGCTCGTGAGCGAGGTCGGCGAGGCTGGTGAGGCCGTCGTCTCGGGCGGCGAGGCATCCGTTCGCGCCCGGCTCGACCTGCGTCCCTATGCCTTCACCGACGCGCTCGGACACGGCGAGTGGTGGATCCTCTCCGACCTCGGCGAGCTCGCCCTCGGGCACGCGCTCGGCGAGCACCACGTGCTCGGCGTCGGGGGCGCGTCGATGACGCTCTCGGGCCTCATGCTGCCGACGCCCGCCCGATGCGTGCTCGACCTCGGCACCGGTTGCGGGATCCAGGCGATGCACGCCTCCCGGTTCGCCGACCGCATCGTCGCGACCGACATCTCCGAACGGGCGCTCGAGATCGCGCGGCTGAACCTCGTGCTGAATGGCATCGACGGCGTCGAACTCCGGCTCGGCAGCCTCTTCGAGCCCGTTGCGGGCGAGCGGTTCGACCGCATCGTCTCGAATCCGCCGTTCGTCATCACCCCGCGCATCGAGGGCGTGCCCGAGTACGACTACCGCGACGGCGGCATGGTGGGTGACGCCCTCGTCGAAGCGGTGATCCGCGGGGCCCACGACCACCTCGAACCCGGCGGCGTCGCCCAGTTGCTCGGCAACTGGGAGTATCGCGACGGCGGGGCCCCAGACGGCGACGCGGGCGGCGCCTCCGACGGACTCGAGCGCGTCGGCGACTGGGCCGCCGCGCTCGAGCATTGGGTCATCGAGCGCGAGGTGCAGCACGTCACCGAGTACGCCGAGACGTGGATCCGCGACGGGGGAACGAGGCCCGGCACCGCCGAGTTCGACCGGCTCTACGACGCCTGGCTCGACGACTTCGCCGCGCGCGGGGTCTCGCACGTCGGCTTCGGATACGTGCTGCTGCGACGAGCGGATGCCGCGGCATCCGCTGACTCGACGGCCGGTGCCGGCCGGCTCGCGCGGCTCGAACGGCTGCACGGCCCCCTCGGCTCGAACGAGGCCGGACTCGGCGCGCATCTGGCCGACTGCCTCGTCGAACACGACCGCCAGGCCGCCCTCGACGACGCCGCGCTCGCCGCAGCCCGGTTCACGACCGCCGGCGACGTCACCGAGGAGCGCCACTACTGGCCGGGCGATGATGACCCGACCGCGATGCTGCTGCGGCAGGGCGGCGGCTTCGGGCGCGCGATCAGCCTCGACACGGGACTCGCCGCCCTGGTCGGGGCGAGCGACGGGGATCTCTCGGTCGGTGCGATCGTGTCCGCCCTCGCCCAATTGCTCGAGGTCGACGAGACGGCGCTCGCGGCCGATCTGCTTCCGGCGGTGCGCACGCTCGTCGACGACGGCATGCTGCGTTTCGCCGACTGAGCCCGGCTGGGCTGCGCGGCGTCAGACGGTGCCGGCGGGCGGCCAGACGCCGATGATGAGCGCCATCACGACCACGGTCACGAACTCGTGCCCGATGTTCAGGATCGTGAGGCCGGGCGGTCGCCCCTCGAACACGTCGTGCGTGATGAAGCGCGCGGCGGTGAACCCCGCCCAGAGCATGAGGCCCGTCGTGATCGCCATCAGCAGGTAGTTGCCGCCGAGCGCCTGCCACGCGACCTGGGTCGCGATCGCGAGCACCCATGCCGAGATGAAGCTCACGATGAGCGTCGTGAGGATCGGCCCGACCGCTCCGCGGTCGCCGGAGTCATCGACCTTCGCGACCCGCATCCAGTAGTTGCCGAAGACCTTCGGCGTGTACCAGATCGATCCCACGAGCATCGTCGACAGCGTCGCGACGATCACGGCCCAATAATTCACGTCGATCAGCATTTCAGCCTCTCCCGCGACCCGCTCGGGCCCCTGTGGTCGGCAGTCTAGACCCGCGTGCAGCCGCGCCGCGGTATTCTCGTGGTCGCACATCCGAAAGCGAGCCCATGCCCGACAGTCCGCTCTCCGCCTCACCGTACGAGGTGCTCGGTGTCGCGTCCGATGCCGACGACGCGACGCTGCGGCTCGCCTATCGTCGTGCGCTCCGGAGCGCCCACCCCGACACGGGCGGCGATGTCGTGCGCTTCCATGCCGTGCAACTGGCCTGGGAGCTCGTCGGCACTCCCGACGCGAGGGCGCTCTTCGATCGCGGTGCCCGCGGCGGCGCCCCCGTTCCGAGCCGCGAGGCGTGGGCCCCGGCCGCACCGAAGCCGCGCCGCGACTCGCGTCCGCTCGCACGAACCTACGGCCACCCCGGCGGGCTGTCGCGCGAGCGCTACCTCGGCCTGATCCGGGAATGGGCAGGCCGCGGCGTGACCGTCGCCGACCCCTACGACCCCGCGCTCGTGCGGAGCGCGCCCCGCGACATCCGCCACGTGCTCGCCGACGCCCTCGCCGAGGAGGCGAGCGCCCGCGCGCTCTCGACGCTCGGCATCGCCTACACGGTCTGGCACGACGTCGCGACGGATGCCGCCGGCCACGGCCTGCCGCCGAAACTCGATCACCTCGTGCTCGGCCCCACGGGGCTCTTCGCGATCCAGTCCGAGGACTGGGGTGGACCGGTTGCCATGAAGCGCGGCGAACTCGTCGGTGCGGCGCTCGACGGCGAACGCCCGATGCGCGCGCTCGCCGCCCGTGCGAAGGCCATCGGGCGGGCCGCCAAGGTGAAGCCGACCGCCCTCGTCATCGTCGTGCCCGACGAGCACGCCGAGGAGTCCCTCGAACTCGGCGGCACGAATCGCGGTGCCGTGGTCGCGCTCGTACGCCGCTCGCGCCTCTCGAGCGCGGTGCGCGAGGGCCTGCCGGGATCGGCCCACCTCGGCGGCACCGAGGTCATGGAGGTGCGTTCGCGCCTGCAGGCCGTCGTGCGCTTCGCCTGACCTGCCGAGCGGCGAACTCGACCCCGGGGCGCAGGCGGTGTTGGATGGGGGGATGCCCGCATCACGCACCGACGCCTACATCGCCGACTTCGCCGAGTTCGTCCGCGCCTCGCCGTCGTCGTACCACGCCGCAGCCGAGGTTGCCCGGCGACTCGAGGCGGCCGGCTTCGACCGACTCGACGAGCGCGACGAGTGGCCGGCCGGCGGCGGCCGCCACGTGGTCGTGCGCGACGGCGCCGTCATCGCCTGGGTGGCACCGGCATCCGCCGAGGCCGCGACGCCGTTCCGGGTGCTCGGCGCCCACACCGATTCGCCCTCGTTCAAGCTGAAGCCGCGCCCGACGACCAGCTCGGAAGGCCTGCTGCAGGCGGGCGTCGAGGTGTACGGGGGGCCGCTCCTGAACTCCTGGCTCGACCGCGAACTCGAGCTCGCAGGGCGCGTCGTCACCGACGACGGCGCCACGCACCTCGTGCGCAGCGGGCCGATGCTGCGCATCCCGCAGCTCGCGATCCACCTCGACCGCGAGGTCAACAAGGGGCTCGCCCTCGACAAGCAGCGGCACATGCAGCCCATCTGGGGCGCCGGCGCCGAGGGCGACATCATGGGCGTGCTCGCGGCCTCCGCCGGTGTGGCGGCCGATCGGGTCGTCGGCCACGACGTGCTCGTCGCCGACACCCAGCCGCCCGCCCGGTTCGGCCTCGACGACGCGCTGTTCGCGTCGGGCCGCATGGACAACCTGAGCTCCGTCTACGCTGGACTCGTCGCCCTGCTCGCCGCTCCGAGCGATGCCGCGCACGTCAGCGTGCTCGCCGCGTTCGACCACGAGGAGCTCGGTTCCGAGTCGCGTTCGGGGGCGAGCGGCCCATTCCTCGACGACGTGCTCGTGCGCATCGGCGCCGGGCTCGGGGCCGGCGACATCGAGCGGCGGCGGGCCTACGCGGCATCCTGGATCGTCTCCTCCGACGCGGGCCATGCCGTGCACCCGAACTACCCCGACCGGCACGACCCGGCGAATCGCCCGGTGCTCGGCGGCGGCCCGCTGCTGAAGCTGAACGCGAACCAGCGCTACGCGAGCGACGCCGAGGGCACCGGCTTCTGGGCATCGGTCTGCCGGCAGGCGGGCGTCGCGACGCAGCCGTTCGTCTCGAACAACTCGATTCCCTGCGGCACGACCATCGGCCCGCTCTCGGCGACCCGACTCGGCATCCGCACGGTCGACGTCGGCGTGCCGCTGCTCTCGATGCACTCGTCGCGCGAGCTCGCACACGTCGACGACCTCGTCGCCCTCGGCGCCGCGGTGACCGCCTTCTTCGCGGGCTGAACCGGAGCTCCGCGGGCTCGCACCCCTGCGCAGGGCCGGGTGGCCGGGAGTGGCGGGAAGTCGCGCCACGACGGCGCGATTTCCCCTGCCCTCGACCGTCGACGGATGACAGGGTGAACAGCATGACCGAGACGATCACGGCCGCAACGCCCGCCGCACCGACCGCATCCGCCCTCTTCGCCCACGTCGCCACGAGCGACGCGGCGATCGCGCACTTCCGTGATCGCCTCGAGTTCGAATCCGACGTCTCGGATGTCGCCGCCGCGCTCGCCGGCGGCGACCCAGGCTTCGTGCTCGTCGACACGCGCAACGATGCCTCCTGGGCTCAGGGTCACGTGCCCGGCGCCGTGCACCTGCCCGGGCGCCGCATCGCGGCCGACGCGGCCGAGCTGATCCCCGCGGGCACGCCGATCGTCGTCTACTGCTGGGGTCCGGGCTGCAACGGGGCGACGCGTGCTGCGCTCGAGTTCGCGCTGCTCGGCCACCCCGTCAAGGAGATGCTCGGCGGATTCGAGTACTGGGTGCGCGAGGGCTTCGCCTACGACTCCGTCGACGGGCCGGCGCAGCTCGACGCCGACCCGCTCACGAACATCGCCGAGGCGGGGCTCGGCGGGCGCGCCGTCGTCGACGGCGCCATCAGCTGCGCCTGCTGACGCGGGCGCATCGAGCACGGGCGGGCGCCGGCCGGGACACCGGCGCCCACCCGGCAGTCATCATGCGGCCGTGGCTGCTCGCCTCACCGCAGCGGGCCGCGCCGGCTCTCGAGCCACATCGTGTGTTCGCGCAGGCCGTTGCGCACGGCCGCCTTGATGATCAGGTAGCCGATCCAGAGCATGAGCCCGAGCACGGCGAGATAGATCAGGAGGCCGATGACGAGGCCGATGAGGCCGGCGCCCCAGAACAGTTCGGGCATATTCGGGTCGGGGGTGTCCATCTGCACAGCGTGGCAGACGCTCGCGAGTCGCGCGAGAGTCCCGATCGGGGGACACGACGTGCGAACCGCGCGGCGGTCAGCACTCGATGACGTTGACCGCGAGGCCGCCTTCGCTCGTCTCCTTGTACTTCGTCATCATGTCGATGCCCGTCTGCCGCATGGTCTCGATGACGGTGTCGAGGGAGACCACATGGGTGCCGTCGCCGTGCAGCGAGAGCCGCGCGGCGGAGACGGCGGTCGACGAGGCGATCGCGTTCCGTTCGATGCAGGGCACCTGCACGAGGCCGCCCACGGGGTCGCAGGTGAGGCCGAGGTGGTGCTCCATCGCGATCTCGGCGGCGTTCTCGATCTGCCGAGGAGTGCCGCCGAGCACGGCGCACAGCGCGCCGGCGGCCATCGCACACGCGGAGCCGACCTCGGCCTGGCAGCCTCCCTCAGCGCCCGAGATCGACGCGTTCTTCTTGACGAGGGAGGCGATCGCCGCCGCGGTCAGCAGGTAGCGGCGGATGCCGGCGGCATCCGCGCCCGGGACGAACTTCAGGTAGTAGTGACCGACCGCCGGGATGATGCCCGCCGCGCCGTTCGTCGGGGCGGTGACCACCCGACCGCCTGAGGCGTTCTCCTCGTTGACCGCGAGCGCGAACGCCTGCAGCCACTCGGTCGAGGTGTCGCGCAGGTGCTCGTCGCGGTCGTACTCCTCGAGACGCTGCCGCACCTGCGATGCGCGCCGCCTCACGCGGAGGCCGCCGGGCAGCGTGCCGTCTGCCGACAGGCCGTTCGCGACGCACTCGGCCATCGCCGCCCAGATCGCGTCGAGGCCGTCGTCGATACCCTGCTCGCCGTGGACGGCGACCTCGTTGAAGCGGGCCACGTCGCAGAACGAGACGCCGTGCTCCTCGCAGAGCGCGAGCAGCTCGTCGGCGGTCGAGTAGGGCAGCGGATGCCGCAGCGCCTCGGCCTCGGAGGCGGTCTCGCCCTCGCGGCGGATGAACCCGCCGCCGACCGAGTAGTAGGTGTCTTCGGCGAGCGGCAGCGGGTCGTCGCCCCATGCCTGCAGCGTCATCGCGTTGGGATGGCCGGGCAGGCGGGTGCGGGGGACGAGCGCGACGTCGCTGCGGAGCATCCGGATCGGGTGCGTGCCGGCGATGCGCACCTCGGCGCCGTCGTCGCCGAGCGCCGACCAGGCGCCGCGCACCGCGTCGGGGTCGCAGTCGTGCGGTTCGAGGCCGGCCAAGCCGGCGATGACCGCATCGGGGGTGCCGTGACCGAGGCCGGTGGCGCCGAGCGAGCCGTAGAGCGAACACGTGATGCGGGTGACCCGGTCGAGCACGCCGTCGCCCGCGAGTCGCTCGGCGAAGGCCCGTGCGGCGCGCATCGGGCCGACGGTGTGGGAACTCGAGGGGCCGATCCCGATCGAGAAGAGATCGAGGGCTGAGACGAACGCTGTCACCCCTCAAGGCTACGCCGGGCGCCGCGCAGCGTTGTGCCGGGAATTCGCAGAATCATGCGCATGCGGCGACCGACGCGCTCGTTCGCCGCGCTATCGGGGACGTTCGCGCAGGCCCACGTTTCGGACGTCGCAGCGCTGCCCGTCGGCCTGCGCGCGGCTCGTAGGCTGGATGACGATGCAGCACCTCACTCCTCCCTTCGTCATCCGCCCGATCGGCGACGCCGAAACCACGATCGAACCCGCCCTCATCGCTCGGGCCTTCGAGGCGGGTCCGTACGGGCACCTGCCGGTGAGCGAGGAGCGACGTGCGCTTCAACGAGACGTGGCGGGGCGCGCGGCATCCGGTGCCGTGCTCGTGGCCGTCGCCGACGGCGGCGACGAAAGCGGCGACGGCGCGCAACTGCTCGGCACGGCGAGCGTGCTGCGTGCGGGCACGCCGTACTCGCGGGTGGCAGTCGGCGAGGAGGCCGAGGTGCGGCTCGTCGCCGTCGACCCCGCAGCGCAGGGCGCCGGCATGGGCGAGGCCCTCATGAGGGCGAGCATCGAGACCGCCCTGGGCTGGGGTGCCGATGCGTTGCTGCTCGACACCGGTGAGCGCAACCTCCGCGCGCAGGCCCTCTACGCGCGGCTCGGCTTCGACCGGCAGCCCGATCGCGACGAGCATTTCGGCGACGTCCTGGCGTTCGCCTACCGCTTCGCCCTGCAGGACCGGGCCGACATCCGCGTACGACTCATGCGTCCCGACGAGGTCGAGGCGGTCACCGAGCTCGTCGAATCGGCGTACGCGAGCGACTTCGAATTGAATGACGCGTATCGCGCCGACATCGTCGCGGTGGCCGAGCGCGCGCGCGACCACCAGGTCTGGGTGGCGACGGATGCCGCGACCGGCGCGCTGCTCGGCACGGCATCCACCCCCGTGGCGGGCGCGGCGATCTCGCCGCTCGCGCGAGACGGCGAGCTCGACTTCCGCTTCCTCGGCGTCGCCGCCGACGCCCGTCGCCGCGGTGTCGGCGAGGTGCTCGTGGCGCACGTGATCCGGCTCGCGCGAATCCGCGGCCTCGAGCGAGTCGTGCTGAACACCGGGCCCGACATGCTCGCGGCGCAGCGGCTCTACGACCGTCTCGGATTCCAGCGGATGCACGAGCGCGAGTTCACGTTCGAGCGCCCCGACGGCACGAGCTTCCTCATGATCGCCTACGGGCGCGACCTCGAGGCATCCGCCGCCTGAGCGCCCGTCGCCGAGGTCAGCGCGCGGCGATCGGTGTCGTGCGCGCCATCCACTGCTCGGGCTGGTCGAGCGGACGGAACCCGAACCGTTCGTAGAGGCCGTGCGCGTCGGCGGTCGTCAAGCCGATGCGTCGGAGCCCGAGCGGTTCGAGCGTCGCCATGACCTGCTCGATGAGCGCCACGCCGATGCCTCGACCGCGGGCCTCGCTGTCGACGAACACGTCGCACAGCCAGGCGAAGGTGACGCCGTCGGTGATGACGCGCGCGTAGGCGAGCTGCGCGCCGCTCGCACCGTCGTAGATGCCGTAGTTGCGCGAAGCCGCGACCGCCGTCTCGAGTGCCGCACGCGAGCGGCCCGCAGCCCAGTACGACTCGTCGGCGAGCCAGGTGTGCACCCGATCGAGGTCGATTCGTGCGGGGTCGGCGGAGAATTCGAAGTCGGCGGAGTCGTGCATTCCCCGATGCAATCGCAGCGGGGCACGTGGGGCAACGGCCAATTCGCGGTCGGTGGCCCGCGCCGCTCCGGGAGCCTGCGCCGCTCTGGGAGAATGGTGCGATGTCGACGACTGCATCGCACCGGCCCGAACGCTCATCATGGGGCAGGCGCGCGGTTCGCGTGCTGCTCGCGGTGCTCGTCGTGCTGACCCTCGTCGTCGTCGGGTTCCTGGTCTGGGCGAAGACCGTGATGCAGGGCGAGCGACCGGCCTCGCTCGAGGCATGGACCGATGAGCGCGTGAGCATCGAATCGTTCGACGACTCGATCGTCATGACGCCGGTCGACGACGCATCCGATCGCGGGCTCGTCTTCATTCCCGGCGCCAAGGTCGATCCCTATGCGTACATGGCCAAACTCGTCGACGCGGTGGCTGAGACCGGCACGACGGTGGTCATCACCAAGCCGATCCTGAACCTCGCGTTCTTCGACCAGCGGCCGCTCGAGACGTTCACCCGCCACGCGCCCGAGGCGTCCGAGTGGTACGTGGGCGGCCACTCGCTCGGTGGAGTGCGCGCGTGCATGATGGCGGCCGACGAGGAGGTCGCCGGCGTCGTGTTCTTCGGCTCGTACTGTGCGAACGACCTGAGCGGATCCGGACTCGCCGTGCTCAGCATCTCCGGCAGCGACGACGGGCTCAGCACTCCCGACAAGATCGAGGGCGCGGCGCACCTGCTGCCCGCCGACGCGACCTTCGTCGAGATCGCCGGCGCCAATCACGGGAGCTTCGGCGACTACGGAGTGCAGCCCGGCGACGGCGTGGCGACGGCCTCCGACCGCGAGGTGCGCGACGAGATCACGCGTGCGCTCGCGGAATTCTGGGGCGAGTAGGGGGAGGAGCGCCGGGCGAACCGGGCGTCGCTACAGCCGACGCGGGAGTGCAACGCCGTTCCGTTCGGCGATTTCAAGCAACTTCAGTTGACAAACTGAGATAAGCAACCTAAGTTGCTTGCATGACCCCGTACATTCCGGACCCGACCGGTGCCGAAGCCGACGACCTGGCCGCCGTCGTCGCCCTGCGCGAGCTCGCCGACCGACTCGAGGACGCGGCCGTCGAGCGTGCGATGCGCTCCGGTTGGAGTTGGACGCAGGTCGCCGAGGCGCTCGGCGTCACCCGTCAGGCCGTGCACAAGAAGCACCACCGCCGGCTCGAACTGGCCGGCATCGAGCTGAGGAGGCGCAATGCCTGACCGTCTGGACGACGACGCACTCGATCCGACGCTGAAGCAGGTCATCATCAACGCCATCGACGAGGCGATCGACCGCGGCGCGTCGAGCGTCGAGGCCGAGCACCTGCTGCTCGCGATCTCGGCCGGCCACGACTTCGCCGGTCGCACGCTCGCCGAGTTCGGTCTCGACCACGACGGCGTGGACGCCGCGCTCCGCGGTGAACGCGAACGGTCGTTGCGTGCAGCCGGCATCGAGCCCGTCGCCGAGGAGCGACTCGTGGCGACGCGGAAGTCGCGACCGACCTGGGGAGCCACGGTGCGCGAAGCGCTGCGACGCGCTGACTTCAAGACCCACCGGAAACGTGGCCGCGCGGAGCGTGAACGACTCGCCGTCGCCGACGCGCTCGTCGGCATCCTGCGCGCCGATCTCGGCACCGTTCCCCGTGCACTCGCCTACGCCGGCGTCGATCGAGCGGCGCTCATCGCCGCCCTCGGTCGAGCCTGATGCCGCGCTGATGGCAGGGGCAGAGCTGATGGCAGACGAGGGGACGACGGTGAACATCGATGAGCTCGCGATCGAGGTCGAAGGACTCCGACTGCGGTACGGCGCGACCGACGTGCTGCACGACGTGTCGTTCCGGGTGCACCGAGGCGAGGTGCTGGCCCTGCTCGGCCCGAACGGAGCGGGCAAGACGTCGACGATCGAGATCCTCGAGGGGTTCCGCATGCGATCCGCCGGTCGCGTCGACGTGCTGGGAACCGACCCTGCGCGAGGCACCGAGCAGTGGCGTGCCCGCATGGGCATCGTGCTGCAGTCGTGGCGCGACCACCCGAAGTGGCGCGTGCGCGAACTCCTCGCGTTCCAGGGCTCGCTCTACGAGCCCTATTCGACGGAGTCGATCCGCCGGCCGTGGGAGGTCGACGACCTCCTCGCCGCCGTCGGCCTGTCCGAGCAGGCCGATCGGCCGATCAAGGTGCTCTCGGGCGGCCAGCGCCGCCGGCTCGACGTCGCGATCGGTCTCGTGGGGCGACCGGAGCTGGTCTTCCTCGACGAACCGACGACGGGCCTCGACCCGAAGGCGCGACGCGACTTCCACGAGCTGGTGCGGCGCATCCGCGACGAGTACGAGACCACGGTGCTCATCACGACGCACGACCTCGACGAGGCGGAGAAGCTCGCCGACCGGATCGTCGTCCTCGCGGCCGGGCGCATCGTCGCCGACGGCACGTCCGCACAGCTGACACGGCAGATCGCCGGGCACGACGAGGTCCGCTGGGTGGCGGGAGGCGAGCACCTCGTGCGACATGTTTCCGACTCGACCGCGTTCGCGCGCGAGCTGTTCGCTCGCGACGGGGCGGAGATCCGCGAGCTCGAGATCCGCCGGGCATCGCTCGAAGACGCCTATCTGGCGCTCGTGCGGAACGCCGAATCGGCCGCGGTCGAGCCGGTCTCGGCAGAACCGGTCGCCCCCGTGCCGGAAGCGAATGGGGCATCGCGATGACCGCCGTCGGCCCCGCGCTCCGCGCCGGCGTCGGGCGCGGTCTCATCGAACTGCGGCAGGCGTTCACCGGCATGGAACTCGTGGGCCAGTTGCTCTGGCCGGTGGCCACGCTGGTGGCGGTGACCTTCCTCCGCGATGTCGCCATCGGCGGCTCCGGCGCCACGCTCGGCACGATGATCCTGCCGGGTGCGCTCGGCATGTTCGTCGCCTTGGGCATGCTGCTCGTCGTGCAACAGCTCGCCGCTGACCGCGAAGACGGCACGCTCCTGCGCGCCAAGGCGACGCCCAACGGCATCCGCGCCTATCTCGTGGGCAAGCTCGTGCAGATCTCGGCGACGATCCTCGCGTACCTCGCCATCGTCCTGATCCCCGGTGTCTTCCTCGTCGAGGGCCTCGAGATCGCCGATCCGAGCTCGTGGATCACCTTCGCGTGGGTGCTGGCGCTCGGTCTCGTCGCGACCCAGGCCATCGGGGTGCTCCTCGGATCCATGATCGCGACGCCGCGCGGCGCCGGGTACCTCTCGCTCCCGATCCTCGGGCTGATCGCGATCTCGGGCATCTTCGCCCCGATCACCGGCCTGCCCGAGTGGTTGCAGTGGATCGCGCAGGTGTTCCCGATCTACTGGCTCGGTCTCGGCATGCGCGCGTCGTTCCTGCCCGACGGCGCGGTGGTCGTCGAGATCGGCGAATCGTGGCGGCAGCTCGAGACCGCGGCCGTGCTCGGCGCCTGGGCGATCGTCGGGCTCGTGCTCGCGCCGATGGTGCTGCGGCGCATGACACGTCGGGAGTCGGGATCGCGCGTGGCCGAGCGCCGCGAGCAGGCGCTGCGGCGGGTCGGCTAGCGCTCGACCCGCACTCGTCAGCGAACGGTCTTGCGCGCCGTGATCTGGCCGGTGTCGAAGCCGAGCAGGTGCAGGCCGCCGTGGAAGCGGGCGTGCTCGACCTTGATGCAACGGTCCATGACGACGGTGAGCCCCTGCTCTTCGCCGTAATAGGCGGCCTCCTGGTTCCAGATGCCGAGCTGCACCCAGATGGTCTTCGCGCCCGAGGCGAGCACCTCGTCGACGACCTGCGGGATGTCGGAGCCGCGGCGGAACACCACGACGATGTCGGGCACCTCGGGCAGGTCGGCGAGGCTCGCGTAGGCGGGCTGGCCGAGGATCTCGGTCTCCATGGGGTTCACGAAGTACAGCCGGTAGTCGCTCGACTGCTGCAGGTACGTGCCGACGAAGAAGCTCGAGCGCTGCGGCTTCGGCGAGGCGCCGACGATCGCGACCGACTTCGCCGCGTTCAGGATCTTGAGCCGCTGCTTCGCATCGGGCCCGGTCCAGGTCCGCTGCGACTTCAGCAGCTTCGCGAGCGGTGAGCTCGCGGGCAGTTCGCACGAGAGCCCGTTGACGAGGCGCACGGTCTCGAGGTCGTCGCCTTCGAGGGCAGCGGATGCCGCGCCATCCGTCTCGTTCAGCGCCGTCGTCTGACTCAGCACCGCCGTGCTCGTGGCTTCTGCGGTCATCGTGCTGCTCCCGTCGCGATCGTGAGGGCCTGGTCGAGGTCGTCGATGATGTCCTCCACATCCTCGATGCCCACCGACAGTCGCACAACCCCGGGCAGGACGCCGGCGTCGACGAGCTGCTGCTCGGTGAGCTGCGCGTGCGTGGTGGATGCGGGGTGGATGATGAGCGTCTTGGCGTCGCCGATGTTGGCGAGGTGGCTGGCGAGGTTGACGTTCTCGATGAGCGCCTGACCGACGGCTCGGCCGCCCTTCACCTCGAAGCTGAACACCGAGCCCGGGCCCTTCGGCAGGTACTTCAGTGCCCGGTCGTGGTGCGGGTGGCCGGGCAGGCCGGCCCAGAGCACGCGTTCGATGCGCGGGTCGGCGTCGAGCCACTCGGCGACGGCGCGGGCATTGTCGATGTGCGCCTGGATGCGGTACGGCAGCGTCTCGACGCCCTGCGCGAGCAGGAACGCCGAGTGCGGTGCGAGGGCGGGGCCGATGTCACGGAGCTGCTCGGCGCGGAGCCGCGTGAGGAACGCGTACTCGCCGAAGTTGCCCGACCACTGGAGGCCGCCGTAGCTCGGCACCGGCTGGCCGAACAGCGGGAACTTCTCGGAGTGCCAGTCGAAGCGACCGGACTCGACGACGACGCCGCCGAGCGTCGTGCCGTGCCCGCCGAGGAACTTCGTGGCGGAGTGGGTGACGATGTCGGCGCCCCACTCGATCGGGCGGTTCAGGTAGGGGGTCGCGATCGTCGAGTCCACGATGAACGGGATGCCGTGGGCGTGCGCGACGTCGGCGAGCGCCTCGAGGTCGGCGATCTCACCCGAGGGGTTCGCGATCGTCTCGACGAAGAGCGCCTTCGTCGTGTCGGTGATCGCCGCGGCATAGTCGGCGGCGTCGGCCGATTGCACGAACGTCGTCTCGATGCCGAAGCGGCGGAGCGTGACGTCGAGCTGGGTGATCGAACCGCCGTAGAGGTTCGCCGAGGCGACGATGTGGTCACCGGTTCCCGCGAGGCTCGCGAAGGTGATGTACTGCGCGCTGAGTCCGGAGGCGGTGGCGACGGCGCCGAGGCCGCCCTCGAGGCTCGCCACGCGCTCCTCGAAGCTCGCGACGGTCGGGTTCGCGAGGCGCGAGTAGATGTTGCCGTACTTCTGCAGGGCGAACCGCGCCGCAGCATCGGCGGTGTCGTCGAAGACGAACGCGCTCGACTGGTAGATCGGCAGCGCGCGAGCGCCCGTCACCTGGTCGGGGATGTTGCCCGCGTGGATGGCGCGGGTCTTGAAGCCGTATTCGCGGTCTGCCATGCGGCAACGCTACTGCGGGCCGCTGCGGGCGCGGTTCGACGGCGTAACGCAGGGCAACGGATGTCGCGGAGGGCGCGCGCCGCACGCGATACCGTGGGGCTCGTGATCCTCGAACACGCGCTGCTGCCCGTCGTCCCCGGCCGGGAGGCCGACTTCGAGACGGCATTCGCCGAGGCGAAGTCGATCATCGCCGCCATGCCCGGCTTCATCGACCTGCGCCTCTCGCGCTCGATCGAGACGCCGAACGAGTACCTGCTGCTCGTGCAGTGGGAGAGCGTCGAGGCCCACGAGGTGGGGTTCCGCGGGTCGGCCGAGTACGGTCGCTGGCGCGAGCTGCTGCATCGGTTCTACGAGCCGTTCCCGGTCGTCGAGCACTTCGCCGAGGTCGCGCGCGCGCGCTGAGCGGGCTGGTGCGAGCGGTCGTGAGCCGCGGCTTCCGCTCGACCTGCTGCACATGGCCTGCACAGGCTGCGTTGCTAGCATCGTGACCAGGTCGCCGACTGCGGCCCCGGACGAGGGATCAGTACCCGGAACGCGACAAGACTGGCCACAGGAGTGAACAAAATGGCCTGGGTCATCCTCATCGTGTCCGGCGTGCTCGAAGCCGTCTGGGCCACCGCGCTCGGCAAGTCCGAGGGCTTCACGAAGCTCTGGCCGTCGGTCATCTTCTTCGGCGCACTCGCCCTCTCGATGGGCGGACTCGCCTGGGCCATGCGCGACATCCCGACCGGCACCGCCTACGCCGTCTGGGTCGGCATCGGTGCGGCGCTCACGGTCGTCTGGGCGATGGTGACGGGCGAGGCGGATGTCTCGTGGATCAAGATCGCCCTGCTGGTCGGGCTCGTCGGCTGCGTCGTCGGCCTCAAGTTCGTCGACGGCGGCAGCCACTAGGCGCGAAGGGCGCCGACAACGCCGCGAGCGGATCGACCTGGACGCCGCCTGCTACGGCGCCGACGCCCGACGCACCAGCCGGTACGGCGCCTGCTCCACCCGCGTCGGCGAGGCGGGGTCGTCGACGAGGCGCAGCACGGATGCCACCGCGAGACGCGCGAGTTCGCGGAGGTCGGGCGCGATGGTCGTGAGCGGTGGCGTCGCGAACGCCGACTCGGGTGCGTCGTCCCAGCCTGCGACGGCCAGCTGGGACGGTACGTCGATCCCGGCCTCCCGGAGGGCGCGGAGCGCGCCGATCGCGAGCAGGTCGTTCGCGCAGACCAGTCCGTCCAGCCCATCGAGTCCTCGTGGGCGGGTGAGCAGAGCACGGGTGCGGGCGTAGCCCTCCTCGCGCGAGTAGTCGCCTTCGGGGGAGTCGCGGTTCCACGGCGAGATCTCCAGCACGTCAGCCGGGTCGGGCTCGAGGCCTGCCCGCCGGAGCGCCCAGCGGAACCCCTCGAGACGGAGGTCGGCGGCCGCGGCGCCGCTCGCGGCATCCGGCACCGCGCCCAGGAAGCCGAGGCGGCGCCGACCTGACGCGATGAGGTGCGCGGTCGCATCGCGCGAGCTGGTGACGCTGTCGACGACGACCCGGTCGACGCGCGCCGTTCGGATCCGCTCTCCCAGCACGACGAGCGGAGTGCTGCCGCGCGCCGCGGCGAGCTGGTCGTCGCCGATCGACATCGCGCTCAGGATGACGCCGTCCGTGAGCAGCGTTCGGTACCCCGCTACCGCGCGGAGTTCGCGCTCGGGATCGCCGTGCGTCTCGTCGACGACGACGTCGTACCCTGCCTGTTCGGCCGCGCCGACCACCGCGTGCGCGAGCTGCGCGAAGTACGGCAACGACAGGAACGGCACCGACAGCGTGAGCAGGTTGGTGCGCCCGACACGCAGCTGCCGCGCCGCGAGCTGCGGCCGGTAGCCGAGCTCCGCGATCGCGGCCTCGACACGGGACTTCGTCGCCTCGCTCACCGGGACCTTGCCGCTGATCACGTTCGAGACGGTGCGGTAGGAGACGCCGGCGATCGCCGCGACATCCTTCAGCGTCGGCGCCGCCGCACGCCGCGCGGACCCGCGCCCCTCTGCGCCGCTCACCAGCGGTTCCTCACGTCCTCGGCCCAGCCCAGGAGCCCGGAGACCTCCACGCGTTCGCCGTCGGCCAGCACCCACCCCGAGTAGTGCCCGAAGCACTGATGCCCGTGCGAGCCGAAGACGATGAGCTCGGTCGCGCTCACGCGGTCCCAGAACGGCTCGAAGCGCAGGTCGGCGGATACCCCGTGGATGCGCCACGGCGCCAACCAGTCGCGCTCGTCGTACTCCCAGTCGAGCTCCTCCTCGATCTTCGAGAGTCGTCCGTCGACGACGACCGCGTTCTCGGTCGAACCCGTGCGGTCGGTCCACTTTCCGCCGAGCTGCAGGCCGATCGTGCGGCCGTTGACGGTGCCCGAGGCGGCACCCCAGTTCCACACCATGCGATAGGGCCAGCGGCCTCTGCCGTGGTCGAGCACTGCCCAGCTCTCGCCGGCAGGCAGTTCGATTCGCTCACGGCGGGCCTCGGCGGCGTCCAGCTCGAGCCAGCCGGTCGCGGGGCGAGCGACGTCCTTCACCGTGTACTGGAATCGCCTCGTCGACCACGGAACGACGACGCCGAGACGCTCGTGCCCCTCGGGCAGCTCGGCCAGGATCTCGAGGCGCGCGCCGTCGACCTCGGCGCGGAGCAGGGTGCCGTCCTCGACCTCCTCCACATCGATCGAGATGCCCTTCGCCCGCGCCCGCGCAGGTCCGTCGCCGAGCGATGCGGGCAGCGTCGTCCCGCCGCCGAAGGGCACGATCGCCGAGCGATCGAGTGTCGCCCCGGTTCGCCGGTCGTGCACGAGGACCGCGTGCACCGCGGCGTAGTCGATCGACGAGACCGTGAGCGCGATGAGGTGCGTGGGCGTGGTCACAGCCCAGTACTCCCAGCGCTTGTTGCGTCCCCAGACCCGGCGTCCGTCGATGCCGGAGGTGTCGTGCAGCGGCGTGCGGCTCCAGCCGACTGCGGCGGGGTTCAGGCTGCCGTCGGGCAGGCACAGGGCGACGGGGGTGGTGAGCTCACGCTCGACGATGGTGCGGGGCATCCTGGACCTCTGGTTCGAATGGAGACTCGGTGGGGGCAACGGGCGATGCGGTCGGTGAGGCGGTGGAAGCGGGGGCGACGGCGGTGGCGAAGCGCGCCGCGAGCTCGGCGTTCACCTCGCGCACCCGGTCGGCCCGAAGCTTCAGCACGGTCCGGTCGGCGGTGACGAGGCCGTTGAGCTCGTCCTCGACGTCGCTGAGCTGCGTGTAGACGTAACCGCTCAGCCCGGCGTCGACGGCGGGTCCGACCTCGATGCGATGCAGCGCGACGAAGGCGTCGGTGAGATCGTCGATCGTGCGGTAGCGGCGGTAGCCGAACTCCCGCGGACCGAACTCGTGGCCGGGCAGTCGCAGGCTGTAGCCGCCGTACTCCGAGACGACGATCGCCCGCCGCTCGGTCCGCCACGCCCGCTCGGGCCTGATCCGGCGGAAGTACACGTGGAGGCTCCGCAGGTCGCCGCCGCCCTGGTCGTGCCATCCGCTCGCGTGATCGATCACCCGATCGGGGTCGAGCGCGCGCAGCCGGTCGACCGCGTCGAGCGCGTCGAACTGGCCCCAGCCTTCGTTGAACGGCACCCAGACGACGACGCTCGGCGCGTTGCCGAGGAGGCGCACGGTCTCGTCGAGCTCGGTGCGGAAGTCGGCCCGGCCCGCGGCGTCCTGCCGGCCGAACAGTCGGTGCCGTCGGTCGTCCAGGCGCAGCGGCAGCTTCACCGGCACGGTCACGACAGCGGGGTGGTATCGGCGGCCGCCGTTCACGAGATCCTGCCAGACCAGCATGCCGAGACGGTCGCAGTGGTGGTACCAGCGCAGCGACTCGACCTTGATGTGCTTGCGCAGGGCGTTGAAGCCGAGCGACTTCATCTGCTCGATGTCGTGCACGAGCGCCGCGTCGGATGGCGGCGTGTACAGGCCTTCGGGCCAATAGCCCTGGTCGAGCACCGCCGCGTGCAGGATCGGCTCGCCGTTCAGCATCAGCCGGGGGCGGCCGTGCGCGTCGGCCGCGACGCCGACCGAGCGCATGCCGAAGTAGCTCTCGACGCGGTCTTCGCCGAGCCTGACTTCGAGGTCGTAGAGGAACGGGTCGTCGGGGTGCCAACGGTGGGGGCCGGGCAGCGGCAGGCGCATCGGCCGGCCGGCCGGCCCGGTCGCTCGCGCGACCTCCCGGCCGGCGTCGAGGACGACCACCGTCGCCTGGGGTGCGTCGGCCGGGCGAGGGCGGTCGGATGGCACGGGCTCGGGCTCGGACCCGCCCGCGCCGACCTCGACCAGCACTTCGACCTGCTCCTCGTCGAGCAGCGGCCGAACGCGGAGCTCCCGCACGTGCACCACCGGCACCCGCTCGAGCCACACCGTCTGCCAGATGCCGGATTGAGCGGTGTACCAGATGCCGCCCCGGCGAAGCGCCTGCTTGCCGCGGGAGTGGTAGGACGTGTCGCTCGGATCGACCACGTCGACGACGAGTTCGTGCTCGGCGCCGTCGCCGAGCGGGGCCGTCACGTCGATCGTGAACGGGAGGTAGCCGCCCGAGTGCTCGCCGACGACCTCGCCGTCCACGATGACCCGGCATCGCTGGTCGACGGCACCGAAGTGGAGCAGCAGCCGGCCTCCGTCGGCCCCGCCCGGGACCTGGACCGTCCGCCGGTACCAGAGACGCTCGTCGGGCTGCAGCTGACGCCCCACGCCGGACAGCTCGGCCTCGGGGGAGAACGGGACGACGATCCCGCCCTGCCACGTCTCGGGGATCGGCGGCGCCGCGATGTCGGCGCCCGCGGTGAACGCGTACGACCACACGCCGTTCAGGTTCAGCCAGTGCTCCCGCACGAGCTGCGGCCGGGGGTATTCGGGCAGCGGGCGCTCGCGGTCGAGGTCGCCGGCCCAGGGCGTGCGCCGGCTCATGCGCGGTCCGCCGGGGTTGCGGCCAGGGCCTTCTCGCCGCGCCGCAGCATCCGTGCACGCAGCATCGCGAGCGGTGGCACGACGACGAGCACGACGGCCGCCGCCAGGAAGATCTCGGGGCCGGGCACCGGGTGCGAGACGCCGAGGTCGACGTAGGTGTGGTCCGCGCCCGAGATCACGGCGGCGCCGATCGCCGGGCCGATCAGCATCGGAATCAGGATCGCCATGATCATGCGAGCGCCCTGCACGCCACCCGCCCGGTCTTCGGGGGTGCGGTCGCGCGTCATCGCGGAGACCGCGGCCACGGAGGCCATCATGCCGGCCATCATCACCGTCGCGGCGGCGATGACGCCGGTCATCTCGCGCACGAAGGTCATGGCGATGAGGCCGGCGGCGAACGCTCCGACGGCGTACGGGAGGAACCGGGGCTTGCCGATCCGGTCCATGAGGCGCCCGCCGGCCACGCTCAGCGCCGAGGCGAGCAGCAGCACGACGCCGAGCACGATCGCGTATCCGTCGAGCGCGAGCGAGTAGCGCAGGTAGATGAGCACGTACGGCAGGAAGACCTGCGAGCTGATCCCGACGACCGTCCAGATCGCGAGCGTCAGGAACAGGGCGGGTTCGCGTCGGACGGTCTGCGGACGAAGCCCCTCGAAGATCGCGCGCAGCACGCCGTGCGGGTGCTTCGCCACGCCGCGGTCGCGGACCAGGAACCAGGCGGCGATGCCGGTGATCACGGTGATCCCGCCGACGATGCCGAAGAACAGCCCCCACTGACCCGACTGCGTGAGCGGGTCGAGGAGCACGAAGACGAGCAGCATGCCGATGAGCGGCATGATGGCGAGCCATCCGTCGACGCGCCCGCGGTTGGCGGGCACCGTCGAATCGGTGACCCACGCGGCGAAGGCCGCATCGTTCGCGCCGGAGCCGATGAAGCTCATGACGCAGTCCAGCGCGATCACGGCGATCACGGCGGTCGCGGTCGCCGCGGCGGCGGTCGATGCACCGGATGCCCCGTCCGAGAGTGCCCCGGACGCGCCTCCGCCGACCAGGCCGAATGCGGCCGTGACGAGACCCCAGACGATGTAGCCGATGGCGACGAACTCGCGTCGACGGGCGAGTCGGTCCGACCAGGCGCCGAAGAGCAGCGTGGCCGCCGTCGCGGCGACGGCGCTCGCTGCGACCATGATCGCGATGATGGCGGGGTCGGTCGAGATCGTGTCGTAGACGAACAGGTTGAGGTACATGTTCTCGATGACCCAGGCGAGCTGCCCGACGAGTCCGACGGCGAGGATGGCCGTCCACGTGCGGCCGCCGAGATGCGGGGCGCGGAGCGCGTCGATGCGCCGAGTGCCGATGGTGTCCGGGGTGGGCATGTGCGGTGGTTGCTCCTCGCCGGTTTCAACGTTGAAACCGCGACCACGATAGCACCGGCACGACCCCACGACCGTCGTCCTGAGAGGCCAGGTCGCCGACGCAAGGAGGCCGTCGCGACGCCTCAGATGTCAAGAATGCTTGACACAATGTCGAGAATTCTCTACATTGGCAATGTCAAACATTTCTGACATTTCGAGGAGGACCACATGTCGTACGAGGAGAAGGGCACGTGGGTCTACCTCGTGGTCGCCGTCGTGGGCAGCACCGTGTACCTCTCGCTCATGCTGCCGCAGCTGCTGAACGGCACCGCGGCCGAGCAGATCGACTACGTGCCGGCCATGCTCTGGGTCATCGGCGGCGCGATCGTGGCCTCGATCATCGGGCGCATCCTCGTCGAGATCCTCTCGCCGAGCGAGAGCACGCGCGGCGATGTGCGCGACAAGGAGATCGACCGGCTGGGCGAGCGCGTCGGCAGCTCGTTCGTGGTGATCGGCGCCCTCGGCGCGCTCGTGCTCGCGATGTTCGACGTCGACGGCTTCTGGATCGCGAACACCGTCTACCTCTGCTTCGTGCTCTCCGCTGTCGTCTCGAGCATCACGAAACTCGTCGCCTACCGCAGGGGAGTGCCGACGTGGTGAAGCCGACGAGGGTCACGAACGACATCCGCTCGCTGCGGTTCCGGGCCGGCGAGATGACCCAGGCCGAGCTCGCGAAGCGTCTCGGCGTGACCCGGCAGACCGTCATCGCCATCGAACAGGGGCGCTACTCGCCGTCGCTCGAGATGGCATTCCAACTCGCGCGGATCTTCGGGGTGCCGCTCGACGACGTCTTCCAGTACCCCGATCACGACGCGGCGACGGACTCGGAGGAGTCGGCATCATGAGAATCGCAGTGTACGAACGATACGGTCCGCCCGAGGTGCTGCACCTGCAGGAGGCAGCCGAACCCACGATCGATGCGAGCGAGGTGCTCGTGCGGGTCGAGGCGAGCACCGTCGGCCCCTCCGACAGCGCCGGGCGCAGCGGCACCCCGCGCTTCGCCCGCCTCTTCTTCGGACTCACGAAGCCGAAGCACCCGGTGCTCGGCTCCGACTTCGCCGGCGTGGTCGAACGCGTCGGCAGCGACGTGACCCGGTTCGCGCCGGGCGACCGGGTCTTCGGCACGTTGGCGCCGTCGATGGGCGCGCACGCCGAACTGGTCGTGATCGCCGAGGACGCACCGATCGCGCACCTCCCCGCAGGGCTCGACGCCGCAGGGGCGGTCGCGACGGTCGACGGGTTCCTCACCGCACTGCCCTTCCTCCGCGATCTCGCCGGGGTGGCGCCCGGCCAGGTCGTGCTCGTCAACGGGGCGTCCGGCACGGTGGGCTCGGCGGCGGTGCAGCTCGCGAAGCACTTCGGTGCGACGGTCGTCGGCGTGTGCAGCGCCGCGAACGCACCGCTCGTCACCTCGCTCGGGGCCGATCGGGTGATCGACTACACGCGCGAGGACTTCACCGAGGCCCGCGGGGCATACGACGTGATCTTCGACGCGGTCGGCAAGCGCTCGTTCGGCGCCGCCCGCCGCGCGCTCGCACCGCACGGCATCTACCTCACGACGGTGCCGTCGGCCGCGATCATGGTGCAGTGGCCGCTCACGCGCTGGTTCAGCCACGGGCGGCGGGCGGCGATCGCCTTCACGGGGCTCCGCGACATCCGGCTCAAGGCGGCGGAGCTCGCCCTGCTCGTCGAGCTCATCGATGCGGGTGCGTTCGTGCCGGTCGTCGATCGGGTCGTCCCCTTCGACGACATCGCCGACGCGCATCGCCGCGTCGACACCGGGCACAAGGCCGGCAGCGTCGTAGTCGCGATGGCGCCCGCGGCGTCTGCGTCGTCGCCTGCTCCGTCTCCGAAGCCGGTCGCGGCATGAGGGCGATCGTGCAGCACCGCTACGGCGGCCCCGACGAGCTCGCGCTCGCCGAGGTCGACGTGCCGGAGCCCGCCGCCGACGAGGTGCTCATCCGCGTCGAGGCGGTCGCCGTCAGCATGGGCGACGTGCTGCTCATGCGCGGCGAGCCGCGAGCGGTGCGCCTCGCCTACGGCATCCGGCGACCGAAGCGGCCGATCATCGGCCGGGATGTCGCGGGCGAGGTCGTCGCGGTCGGCTCCGCCGTCACGCGGTTCGCGGTCGGCGACGCCGTCTTCACGGAATCCGACCAGGGCGGCTTCGCCGAGTTCGTCGCGGTCCCCGAGCGGTTCGTCGCCGCACGGCCCGCCTCCGTCGACGCGGTGCACGCCGCGGCCGTCGTCGTCTCGGGCACGACGGCGTTGCAGGGCCTGCGTCTCGCGGGCGTGACGGCCGGGCAGCACGTGCTCGTCAACGGCGCCTCCGGCGGCGTCGGCGGATTCGCCGTGCAGCTCGCGAAGGCCCGGGGCGCCGAGGCGACCGGGGTCTGCCGCGGGGCGAAGGCCGAGCACGTGCTGGCGATCGGCGCCGATCAGGTGATCGACTACACGGCCGAGGACTTCACCGCGAACGCCGGTCGCTACGACGTCGTCTTCGACCTCGTCGCGGACCACCCGCTCGGTCGCGTGCGCCGCTCGCTCACGCCACGGGGCACCCTCGTGCTGTCGTCTGGCCGGGGCGGCACGGTGCTCGGACCGATGCGGCGGATGGCCGCGGCATCACTCACCTCGCCGTTCGTGTCGCAGCGGCTCCGCCCGCTGGCGGCATTGCGCAGCGGCGACGACCTCGCCGAACTGGCCCGGCGCATCGACGCCGGCGAGCTGCGCCCCGTCGTCGACCGGGTGTTCCCGCTCGAGCAGGCGGCCGCCGCGGTCGCCATGCTCGAGTCGGGCGGGGTGCGCGGCAAGGTCGTCATCGCCGTGAGCGCCGGTGCAGGCGCTCAGCCGAGCAGCACGGCGCCGTAGGCGAGGCCCGCGACGAGCACCCACGAGGTGAGGCCGACGACGAGCGCCCGCCATCCGGTGCTCGCGAGCTCGCCGAGCCGGATCGAGGCGCCGAGTGCGAAGAGCGCCATCGCCAGCAGTGCGGTCTGCAGGGTGTCGGCGCCCGACAGCAGCCACTCGGGCAGTGGCACGAACGTGTTCAGCAGCACGGCGGCGAGGAACCCGGCGACGAAGAGCGGCACGATCGCCGGGCGCGGGCCCTCGACCTCGACCGCCCGTCGCCGCTCGACGGCTGCGGTGATCGCGACCATGGGGGCGAGCATGAGCACCCGGGTGAGCTTGACGACGACGGCGACGGCGAGGGCGGCGGTGCCGGCGATCTGCGCGGTCGCGACCACCTGGCCGACGTCGTGCACGCCCGCCCCGACCCAGTGCCCGAACTGCACGTTCGAGAGTCCGAGCGGATGCCACAGCGCCGGCAGCACCGCGATCGCGAGGGTGCCGCACAGGGTCACGAGGGCGACCGGCACGGCCTGCTCCTCGTCGCGGGCGCGCACCGCCGCGCCCATCGCACCGATCGCCGACGCGCCGCAGATCGAGAACCCGCTCGCGACGAGGAGCGGCTGGTGGCCGGGCAGGCCGAACGCCCGGCCGAGGCCGATCGTGCCGACGAAGGTGATCACGACCACCGCGACCGTCGTCGCGATCGTGACCCAGCCGAGCGAGGCGATGTCGACGAGGCTGAGTTTCAGTCCGAGCAGCACGATGCCGATGCGGAGCAGCCGACGGGCGGAGACCCGCAGTCCGGGCGCGAGCGGGCCGGTGAGCGCGACGCGGAGCGCCGGGATCTGGCCGACGACGATGCCGAGCGCGACCGCAGCGGTGAGCAGCGGCACCGCGGGGAGCGCGAGATGGCAGAGCCATGCGATGAGGGCCGCGGATGCCGCGACGACGAGTCCCGGCAGCAAACGACGCACCTCACAACGCTAGCCGACGGCTGCCGGTCTCGATCGGCGGCGGCCGATCGTCGTCGGTCCGCGGTAGCGTCGCCGCATGGAGCCGTTCACGGTCGACCTCGCCGACGATGTGCTCGTCGACCTGCGCCATCGCATCGCCCGGCGCCGCCTGCCGCCGTCGACGCCGGGGGCCCCGTGGTCGGCCGGCACCGATACGGCCGAACTCGAGCGACTGCTCGCTTACTGGGGCGGTGCGTTCGACTGGCGCTCGATCGAGCGACGGCTGAACGCGGTGCCGCAGTTCACCGCCGACGTCGGCGGAGGTCGCGTGCACTTCGCCTGGATTCGTGCGGAGCGGCGCGATCCCGCGCCGGTGCCGATCATCCTCACCCACGGCTGGCCGTACACCTTCGCCGAGATGCTGCCGATCGCGGCGTACCTCGTCGATCCGGCGCGTCACGGCGGCAGGCCCGATGACACCTTCGACGTGGTCATCCCGTCATTGCCCGGTTTCGGGTTCTCCGAGGCGCCGGGTGAAGCGCACTTCGTCGCGAACGAGATCGCCGAGCGGTGGCATGCGCTCATGCACGACGTGCTCGGCTACGAGCGATACGCGAGCTACGGCGAAGACGTCGGCACCTGGATCAGCGACTGGACGGCGGCGCTGCACCCCGAGTCGGTGCTCGGCCTCTTCGCGACCCATGCCGCGTTCCCCTCGGCCGAACGGCGCGACGACCTCACCGACGAGGAGATCGGGTTCCGCGCTGAGCTCGACGCGAAGTGGCTCGGCGAGTCGGCCTACAGCGAGCTGCAGTCGACGAAGCCCGACACGCTCGCCGCGGCGCTGAACGATTCGCCGGCGGGCCTCGCCGCGTGGCTGGTCGAGAAGTTCCGCACATGGAGCGGCGGCGACGAGGCGTACCGGGCGGCGTGGAGCGACGACGACGTGCTCACGACGGTCACGCTCTACTGGGCGACGCAGAGCATCGGCACCTCGTTCCGCGCGTACTTCGACGACCGTTTCGACACCGCGCCGATGCCGCTCGTCGAGGTGCCGGTGGGTGTGGCCGTGCAGTACGGCGAACGCGGGTTCCCGCAGAGCTGGGCCGCACGCACGTACCGGGACATCCGCGCCTGGCAGCAGCTGCCGAGCGGCGGGCACTTCACGGTCAAGCAGTCTCCCGAGCTCGTCGCCACTGCTATGCGGGAGTTCTTCCGGCCGCTCCGCGAGTGAGCCCGGTCGTCGCGCTGCGAGCGAGGGCGGTCGCCCGAGGGCTCAGCCCCAGCTCGGCAGCCAGAAGTGCAGCTGCCGGAACGTCGGCGTGACGGGCATGCCCGACCAGATCGGGAAGAAGAACGCCGAGACGGCCAGCACGAAGGCGAGGAAGATGACGACGACGGCGATGCCGCGTTCGCGTCGCCAATGCGGGTCGTCGCGGCGCCCGAGCACGAGCCCGATCACGAAGACGAGCGCGAGCAGCATGTACGGTTCGAACGCGATCGAGTAGAACTGGAAGACCGTGCGGTTCAGGTAGCCGAGCCAGGGCAGGTAGCCCGCCGCGAGCCCCACGAGGATCAGCCCGACCTGCCACTCGCGATACCGCACCAGCCGGTAGACCAGATAGAAGCTCGCCGCCGCTGCGGCCCACCAGATGAGCGGATTGCCGATCTCGATGATCGACGACCAGCAGGTGTCGGCGCCGCAACCGGCCGAACCGTCTTCGCTCGAGGAGTAGTACATGTTCGTCGGGCGGATCATGAAGAGCCACGTGAGCGGATTCGACTGCCACGGATGGGGGCTGTGCACGCCGACGTGGTAGCCGTAGGCCGCCTCGTGGTAGTGCCAGAGGCTCTGCAGCGCCAGTGGAACCCACGAGAACGTCCCGGTCGCGGCGTTGCCCGCCTCTTCGGCCCAGTGCCGGTAGTACCCGCCGTCGGTCACGAGCCATCCCGTCCAGGAGGCGAGGTAGACGACCGCGGCGACGGGCACGAGGAGGAGGAAGGTGACCGGGCCCTGCTTCAGGATCGACGCCGACAGCCAGAACGGCACCCCGGCGCGGCGGCGGGCGACGGCGTCGACGACGACGAGGTAGATGCCGAACGCGGCGAGGAACCAGAGCCCCGACCACTTCACCGCGGTCGCCGCGCCGAAGGCGACGCCTGCGGCGACCACCCACGGTCGGGCCCAGAGCGCCGGCCCGTAATGCGGTTCGAGTCCCCAGTCGCGAGCCGTCTCCAACCGCTCCTCGAGCAGGCGGGCCGACCGAGCCCGGTCGAGCAGCACGAACCAGAAGCCGAGCAGGGCGAAGAACATCACCCAGTTGTCGAGCAGCGCGACGCGCGACATCACGATCGCGTTGCCGTCGACCGCGAACAGCAGGCCGGCGATGACCGCGAGGATCGTCGAGGCGAAGAGGCGGCGGGCGATGACCGTGATCAGGAAGACGGCGATCGTGCCCGCGAGCGCGGTCGAGGCGCGCCACCAGAAGGCGTCGCCGGCGCCGAACGCGGCCATGCCGAGCGAGATCATCCACTTGCCGAGCGGCGGGTGCACGACGTACGAGGCCGCGTCGTTGAAGATGTCGGTGTCGCCGGCCGCGAAGTCGGCATCGGCGTCCTTCGGCCAGGTCGACTCGTAACCGTTGTGGAGGAGGGTCCACGCATCCTTCACGTAGTAGGTCTCGTCGAAGACGATCGCCTGCGGGTGACCGAGGTTCCAGAACCGCAGCACTGCGGCGATGAGCGCGACGAGGATCGGGCCGCCCCAGTACCAGAGCGTCCGGCGGCGCGACGTCGACAGCACCCGGGCCCACCAGTCGTCGAGCCGGGTGCCCCGGCGCTCCTCCACCGGATCCGGCTCCACTCCCATGCGCCCAACCCTAAACGAGTCCGGCTGACCCGCGAGTGTCATGCTTGAGACCATGATCATCCTCGCGGCGACGCCCATCGGCAATCTCGGCGACGCTTCCGCCCGGCTTCGCGACGCCCTCGAGTCGGCGACCGTCATCGCCTCGGAGGACACCCGGGTGACGCAGCGACTCCTCGCCGGCCTCGGCATCGAGAACCGTCCGAAGCTCATCGCCCTGCACGAGCACAACGAGCGGCAGAAGGCGGCCGAGCTCGTCGAGCTCGCCCGCGACACCGACCTGCTCGTGCTCAGCGACGCCGGCATGCCGACCGTGTCCGACCCCGGATTCCCGCTCGTGGCGGCGGCGGCCGATGCGGGTGTCGAGGTCACCGCCCTGCCCGGACCATCCGCCGTGATCACCGCGCTCGCCGTCTCAGGGCTGCCGACCGACCGGTTCGCCTTCGAGGGGTTCCTGCCGCGCAAGGCTGGGGAGCGCAGCCGTCGCCTCGCCGAGCTCGCCGGCGACCGTCGCACCCTGTTGTTCTTCGAGGGGCCGTCACGGCTCGCCGCGAGCCTCGCCGCGCTCGCCGAGGCGTTCGGCGCCGACCGGCCGGCGGCTGTCTGCCGCGAGCTCACCAAGATGTACGAGGAGGTGCGCCGCGGCCCGCTCGGCGAGCTCGCGACGTGGGCCGAGGGCGGGGTGCGCGGCGAGATCGTGATCGTCGTCGGCGGCGCCGGTGAGCATGAGGCCAACCCCGAGAACGCGCTCGCGCGGGTGCTCGAGCTCGCGGCATCCGGCACCCGGTTGAAGGATGCCGCCGCCCTCGTCGCCGCGGAGAGCGGGCTGAGCACGCGCGACCTGTACGAGGCGGCGCTGCAGGCGCGCAAGCGAGTCTGACGCGGCGCGCAAGCGACGCTGACTCGGGCCGCGCGCCGGACCGCTTACTGGGGGCCGGTGCCCCGTGTCCAGCCCTGTCGGAATCCTCCCGGCAGGCGGAGAATGGCACTATCCGTAGAGCGGTGGAGGTGCGAGATGACTCACGATCCGACCCACGACCTGGCTCACGTCGTCCGGTTCTCCGAGCACGGCGGACCCGAGGTGCTCGAGGTCGTCGAAGAGCCGATGCCGGTGCCCGGAGAGGGCGAGGTGCTCGTCGCGGTGTTCGCGACCGGGCTGAACCCCGTCGAGAGCGCGATCCGGCGCGGCGACCATCCCGAGCGCTGGCCCGTGAGCTTCCCCTCGCTGCAGGGCCGAGATCTCGCGGGGGTCGTCGCCGCGACCGGCCCCGGTGTCTCGTCGTTCTCGCACGGCGACGAGGTCATGGGGTTCGTCGATCGTGGCGCACATGCGACCCATGTGCTCGTGCCCGAGGCGCAGCTGCTGACGAAGCCGCCCGAACTCACCTGGGAGGTGGCGGGCTCGCTCTACGTCGCGGGCACGACCGCATGGACGGCTGTCGAGGGGCTCGCGCTGACGCCCTCCGACACGGTCGTCATCACGGCGGCAGCGGGCGGGGTCGGATGCCTCGCCGCCCAGTTCGCCCGCATGCGGGGAGCCACCGTGATCGGCACGAGCATCGAGACGCGGTTCGACTTCCTGCGGCAGTTCGGCGTGCTGCCCGTCGAGTACGGGCCCGACCTCGCCGAGCGGGTGCGGCCGGTCGCCCCTGGACCCATCACCGGCTTCCTCGACTTCCTCGGCGGGGAGACCGATGCGGCGATCGCGCTGGGAGTGCCGCGATCGCGGATCCTCACGGTGCTCGACTGGGACGCCGTGCAGGAGGAGGAGGCGGTCAAGCTCTACGCCGGCGACGTCGTGGCGCTCGGCCGCGTCGCCGCGCTCGTGGCAGCGCGGCGGGCGCGACTGCCGATCGCCGACGTGTTCCCGCTCGAGTCGGTCGCCGACGCCTATCGGGCACTCGACCGGCGCGAGGCGCCCGGCAAGATCGTGCTCGGCATGCGCATCGTCGACTACCCGGGGCAGCGGGTGCACGAGCCCGCGATCAAGGAGCAGGACGTGACGCTCGGCGTATCGACCCCGCACCAGCACATGGAGGTGGAGGAGGCGGTGCCTCCCGCCATCCTCGACGGGAGCGTTCGCCGCCGCCGGCGTAACCGGGACTCCGGGACATCCGCTCGCCCGTAGGATTGGGGAATGGCCGACGGCTCCTCGTTCTATATCACCACGCCCATTTTCTACGTGAATGACGTGCCCCACATCGGGCACGCCTACACGGAGGTCGCTGCCGACGTGCTCGCGCGCTGGCACCGCCAGGCGGGCGACGACACCTGGATGCTCACGGGCACCGACGAGCACGGCCAGAAGATCCTGCGCACCGCGACCGCCAACGGCGTGACGCCCAAGGAGTGGGCCGACAAGCTCGTCGCCGAGGCGTGGGTCCCGCTGCTCGAGACGGTCGGCATCGCCAACGACGACTTCATCCGCACCACTGAGGAGCGGCACGAGCGGAACGTGCAGAAGTTCCTGCAGAAGCTCTACGACGACGGCCACATCTACACCGGCGAGTACGAGGGTTATTACTGCGTCGGCTGTGAGGAGTACAAGCAGTCGTCCGACCTCGTTGCGGGCACGGGGGAGTACGAGGGCCAGCAGGTCTGCGCGATCCACTCGAAGCCGGTCGAGCTGCTGCACGAGAAGAACTACTTCTTCCGCATGTCGGCCTTCGCCGACAAGCTGCTCGCGCTCTACGAGGAGCGCCCCGACTTCGTGCAGCCCGAGTCCGCGCGCAACGAGGCCGTCTCGTTCGTGAAGTCGGGCCTCGCCGACCTCTCGATCTCGCGGTCGACGTTCGACTGGGGCGTGAAGGTCCCGTGGGACGAGTCGCACGTGGTCTACGTGTGGTTCGACGCGCTGCTGAACTACATCACCGCGGTCGGCTACGGGCAGGACGACGAGGAGTTCGCACGTCGTTGGCCCGCCCAGCACGTGATCGGAAAGGATATCCTGCGCTTCCACGCCGTGATCTGGCCGGCCATGCTCATGGCCGCCGGGCTCGAGGTGCCGAAGGGCGTGTTCGGCCACGGCTGGCTGCTCGTGGGCGGCGAGAAGATGTCGAAGTCGAAGCTCACGGGCATCGCCCCCGAGCAGATCACCGAGACCTTCGGCTCCGACGCGTTCCGCTACTACTTCCTTCGCGCGATCGCGTTCGGTCAAGACGGCTCGTTCTCGTGGGAGGACCTCGCGGCGCGCTACCAGGCCGAGCTCGCGAACGGCTTCGGCAACCTCGCCTCGCGCGTCGTGGCCATGATCAACCGCTACTGCGACGGCGCTGTGCCCACCGCGGGCACGCTGACGGCGGCCGACATCGAGATCGCGGCCATCGAGCGCCGGGCGACGGATGCCTCTTGGGAGGCCATCGACCGCCTCGCGATCCACGAGGCCATCGGCGCCGCGTGGGAGCTCGTCGACGCCCTCAACGGCTACCTCACGATCGAGGAGCCGTGGAGCCTCGCGAAGGACCCGGAGCAGCGCGATCGGCTCGAGACGGTGCTCGCCACGGCGTACCACGGCCTCGGCACGCTCGCCGTGCTGCTCTCGCCGGTGCTGCCGGTCGCCACGGCGAAGCTCTGGACCGCGCTCGGCGCGCCCGGCACCGTGCAGGAGCAGCGCATCGACCGCGCCCATGAGTGGACGACCGGCACGCAGGTCACGCCGCTCGAGGGGCTCTTCCCGCGCGTCGAGGTGGCCGAATGATGCAGCTCGGAGCAGCAGCGGCGTGAGCGACCCCTCGCCCGCACACCTCCGCACCCGCTCCGACGGCGGCCGCGCCGCCGAGTACCCGCCAGCGCCCGAGCCGCTGCCCGTTGCCGTCTACGACAACCACACGCACCTCGAGATCGCCGACGGCGCGCTGCCGCTCGACGTGCACGAGCACCTCGAGCGGGCGGCATCCGTCGGCATCGCCGGGGCCGTGCAGGTCGGCACGGATGTCGCGACGTCGCGCTGGTCGGCCGAGGTCGCCGCGCTCGAGCCGCGACTCCTCGCCGCGATCGCGCTGCACCCGAACGAGGCGCCCGAGCTCGAGGCATCCGGAACCCTCGACGAGGCCCTCTCCGTGATCGACGAGCTCGCCGCCCGCCCGCGGGTGCGCGCGATCGGCGAGACCGGGCTCGACTTCTTCCGCACCGGCGAAGACGGGCGCGGCGCGCAGTTCCGCTCCTTCGAGGCTCACATCGACATCGCGAAGCGGCACGGGCTCGCCCTGCAGATCCACGATCGCGATGCCCACGACGACGTCGTGTCGACGCTGCGCCGGGTCGGCGCGCCCGACCGCACGGTGTTCCACTGCTTCTCGGGTGGGGAGGACCTCGCCCGGGTCGCCGCCGACGAGGGCTGGTACCTCTCGTTCGCCGGCAACGTGACGTTCAAGAACGCCGAGAACCTCCGCGAGGCGCTGCGGGTCGCGCCGCGCGACCGCATCCTCGTCGAGACGGATGCCCCGTACCTCACGCCCGTGCCGCTCCGCGGCCGCCCGAACGCGCCGTACCTCGTGCCGCACACGGTGCGATTCATGGCCGAGGTGCTGGGCGCCGACCTCGGCGAGTTCTGCGAACAGCTCGCGGCGAACACCGTGGCGGTGTACGGCTCGTGGCAGGATGAGCCCGTGACGGGGGCGAGAGCGTGAACGCGCATCGGCATGCGGCCGAAGGCGCCGAGACGGCGCCGCGCCTGCTCGGGCCGGCCGAGATCCGCGATCTGGCCGAACTCCTCGACGTCACGCCGACGAAGAAGCTCGGCCAGAACTTCGTGCACGACGCGAACACCGTACGCCGTATCGTGCAGACCGCGGGCGTGCAGTCGGGCGAGACGGTGCTCGAGATCGGGCCCGGCCTCGGCTCGCTGACCCTCGGGCTGCTCGAGGCCGGGGCATCCGTCATCGCCGTCGAGATCGACAAGCGCCTCGCCGCCCAGCTGCCGCACACCGCGGGCATCATGCAACCCGGCACCTCGCTCACGGTCGTCACCGAAGACGCGCTGCGCGTCACCGAACTGCCCGGCGAGCCGGTGCGGCTCGTCGCGAACCTGCCGTACAACATCTCGGTGCCGGTGCTGCTGCACCTGCTCGAGCACTTCGACTCGCTGCAGTCGGGCATCGTGATGGTGCAGGCCGAGGTCGGCTACCGGCTCGCCGCCGAGCCCGGCTCGAAGGTCTACGGCGCCCCGAGCGTCAAGGCCGCCTGGTACGGCGACTGGCGCACCGCCGGCCAGGTCTCGCGCATGGTCTTCTGGCCGGTGCCGAACGTCGACTCCGTGCTCGTCGGCTTCGAACGGGCGGATCCTCCCGGCACCGAGGCCGAGCGCATCGCCACGTTCGCCCTCGTCGACGCCGCGTTCCAGCAGCGACGCAAGATGCTGCGCCAGTCGCTCTCGACGGTGCTCGGCGGCGGGTCGGCGCAGGCGTCGGCCGTGCTCGAGGCCGCGGGCGTCGACCCGCAGCAACGCGGCGAGCAACTCACCGTCGCCGACTTCCTCCGCATCGCCCGCGCGGCCTGATCACGCGCTAGCGTGGGTGCCGTGGGGAAGCAGGACACGGGGATGCCGGCCGACGGCGACCGAGGTGTCGGCGGCAACGCCGACGGCATCGGCGACGACGCGGTGCTCGGCGCGACCGGAAGGCCCCGCGAGGAGTGGTTCGCGCTGCTCGACGAGGCCGGCGCCACGGGGTGGAAGCACCAGGCGATCGCGAACCGGCTCGTGACCGAGCACGGGGTCGACCCGTGGTGGGCGCAGGCCGTCACCGTCGGGTACGAGCAGGCACGCGGCATCCGGCTGCCCGGCCAACGCCAGGACGGCACGTTCGAGGTGAGCGTCACGCGCACCGTCGCGGGCGACGTGGAGCCGGCGCTGCGTGCACTCGCCGCGGTCGTCACCGCACAGACCGGTGCCCGGCCGCTGGCCCTGAACCTCGCGGCGAAGTACCCGACCGCTCGCTTCCCGCTCGACGGCGGCGAGTTCCTGCTCGCTTCGGCGTCGGCCCGCGGTGCTGGCAAGACCTCGATCGGTCTGGTGCGCGGGCGCATGGCCCGCGGCGACGACCTCGCGGGTGCCAAGCAGACGCTTCGCAGCTGGCTGGCCGCAGTGACCGTCGACTCGGTCGGTTAGCGTGGAGCCATGACGATCGCGGCGACCGACGAGGCAGTGCACGTTCGGGCACCCGGCAAGATCAATCTCTTCATGCGAGTCGGCGGCGTGCAATCCGACGGCTATCACGACGTCGCCACGGCGTATCAGGCGGTCTCGCTCTACGAGGACGTGCGGGCCTGGCCCGCCGACGAGTTCAGCGTGGCGTTCAGCGGCAGCATCGACACCTCCGGGCTGCCGACCGATCGCTCGAACCTCGCGATCAAGGCCGCGAAGCTGCTCGCGCGCACCGCGGGCGTGCCGGGCGGCGTGCACCTCGAGATCGACAAGCACGTGCCGATCGCGGGCGGCATGGGCGGCGGCTCGGCCGATGCCGCGGCGACGCTCGTCGCGTGCGACGCCCTGTGGGGCACGGCCCTCGCGAAGGAGGAGCTGCACGCCATCGCCGCCAAGCTCGGCGCCGACGTGCCCTTCGCCCTCTCGGGTGGCACGGCGATCGGCACGGGTCGCGGCGACCAGCTCAGCCCGGCGCTGGCGACCGGGTCGTTCCACTGGGTGCTCGCGGTCGCCGAGTTCGGGCTGTCGACCCCCGCCGTCTACCAGGAGCTCGACCGCCAGCGCGCGTCGCGGCTCGGACTCGTCACTGACGAAGCCCCGGTCGTCGATGCGGCCGTGCTGCAGGCGCTCCGGGCCGGCGATGCCCATCGACTCGCGGGGTCGCTGCACAACGACCTCGAGGCGGCGGCGCTCAGCCTCGCCCCCGGGCTCGGAGGCATCCTCGAACTCGGGGCGGCGCACGGCGCGCTCGCCGGGCTCGTCTCGGGGTCGGGCCCGACGGTCGCGTTCCTCGTCGACGGCACCGACTCGGCGCTCGAACTGCAGGTGGCGCTCTCAGCCGCGCGCCTGCACGCCGTGCACGTGCACGGGGCGGTGCACGGGGCGCGCATCGTCTCGGGCTGAGCAACTGCAAGTAGGCTCGGAGGGACATGGCACACCTTCTCGGCGCCGAGCGCCTGCACCTCGAATTCCCGACGCGCGTCGTCTTCGACGAGGTCACCCTCGGCATCGACGAGGGCGACCGCATCGGCGTCGTCGGCCGCAACGGCGACGGCAAGTCCACGCTCCTGAAGCTCCTCGACGGCCGGCTCTCGGCCGACGGTGGTCGGGTCACACATCGCCGCGGCATCCGCATCGGCACGCTCGACCAGTCCGACGTCGTCGACCCGGGCAAGACGGTGGCCGAGTTCGTCGTCGGCGGCATCGAGGAGCACGTCTGGGCGGGCGACGCGAAAGTGCGCGACGTCATCGCCGGCCTCCTCGGCGACGTGCCGTGGCACGGTCAGATCGCGAGCCTCTCGGGCGGCCAGCGTCGCCGCGTCGGTCTTGCCGCACTCCTCGTCGGGGACTGGGACGTCGTCTTCCTCGACGAGCCCACGAACCACCTCGACGTCGAGGGCATCGCCTGGCTCGCCGGGCACCTCAAGCGCCGCTGGCCCGCCGATTCCGGCGCGCTCGTCGTCGTGACGCACGACCGGTGGTTCCTCGACGAGGTCTGCACCGCCACGTGGGAGGTGCACGACGGCATCGTCGAGCCCTTCGAGGGCGGCTACGCGGCCTACGTGCTGCAGCGCGTCGAGCGCGACCGCTCCGCCGCGGCATCCGAGGCGAAGCGCCAGAACCTCATGCGCAAGGAGCTCGCGTGGCTGCGCCGCGGAGCCCCCGCACGCACGTCGAAGCCCAAGTTCCGCATCGACGCGGCGAACGAGCTCATCGCGAACGAGCCGCCCATCCGCAACAAGGTCGAGCTCGACCGGCTCGCGGTCTCGCGCCTCGGCAAGGACGTCGTCGACCTCATCGACGTGTCGGTGCAGTTCCCGATGGTCGACCCGGTGACGGGCGAGCCGGCGACGCGCACGGTGCTGCACGACGTCGAGTGGCGCATCGCGCCCGGCGAGCGCACGGGCATCCTCGGCGTCAACGGCGCGGGCAAGTCGACGTTGCTCGGGCTCGTGACGGGCGCCGTCGAGCCGACGAGCGGGCGTGTCAAGCGCGGCAAGACGGTGCGCATCGCGACCCTCAGCCAAGAGTTGAACGAGCTCACCGAGTGGGCCGACTCGCGGGTCTCCGCGGTCGTCGCCGAGCAGCGATCGAGCTACCAGGTCGGCGACAAGGAGATGACGCCCGGGCAACTGCTCGAGCGGCTCGGCTTCACGACGGCGCAGCTGTCGACGCCGGTCAAGAACCTGTCGGGCGGGCAGAAGCGGCGCCTCCAGCTCCTGCTCATCCTGTTGCAGGAGCCGAACGTGCTCATCCTCGACGAGCCGACCAACGACCTCGACACCGACATGCTCGCCGCCATCGAGGACCTGCTCGACTCGTGGCCCGGCACGCTGCTCGTCGTCTCGCACGACCGATACCTGATCGAGCGCGTCACCGATCGCCAGTTCGCGATCCTCGACGGTCACCTGCGCGACCTGCCGCGGGGCGTCGAGCAGTACCTCGAGCTGCGCAGGGCATCGGATGCCGCGGCCACCGCGTCTCCGGGCGCGTCGACGACGCCGCAGCCTGCAGCCGCGACGGCGGCGTCCGCGGGAACGGTGAGCTCGCTCGCGGGCGCCGACAAGCGCAACGCCGAGAAGGAGCTCGCCTCGATCGACCGCAAGCTCGAGAAGTTGGCGGCCCAGATCGCGGCGCAGCACGAGAAGCTCGCGGTGCACGACCAGGGCGACTACGTCGGACTGGGGGCGCTCGGCGACACGCTGCGCGAGCTCGAGGCATCCGTCGCCGACCTCGAAACCCGCTGGCTCGAAGTTTCCGAGTCGCTGGAGGCATAGCGTCGCAGATGCTGTGACGCACTGTGACCCTGGCGTGGAGAGGGCAAAGAATCTTCGCTTAGCGTTGTTCGTGCACCCGCGATCGCGGCATCGAAGCCCCCACCGTCAACCACGTGTGGCGGAGCCATGCCTGCTCCACGCCAACAGCACCCCGATCGCGTGCACCACAGCGAAAGGGAACCACCATGTCACGTCAGCACCAGTCACGTCAGACGAAGCTCATCGCCGCGCTCGCCGCAGTGCCGCTCGTCTTCGGCCTCGCCTCATGCGCCGCTCCGGCCGCGGGTGAGGGCGACGCCGCGAACGAGGTCATCACGATCGGCGTCGTCGGCAAGGCCGACCCGCAGTGGGCCGCCTTCGAGGAGGCCGCAGCCGACGCGGGCATCGAGATCGAGCTCGTCGACTTCTCGGACTACGCCCAGCCGAACCCGGCGACCACCGAGGGCGAGCTCGACCTGAACCAGTTCCAGCACATCGTCTACCTCGCCGACTACAACGTGGCGTCCGGTGAGGACCTCGCGCCCATCGGCTCGACCGCGATCTACCCGCTCGGGCTCTACTCGACGAAGTACGACTCGGTCAAGGACATCCCGAAGGGCGAGACGGTCGCCGTGCCGAACGACGCCTCGAACCAGGCGCGGGCGCTGCTCGTGCTGCAGTCGGCCGGCCTCATCGAACTGAAGAGCGGCGGCACGATCTTCTCCGACCTCGCCGACGTCGACGAGTCGGCGTCGAAGGTCAAGGTCACCGCGCTCGAGGCCTCGCTCACGCCGACGTCGCTGCCCGACGTGGCCGCAGCCGTCATCAACAACGACTACGTCGCCGACGCCGGTCTCAGCTTCGACGACGCGATCGCCCAGGACGACCCGACCGACCCGAACGCGCTGCCGTACGTCAACATCTTCGCGACCCGAGCCGAAGACGCGGACAACGAGACCTACCTGAAGCTCGTCGAGATCTTCCAGACCGACCCCGAGGTGCAGGCCGGCCTCCTCGAGGCGTCCGGCGGCACCGGCGTCTCGGTGCAGACCCCCGTCGCCGACCTCGAGAAGTCGCTCGCCAAGGTCGAGGCCGACACCGAGGCAGCCAAGGGCTGATCCGCCGAGTTCCGACCGGAGCGATCCGGATCGACTCAGGCGATCGACCACTCGCCGACGGGCGGCGGGCACCGAGACCCGGTGCCCGCCGCCCGGTTCGGCGTTGAAGGAGAACACCATGGCGCTCGTCGCCCTGCGCAACGTCACCAAGACGTACCCGGCACCGGAGAAGGGGGCCCCGCCCGTCGTCGCGATCGACGGCGTGAGCCTCGAGATCGAACCCGGTGACGTGTACGGAATCATCGGCTACTCGGGTGCCGGCAAGTCCACGCTCGTGCGGCTCGTGAACGCGCTCGAACCCGCGACGTCGGGCTCGATCGAGGTCGACGGCCGCGAGATCACGACCATGCCGGAGCGAGAGCTCCGCGGCATCCGGCTCGGTATCGGCATGATCTTCCAGCAGTTCAACCTCTTCAACTCGAAGACCGTCCGGGCGAACATCGCGTACCCGCTGCAGGTCGCCGGGGCATCGAAGCGCGAGATCGCGGCGCGCGTCGACGAACTGCTCGAGTTCGTCGGGCTCACCGGCAAGGCGAGGAGCTATCCCGACCAGCTCTCGGGCGGGCAGAAGCAGCGCGTCGGCATCGCCCGCGCACTCGCGACCTCGCCGCGGCTCCTGCTCGCCGACGAGGCGACGAGCGCACTCGACCCCGAGACGACGCAGGAGGTGCTGGCGCTCCTGAAGCGCGTGAACCGCGAGTTCGGGGTGACCATCATCGTCATCACGCATGAGATGGACGTCATCCAGTCGATCGCGACGAAGGTCGCGGTCATGGACGGCGGCCGCGTGATCGAGCACGGCGACGTGTTCGACGTGTTCTCGAACCCGCAGAACCCGTCGTCGCAGCGCTTCGTCGGCACCGTCGTGAAGGGCATCCCCTCGCCCGCAGAGCTGGATGTGCTGCGCGAACGGCACGAGGGTCGCATCGTCACGATCTCGTTCCGCGACGGCGACGCCTCGCAGGCCGCGGTCTTCGTCGCGCTCGCGACCGCCGGCGTCGAGTTCGAGCTCGTCTACGGCGGTATCAACGACATCCAGGGCCGGGCGTTCGGTCACCTCACCCTCGCGATCAGGGGTGCGGATGCCGCGGTCGACGCGGTGCTCGCCGAGATATCCTCCCGCGTCGACGTGACGGAGGTGCCGTGATGGATCGCCTGTTCGAACTCGGCCCCGAATTCTGGGTCGCCGCGGCCGAGACGCTCTACATGGTCGCGGCCACGCTCATCATCGGCGGGTTCTTCGGGCTCCTGCTCGGCGTGGTGCTCTACGCGACGCGGCCCGGAAGCCTGCTGTCCAATCGCGCGGTGTTCAACATCGTGAACGTGGTCATCAACTTCTTCCGGCCGATCCCGTTCATCATCTTCCTCGCCGCGGTGCAGCCGCTCGCTCGCTACGTGATCGGCATCGGCATCGGCAACGACGCGCTCATCTTCTCGCTCTCCATCGCGTCGTCGTTCGCGATCTCGCGCATCGTCGAGCAGAACCTCGTCACGGTGTCGCCGGGCACCGTGGAGGCCGCGCGGGCGATGGGCGCCGGGCCGATCCGGATCCTCTGCACCGTCGTGATTCCCGAAGCGCTCGGGCCGCTGATCCTCGGCTACACCTTCATCCTCGTGGCGATCGTGGACATGACGGCGATGGCCGGCTTCATCGGCGGCGGCGGCCTCGGAAACTTCGCCCTCGTCTACGGCTACCGGCAGTTCCAGCCGGCGATCACCTGGGCGGCGCTGCTGCTCATCGTGATCTTCGTGCAGAGCCTGCAGTTCCTCGGAAACTGGCTCGCCCGCAAGGTCATGCGACGCTAGTCGCGCCGTTCAGTCGAATCCGAGGCTGAGCTTGCGCAGCAGCCCGGCGAGCCGTTTCTGCTCCGCGGCCGGGAGGCTCCGCAACAGCTCGGCCTCGGCGTCGACGAGTCGCGTGATCGCTGCGTCGACCCGGGTGAGGCCGGCGCCGCTCATCTCGACGAGGATGCCGCGGCCGTCGTTGGGGTCGGTCTGGCGCGTCACGAGGCCGCGCTCGACGAGCCGGTCGATGCGGTTGGTCATGGTGCCGCTGGAGACGAGCGTCTGCTGGAGCAGTTGCTTGGGGGAGAGCCGGTATGGCGCGCCCGCACGGCGGAGGGCCGAGAGCACGTCGAACTCCGACGACTCCAACTCCGATCGGGCGAAGGCCTGCCGCCGCGCACGATCGAGGTGCTTCGCAAGGCGCGCGACGCGCGAGAGCACCTGCAGGGGGGCGAAATCGAGGTCGGGGCGCTCGCGCTCCCAGTCGTCGACGATCCGGTCGACCTCGTCAGCATCGGTCATCCCGTCATTATCCCGCGCGCGGACGGGGCGGGACCGCAGATGTCGACGGATGCCGCGGGGTACCGGCCGCTCATTGCCGACGGCCGGGGCATGGCAGACTGGTTGTCGCGCACGGGCTCGGCCCCGAGCGATCCGCCATAGTGTAACGGCAGCACGGCAGCCTTTGGAGCTGTTCGGTCCAGGTTCGAATCCTGGTGGCGGAGCCGGAACGGCCGCCCGAACGATCCCACGACTGCACCGATAGGAATACGCGCGAATGACCGACCAGAACCTCGCCATCATCGTCCTCGCCGCAGGCCAGGGCACGCGCATGAAGTCCGCCGTGCCCAAGCTGCTGCACCCGCTGGCCGGTGCGCCGATCGTCGCGCACGTGCTGGCCACCGCGCGTGCCCTCGAGGCCGTGCACATCGTCGCCGTCGTGCGCCACGAGCGCGACCTCGTCGCCACGGTGGTCGAGCGCGAGCTGCCGGGCACGATCATCGTCGATCAAGACGAGATCCCGGGCACCGGCCGCGCGGTCGAGCAGGCGATCGCCGCGCTTCCCGCCGACTTCGCGGGCGAGGTGCTCGTGCTGAACGGCGACGTGCCGCTCCTGAACGCCGACACCCTCGCCGCCTTCCTCGAGCAGCACCGGGCGGATGCCGCCGAGGCATCCGTGCTCTCGGCCGTCTACGACGACCCCACCGGCTACGGCCGCGTCGTGCGCGACGCCGCCGGGCTCTTCGACCGCATCGTCGAGCAGAAGGACGCGAGCGACGACGAGCGCGCCATCGCCGAGATCAACGCGGGCATCTACGCGTTCGGTGCGGCCGCGCTCCGCGACCAGCTCGCGAACCTCACGACCGACAACGCGCAGGGCGAGAAGTATCTCACCGACGTGATCGGCCTGCTGCGCGCCGCCGGCTCCGAGGTCGAGGCCGTTCCGGTGTCCGAGCCGTGGCTCGTCGCCGGCATCAACGACCGCGCGCAGCTCTCCGAGACCGCCGCCCGCCTGAACGCGCTCATCGTGCGCGGCTGGCAGCTCGCCGGCGTCACGATCGAAGACCCCACGACGACCTGGATCGACCTCGCCGTGCGCATCGAGCCCGACGTCACGATCCGCCCCGGCACGCAGCTGAAGGGGGCGACGCTCATCGCCACCGGCGCGATCGTCGGCCCCGACACCACGCTCGTCGACTGCGAGATCGGCGAGAACGCCGAGGTCAAGCGCACCGACGCCACCCTCGCGGTCGTCGGCGCGGGGGCCACCGTCGGGCCCTTCTCGTACCTGCGACCGGGCACGGTGCTCGGTGCCGACGGCAAGATCGGCGCCTTCGTCGAGACGAAGAACGCGAACATCGGCGAGGGCAGCAAGGTGCCCCACCTCAGCTACATCGGCGACACCACGATCGGCGAGCACTCGAACGTCGGCGCAGGGTCGATCACCGCGAACTACGACGGCGTGAACAAGCACCGCACCGAGATCGGCTCGCACGTGCGCACCGGCTCGCACGGCGTCTTCGTCGCGCCCGTTAGGATTGGTGACGGCGTCTACACGGGTGCCGGCACCGTCGTCCGCAAAGACGTCCCCGCCGGCGCACTCGCCGTGAACGTGGCGCCGCAACGCAATATCGAGGGATGGGTCCAGACGCATCGAGCCGGCTCCGCGGCTGCTGAGGCAGCCGCCGCCGCCGAGACGACGGGCCCCGCTGCCGACTGACGCACCGGCCGAGGCGGGTGGAGAGGACACACCGAGACATGTCGGGAATCGAGACCACCGGTTCGAAACGCCTCGTACTCGTGTCGGGGCGGGCGCACCCGTCGCTGGCCACCGAGATCGCCGCCGAGCTCGGCGCCGACCTCGTGCCGACCGATGCGCGCACCTTCGCCAACGGCGAGATCTACGCCCGCTACGACGAGAGCGTGCGCGGGTGCGACGCGTTCGTGATCCAGTCGCACACCTCGCCGATCAACGAGTGGCTCATGGAGCAGCTCATCATGATCGACGCGCTGAAGCGCGCCTCGGCCAAGCGCATCACGGTCGTCGCACCGTTCTACCCGTACGCGCGCCAAGACAAGAAGGGCCGCGGTCGCGAGCCCATCTCGGCCCGTCTCGTCGCCGACCTCTTCAAGGCCGCCGGTGCCGATCGCATCATGTCGATCGACCTGCACGCCGCGCAGATCCAGGGCTTCTTCGACGGCCCCGTCGACCACCTGTTCGCGATGCCCGTCCTGCTCGAGGAGTTCAAGAACTCCCTCGACCCCTCGACGCTCACCGTCGTCTCGCCCGACATGGGCCGCGTGCGCGTCGCCGACATCTGGAGCGACAAGCTCGGCGTGCCGCTCGCCATCATCCACAAGCGCCGCGACCCGCTCGTGCCGAACCAGGTCTCGGTGCACGAGATCATCGGCCCGGTCGAGGGCCGCGTGTGCCTGCTCGTCGACGACCTCATCGACACGGGCCGAACGATCGTGAAGGCCGCAGAGGCGCTGAAGGCGGCCGGCGCCACCGGTGTCGTCGTCGCCGCGACGCACGCCGTGTTCTCCGACCCGGCCACCGAGATCCTGCAGTCCGACTTCATCGACCGCGTCGTCGTCACCGACACCCTGCCGATCCCCGAGGCGAAGCGCTGGGATCGCCTTACAGTGCTGCCCATCGCGCCGCTCCTGGCCCGGGCGATCCACGAGGTGTTCGAAGACGGCTCGGTCACGAGCATGTTCGACGGTGCGGCGTAAGGCGCGATCGTGACCATCACGACACCTCGCCCCTGGCTCTCGAGCTACGCCGCGGGGGTGCCGACCGACCTCCCGGCCGAGACCGGCTCGCTCGCCGACCTCATCCGCACGTCGGTCGAGACCTACCCCGACAACGTCGCGCTCGAGTTCTTCGGCCGCACCACGAGCTACGGCGAGCTCGGCGAGCAGATCGAGCGCGCCGCCGAGGGCCTGCGGCTGCTCGGCGTGCAGAAGGGCGACCCGGTCGCCCTCGTGCTGCCGAACTGCCCCCAGCACATCGTCGCGTTCTACGCGGTGCTGCGGCTCGGTGCGATCGTGGTCGAGCACAACCCGCTCTACACCCCGCGTGAACTCCGGCACCAGTTCGAAGACCACGGCGCGCGCGTCGTCATCGCCTGGAACAACGTCGTCGAGACGATCCAGGCGTTCCCGTCGGATGTCGCGGTGCAGACGATCATCTCGGTCGACGTGACCCGTGCCATGCCCTTCACGATGCGTGCGATGCTGCGCCTGCCGATCGCGAAGGCCCGCGAGTCCCGCGCCGCCCTCACCACGGCCGTGCGCGGCACGACCTCGTGGGAGAAGATCGTCGGCGCCGAGCCGATCGACGCGCACATCATCGGCCCCGAGGTCTCCGACGTCGCCGTGATCCAGTACACGAGCGGCACGACCGGCAGCCCGAAGGGCGCGACACTCACGCACGGCAACCTCGGCGCGAACGCGGCGCAGGCGCGCGCGTGGGTGCCCGAGATCGAACGCGGCACCTCGGTCGTGTACGCGGTGCTGCCGATGTTCCACGCCTACGGGCTCACGCTCTGCCTGACCTTCGCGATGAGCATGGGCGCGCGCCTCGTGCTGTTCCCGAAGTTCGATCCCGATCTCGTGCTGAAGGTCGTGAAGCGGCATCCGCCGACGTTCCTGCCCGCCGTGCCGCCGATCTACGACCGGCTCACCAAGGCCGCGGTCGCCGAGGGCGTCTCGCTCGACGGCATCCGCATCGCGATCTCGGGCGCCATGCCGCTCTCGGCCGCCGTCGTCGAGCCCTGGGAGGCGGAGACCGGCGGGTACCTCGTCGAGGGCTACGGCCTCTCGGAGTGCTCGCCCGTGCTCATGGCGAACCCCGTCGCACCGAACCGCAAGGCCGGCACGGTCGGCCTGCCGCTGCCGTCGACCGAGGTGCGCGTCGTCGATCCCGAATCTCCCGGCACCGACGTGGCGACCGGCGCTGAGGGCGAACTCGTCGTGCGGGGCCCGCAGGTGTTCTCGGGCTACTGGATGAAGCCCGAGGAGACCGAGGCCGTCTTCGTGCCCGCAACCGACGGCGGCGCCGACTGGTACCGCACCGGCGACATCGTCTCGATCGACGACGAGGGCTTCGTGCGCATCGTCGACCGCATCAAGGAGCTCATCATCACGGGCGGCTTCAACGTCGCGCCGAGCGAGGTCGAGGAGGCGCTGCGCGCCCACGCCGACGTCGAGGAGGCCGCGGTCGTCGGCCTGCCCGACGAGCACTCGGGCGAGCAGGTCGTCGCCGTGGTCGTGCTGCGCGACGGTGCCACCCTCGACGAGGCGGCGCTGCGCGACTTCGTGCGCGACGGACTCACGCCGTACAAGGTGCCGAAGCGCATCGTGCAGGCCGATGAGCTCCCGAAGTCGCTCATCGGCAAGGTGCTGCGCCGCGAGGTGCGCAACGGCCTGCTGAACGGCTGAGCGGGCCGCCGTGTCGTTCCTCTCCGCCGAGACCGCCCGCGCGCTCGCCGAGCTCATGGGCCTCGACGCACTGCACGGCGACGTCTCCGACGACGAGACGGATGCCTCGCCGCTCGAGCGGCTCCGGGGCATCCGCTCGCTCGCCGCAGCCCTCGAGGCCGACCCGGCATCGCTCGAAGCGGTGCGCGAGGCGATCGGCGCCGGGCGCACGTGGGACGAGATCGCGGATGCCGCGGGCCTCAGCGCCTCGGCGGCGAAGTACCGCTGGGCGGGCGACGACGATGAGATCGAGGCACGGCACGAGGCGAGCCGCAAACGCAAGCGCGAGCGCCCGTCGAGCGTGCCGACCGAGCTGCCGGGTCTCTCGGTCTCCGAGGCCGCGGCGAAGCTCGGTGTGACGCCGCAGGCGATCTACCAGCGGGTCACGCGCGGTCTGCTCCGCGCCGAGACGGTCGAGCTCGCCGACGGCCGAAAGTACAAGCGGGTGTTCCTGCCCGAGGAGTGAGTCGGGCGAACCGCCGCGGGCGTCAGCCGATCGGCTCGAGGAATTCGAGCCGGTTGCCGTGGCAGTCCTCGCTGTAGAAGCGACGCATGCCCGGGAAGTCGTCGTCGAACCGCACGGGGTACCCCGCGCTGCGGAGTCTGCCCGCCCAGTCGTCGAGATCGGTGACGAGGAGCCCGGGATGCGCCTTCGTCGCCGGGCGGAAGTCGGGGTCGACGCCCAGGTGCAGCTCGATGCCGTGGCCACGGAACCAGCATCCGCCTCGACCGGCGAGCACCGCGGGTTTCTCGAGTTCGGTGAACCCGAGCACTCCGACGTAGAAGTCGCGGAGCGCGGCCTCGTGCCGGGGCGGACATGCGAGTTGGACGTGGTGCAGCATCCGGCCTCCAAAGTCTCTCGATATCAAGATACATCGGGTGACGGTGCCGGCGCCATCAGGGCGCGATCGCGGCGGTGTGCGCCCGGCCCTCAGGCGTCGCGTTCGTCGGGGTCGATCGGGCGCGGAGCCCCGGGCAGCAGCCCCAGCTCGGCGATGAGCGTCTCGGCGCCGTTCTCGCCGATCGCGAAGCACTGCCAGCCCGGTCCGCCGCGGGCGAAGAGGTCGAACGAGACGCGGGCGCCGGCGGCCTCCGTGTCGAACTGGGCGGCGTAGACCGCGCAGGAGCGCTGCGCGGCCGACTGGGCCGTGCCGAAGACCGAGAGCACGATGGGCAGCAGCATGGCGCAGAGGGCGACGAGCACCGTGATGCGGATGGCTCGCCGCCGCCGTTCGCCGAACACGGGGTCGCGCGAGTCATCGTCGTCGTCGCCGTGCAGCTCGGGATGCGGCTCGCTCACGCGGCACCCTCCGCGAAGATCGAGGCGATGCCGCCGGCGCTCGCGAGCAGCGTCGCCGCCGCGACGCCCACGAGCGCACCGCGCGGGGGAGTGATCACGAGCCGGTGCCCGGCGAGCTGGCGGCGTCGCACCGTGCCGATCGCGACGGCGGCACCGGATGCCGCGAACAGCAGCGCCCCGACGGCGACGAGCAGCGGCTGCCCGGTGACGAACCCCGCACGCATCGAGAGCAACGCGTTGACCGCGAGCGCGAGCGCCGTGCGACTCCACGCGAGCGCGGTGCGCTCGGGCTGGAGCCCGGGGTCGCCCGGTGCGGGAACGCTGTGCGCGGCCATGTCAGTCGTCCACAGCCATCAGGCCACGAGCAGCAGCACCACGAGCACGGCGCTCGTCAGGAGGCAGACTGCAGCGAGCGCGGGCAGCACCCAGCTGAACGGGAGCGGGCGGCCGTTCCGGATCGCGATCTCGTTGGCGCGCCACCGCGTGTACGACACGACGCTGAGCACGGCCGCGACGACACCGAGGCCCGTCGAGAGCACGGTCACGACGAGGCGCGGATCGAGCTCCGTCGCGAACTGGTGCAGCAGCACGCCGCCCGCGAGGAGCGCGAGCGCCGTGCGGATCCATGCGAGGAACGTGCGTTCGTTGGCGAGGGTGAACCGGTAGTCGGGTTCCTCGCCCTCGTCACGCCACTTCGGGTCGCGCATGCTCGCCGCCTGTTCCGTGCTCGGTGTCGGTGCGCCGGGCCTCAGTGCGAGGAGGGCGTGGTCTCGATCTCGGAGCGGTCGCCCGACCAGAGGGTGTGGAACACGCCGGCCCGGTCGACCCGCTTGTAGGTGTGCGCGCCGAAGAAGTCGCGCTGGCCCTGGATGAGCGCAGCCGGCAGGCGCTTCGCGCGCAGGCCGTCGTAATAGGCGAGCGACGACGAGAACGCGGGGGTCGGGATGCCGGACTGCGCCGCGATCGCGACGACCCGGCGCCACGCCTCCTGCGCGCCCGCGACGGCGTCGCGGAAGTACGGGGCGACGACGAGCGCGACGAGCGCGGGGTCGTCGGCGTAGGCATCGGCGATGCGGTTCAGGAAGCGGGCGCGGATGATGCATCCGGCACGCCAGATCTTCGCGATGTCGCCCTTCTTGACGTCCCAGCCGTACTGCTCGGCACCGGCGATGATCTCGTCGAAGCCCTGCGAGTAGGCGATGATCTTCGACGCGTAGAGCGCGAGGCGCACGTCTTCGATGAACGCGTCGGCGTCGCCGTCGGCGACCGTCCACGCCTCGGCCGGGCCGGGCAGGTCGGAAGCCGCTTCGCGCTGCGCACGCTTCGAGGAGAGGCTGCGGGCGAAGACCGCCTCGGCGATACCCGAGGTCGGCACGCCGAGGTCGAGGGCGTTCTGCACGGTCCATGCGCCGGTGCCCTTGGCGCCCGCCTCGTCGAGGATGACGTCGACGAGCGGCAGGCCGGTCGCGGCATCCGTCTGGCGCAGCACCTCTGCCGTGATCTCGATGAGGTAGCTCTCGAGCTCGCCCGTGTTCCACTCGGCGAAGATGTCGGCGATCTCGGCGGGGGACTTGCCCGTGCCCTGCCGGATGAGGTCGTAGGCCTCGGCGATGAGCTGCATGTCGGCGTACTCGATGCCGTTGTGCACCATCTTGACGAAGTGGCCCGCGCCGTCGGTGCCGACGTGGGTGACGCACGGCTCGCCCTCGGCGACCGCGGCGATCGAGGCGAGGATCGGGCCGAGGGTCTCGTAGGACTCGGCGGAGCCGCCGGGCATGATCGAGGGGCCGTTCAGTGCGCCCTCCTCGCCGCCCGAGATGCCGGTGCCGACGAAGTGGATGCCGGTGGGGGCGATCTCGCCCTCGCGGCGGATGGTGTCGTGGAAGTTCGCGTTGCCGCCGTCGACGATGATGTCGCCCGGCTCGAAGCGGGCGACGAGTTCGGAGATGACCGCGTCGGTGCCCTTGCCCGCCTGCACCATGATGATCGCCGTGCGGGGCTTGGCGAGCGAGGCGACGAAGTCGTCGTAGCTCTCGGAGGCGACGAATCCGGCCTCGGGGTGCTCGGTCGTCAGCGTACGGGTGCGCTCGGGGGAGCGGTTGAACACCGCGACGGTGTTTCCCTCACGGCTCGCGAGATTGCGCGCGAGGTTCGACCCCATGACCGCGAGTCCGACGACGCCGATGTTTGCTGATGCTGATGCAGGCACGAACACTCTCCTCGTGAGTTTTCTGGGATCGAGTCCAGCGTACTGTGAGCGAGGCTCACCGTTGCGCGACGTTGCTGAGAGGTCCCGGGCGACGCGCGCCGGCAGGGCTGGTAGACTTCATGGTCGGTCAACTGCGCCTCTGGTGCACTGGCCGTGAACTTCGGCGAGGGAGGCCCGGGTTCGTCCGCGTGAGCGGACGCGACGGGTGTCCGTGATCGACGCGGTAGGAGCAGGCTCCACGGCTTTTCCTCACGCTTCTGCGCAGTCCGACTGCGCGCGTTCGAGTCGAAAACAACAGACCACGATCTGGGCCGCGAGCCCGCAAGGAGAGACATCATGGACGAAGACAACAAGGTCGTCGCAGACACCCGCGAGTCGTTCGGCAAGGGCGCTGCCCGCAAGCTGCGCGCCACCGGCAAGATCCCCGCCGTCGTGTACGGCCACGGCACCGAGCCGCGCCACATCGCGCTGCCCGCGCACCAGATCGGCCTGATCCTGCGCAAGGCGAACGCCGTGCTCGACCTGCAGATCGAGGGCAAGAGCCAGCTCGCCCTCGTCAAGGACGTGCAGAAGGACCCGGTGCACCAGGTCATCGAGCACCTCGACCTCATCGTCATCAAGAAGGGCGAGAAGGTCCAGGTCGAGGTTCCCGTGCACGTCGAGGGTGAGACCGCCCCCGGCACGATCGCCGACGTCGACCAGCACACGCTGTCGCTCGAGGTCGAGGCCACGCACATCCCCGAGAACGTCGTCGTGAGCGTCGAGGGCCTCGAAGAGGGCACCCAGATCCTCGCCGGCGCCGTCACGCTGCCCAAGGGCGCGACGCTGCTGACCGACCCCGAGGCGCTCGTCATCAACGTGCACACGCCGCAGAAGGTCGACCTCGGCGAGGAGGCCGCTGAGGCCGAGGCCGAGGGCGAAGCGACCGAGGAAGCTGCCGAAGCCGCTGCCGAAGAGGCCGCCGAGTAGACCTCGAAGCACCGCGACGAGGCCCCGCCTCCCGCATCCGGGTACGCTCGGAATGCGGGGCGCGGGGCCTCGCCCGTTCCACTCACGCATGGAGGTCAGATGGGAATCCTCGACCTGCTGCGCGCGCGCCGGAAGGACGACGACGCCATGCCCCAGAACACCTGGCTGGTGGTCGGCCTCGGCAACCCCGGCGCCCAGTACGCCGGCAACCGTCACAACGTCGGCCAGATGGTCGCCGACGAGCTCGCGGAGCGCATCGGCGCGCCCTTCAAGAGCCACAAGACGCCGTCCCGGGTGGCCGAGGGCTTCCTCCGCCCCGGCGGCCCGAAGCTGGTGATCGCCAAGCCCAACAGCTACATGAACACCTCGGGCGGGCCCGTCTCTGCGCTCCTGAAGTTCTACTCGCTGAGCCCTGATCAGCTCATCGTCGTGCACGACGAGCTCGACCTGCCGTTCGACACCGTCCGACTGAAGCAGGGCGGCGGCCACGGCGGCCACAACGGCCTCCGCGACATCCAGAAGGCGACGGATGCCGCGCCGTTCCTGCGCGTGCGCGTGGGCATCGGTCGCCCGCCCGGGCGCCAGGATCCGGCCGACTTCGTGCTCAAGGACTTCTCGGGTGCCGAGCGCCAGAACCTGCCGAACCTGCTGTCGGATGCCGCGGACGCCGTCGAGGCGGTCGCGAGCGACGGTCTCGTGGCGGCGCAGCAGAGGTTCCACGCGCCGAGCTGAGCTCGGCGCGCTGCTGATCAGATCAGCCGGCGGAGGAACTCCTCGGGCGAGAGGCCCTCGGCCTGAGCACGGACGCGCAGCCGATCGATCTCCTCGGTGGACAGTTCGAGGGTGACGCTGTGCCACGCCTCGGGTTCCTCATCGAGGCTGAACAGCGCGTCGTCGAGGTCGGGCTCGCCGAGCGCGAGTTCGGGTGCACCGAGGTCGATCGGGTCGGGCAGGGCTTCGGGCTCGACCGCGTCCGTGGTGCGCGCGACGGGAGCCGTCGTGGCCTCGCCATCTTCGCAGTCGGTGCTCCAGCCCGGGCCCGACGGGATCTCGCGGCCGCGCTGGTAGGCCTCGGCGACCGCACGAGCACGGGTGTCGGCCGCCTCGTTCAGCGGGTGGCCGATGTGGCCCTTGACCCACTCGAAGCGGTATCGGCGGCCGGCGATCGCCTCGTCGATCTCCTGCAGCAGCTCGACGTTCATCACGGCCTTGCCGTCGGCCTTGCGCCAGCCCTTGCGCTTCCACCCGGGCATCCACTTCGTCACCGAGTTGATCACGTACTGGCTGTCGCACTGCACGAGCAGCTCGTCGTCGAGGTGCGCCGTGGCACGGAAGAGCTCGAGCACCGCCTTCAGCTCGCCCTGGTTGTTGGTCGCGTGCTTCCAGCCGCCGGCCGCCCAGCACGAGTCGTCGACGTACCAGGCCCAGCCCGCGGGGCCGGGGTTTCCGAGGGCCGATCCGTCGGCGGCGGCGGTGATCATTGCGGAGGGCCTCCTGGCGTTTCGTGTGCGGCGCCCATCGTATCGGCCGGCACCGACGCGCGGCATTCCGCGGGTTCCCCCGGCCGGGTGGCTCCTGCGGCGGTGTCGGATGCGCCGCGTAGACTCGACGGGTGAACCTCCAGGGCTTTCTCACGGCGCTCTCGCGTGCCGAAACCATCGAAGCGGCACTCGCCGAAGCCCAGCGGAACGCAGACTTCTCGGCACCCGCGGGCCTCGACGCCCCGTTGCTCGCCGGCCTGCTGCAGCGCCGGGCCGATGCCGGCCTGCCGCCCGCGCTGCTCGCCATCACCGCCACCAGCCGTGAGGGCGAGTCGCTGCGCGCCTCGCTCGCCCCGTACCTGCCCGACGCCGAGCTCATCGAGTTCCCGGCATGGGAGACGCTGCCGCACGAGCGGCTGAGCCCTTCGGCCGAGACCGTCGGCCGCCGGCTCCATGCCCTGCGGCGCATGCACGATTGGGCCGAGGCCGGCTCGCGGCATCCGCTCGTCGTCGTCGCCTCGGTGCGGGCTGCCCTGCAGCCGCTCGCCGACAACCTCGCGTCGCTCGAACCGATCGAGCTCGTCGCCGGCGGGCGCGGCTACAACCTCGCCGAGCTCGCGCTTCGACTCGTCGACCTCGCATATGCGCGAGTCGACATGGTCGCCCGGCGCGGCGAGTTCGCGGTGCGCGGCGGCATCCTCGATGTGTTCCCGCCCACGGCAGACCACCCGGTTCGCGTCGAGTTCTTCGGCGACGAGGTCGAGGAGCTGCGTGCGTTCTCGGTCGCCGACCAGCGCTCGCTGCCCGACGTCATCGAGCGCGTCTCGCTTCCGCCGAGCCGCGAGCTGCTGCTCACCGAGCCGGTGCGGCAGCGCGCCCGCGAGATGGTGCACGAGTTCCCGAGCCTCGCAGGACTCCTCGAGAAGGTGTCCGAGGGCATCCCGGTCGAGGGCATGGAGTCGCTCGCACCGGCGCTCCTCGAACGACTCGTTCCGCTTGCGCACTACCTGCCCATCGGCGCCGCGGTCGCCGTGCTCGAGCCCGAGCGCGTGGCCGGTCGCGCGGTCAACCTCGGCGAGACCAACCGCGAGTTCCTCGCCGCGGCGTGGAATGCCGCGACGGTCGGCGCCGCCGCGCCGATCGACCTCGCCGCCGGCGATTTCCTCACCGTGCGCCAACTGCGGGATGCCGCACTGTTCAGCGCCCCCGGCGAACCCGACCCGCAGCGCGTGTGGTGGAACTTCTCGGGCTTCGACATGGGCGACGCCGCCGAGGTCGTCGCCGCGGCCGGTGGAGCGGCCGAGTCGCACCTGACGAGCTCCTCGGCGACCGTGCGCCTCGCGGCGAACGCGATGCCGAGCTTCCAGGGCAACGTCGCCGGTGCCGTCGACCACGCCGCCGAGCGCCTGCGCGACGGGTGGGCGCTCGTCGTGGCATCCGCCGGTCACGGTCTCGTCGAGCGCGCGCGAGACGTGCTCGCAGAGGCGGGGCTCGCCGCCCGGCTCGTCGACCAGGTGCCGGCCGAGCTCGAGGCGGGCGTCGCCTACCTCGTGCAGGCCGATGCCGCGCACGGCTACGAGGTACCGGGGGTCAAGCTCGGCCTGCTCGCCGAGTCCGAGTTCTACGGGCGCGCGGCCGGCTACGACGCCCGCCAGGGCAAGAAGCTCGCGAGCCGCCGCCGCAACGTCGTCGACCCCCTGCAGCTGAAGGCCGGCGACTTCGTCGTGCACCAGACGCACGGCATCGGCAAGTTCATCGAAATGGTGCAACGAGAGGTCGCCACCGGGGCGCGACCGACCGGCCCGAGCCGCACCGCGGGCATCCAGCAGCAGCCCACGGCGGTGCGCGAGTACCTCGTCATCGAGTACGCGCCGTCGAAGCGCGGCCACGCCGGCGACCGGCTCTTCGTGCCGACCGACCAGCTCGACCTGCTGTCGCGCTACGTCGGCGGCGAGGCGCCGTCGCTCTCGAAGATGGGCGGCAGCGACTGGGCGCAGGCCAAGGGCAAGGCCCGCAAGGCCGTGCGCGACATCGCCGTCTCGCTCGTGAAGCTCTACTCGGCGCGCATGGCGTCGAAGGGGCACGCGTTCGGGCCCGACACCCCGTGGCAGCACGAACTCGAAGAGGCGTTCCCGTTCACCGAGACGCCCGACCAGCTGCAGACGATCGACGAGGTCAAGGCCGACATGGAGCGGTCGATCCCCATGGATCGACTGCTCGCCGGCGACGTCGGCTTCGGCAAGACCGAGGTCGCCGTGCGCGCCGCGTTCAAGGCGATCCAAGAGGGCAAGCAGGTCGCGATGCTCGTGCCGACGACGCTCCTCGTCAAGCAGCACCTCGAGACCTTCAACGAGCGGTACGCGGGCTTCCCCGTGCATGTGCGCGCCCTCAGCCGCTTCCAGACCGACAAGGAGGCCCGCGACACGATCGCCGGTCTCGCCGACGGCACCGTCGACATGGTCATCGGCACGCACCGCATCCTCACCGAGAAGGTGACGTTCAAAGACGTCGGCCTCGTCATCATCGACGAGGAGCAGCGATTCGGCGTCGAGCACAAGGACGCACTGAAGAAGCTGAAGACCAACGTCGACATCCTGGCGATGAGCGCGACGCCGATTCCGCGCTCGCTCGAGATGGCGGTCACCGGCATCCGCGAGATGTCGACGCTCGCGACACCGCCGGAAGACCGCCACCCGATCCTCACCTTCGTCGGGCCCTACTCCGACCAGCAGGTCGCCGCCGCCATCCGGCGCGAGATGCTCCGCGAGGGGCAGGTCTTCTTCGTGCACAACCGGGTGTCGTCGATCAATCGGATCGCGGCCCAACTCGCCGAGCTCGTGCCCGAGGCGCGCATCGCCGTCGCGCACGGTCAGTTGAACGAGCACGTGCTCGAGCAGATCGTGAACGATTTCTGGGAGCGCAAGTTCGACGTGCTGGTCTCGACGACCATCATCGAGACCGGCCTCGACATCACGAACGCGAACACGATCATCATCGACCGGGCCGACAAGTACGGGCTCAGCCAGCTGCACCAGCTGCGCGGCCGGGTGGGGCGCGGCCGCGAGCGCGCCTACGGCTACTTCCTCTACGACCCGGCGAAGCCGCTCTCCGAGACCGCCCACGACCGGCTCTCGACGATCGCGGCCAACAACGAACTCGGCAGCGGCATGCAGGTCGCCCTGAAAGACCTCGAGATCCGCGGCGCGGGCAACCTGCTCGGCGCAGAGCAGGCCGGTCACATCGCGGGCGTCGGCTTCGACCTGTACCTCCGCATGATCGGCGAGGCCGTCTCGGCGTTCCGCGGCGACGTGGCGACGGGCCAGACCGAGCTGCGTCTCGAGCTGCCCGTCGACGCGCACATCCCCGAGGACTACGTCGACTCCGAGCGGCTGCGCCTCGAGGCCTACCAGAAGCTCTCGGCCGCGAGCGGGCCGGCCGCGAAAGACGGCCAGATCGACCAGGTCGTCGACGAGCTCGTCGACCGCTATGGCGAGCCGCCCGAGCAGGTCAAGCACCTCGTGGCGATCTCGAGGCTCCGCCGCGAGGCGCAGCGCGCCGGGCTCTCCGATGTCATCGCGACCGGTTCGAAGCTGCGCATCGCGCCCGCGAACATCCCCGACTCGCGGCGCGTGCGCCTCGAGCGCATGTACCCGGGCGCCAAGCACTTCGCGCAGAACGACGTGATCCTCGTGCCGTTCCCCGTGACCAACGGCGAGCTGCCGAGCGACGGCGACCTCATCGACTGGGTGTCGCGACTCATCACGGCGATCTTCCCGATTCCCGAGGCTTCGGCGACGGATGCCTCGGGCTCCGGCAATGCCGCCATCGTCGACGGGACCGCCGGCTAGACCTTCAGGTGACCCCACTCGGAGAGGAACTCCTCGACCGACATCTGCTCGAGGTCGGCGTTGATCGCACGCAGGAGGGCATCGGCCTCATCGAGCGATCCGGCGCGCGTGCGAATCACGGGGGCGTCGGTGCCCGTGCGCACGATCACGAGATCGGCGACCGACGGCCCACCGAGCCCTGTGGCCTCACCGGCGAGGAGCAGCGCGGCGTGCCAGGCCTTGCCGAGCCCCCGACGTCGGGTCTCCTGGAGTTCGGCGCGAAGGAACCGGGCGGCTGGCGTGCTGTCGCTCATCGTTCGAGTGTCGCACGCGGTCAGCGCGAGAATGCACCGCCGACGCCGGCGTGACCGCCGTGCCGCTTGTAGTGGCGCGAGCGCAGCGTCACGACGACCGCGGAGACGACGATCGCGACGCCCGAGCCGAGCAGCACCGCGAGGGTGCCCTCGTCTGCGACCTCGGGCAGCCCGACGAAGGCGAGTTCGTTCATGAGCAGCGAGACGGTGAAGCCGATGCCGCCGAGCGCGCCGACGACGAAGAGGTCGCCGAGGGTGAGCGGAATCCCGGCGCGGCGCCGCACGACGAGCGCACCGAGGCCGCCGGCCACCATGATGCCGATGATCTTGCCGACCGGCAGCCCGATGAGGATGCCCCAGAACGCCGGGTCGAGCTCGCTCGGCTGCACCTGCGGCACGGCCACCATCGCCGCCGAGAAGGCGAAGAGCGGCAGGATCACGCCGTTCGACCACGGCTCGAGCGCGTGCACCGCGCGGCCTCCGGGGCGGCGTGCCATGACGAGGCCGAGCGCCACGCCCGCGATCGTCGCGTGCACCCCCGACTGGTAGACGAAGTACCAGGCGAGCGCGCCGAGCACGATCAGCACGAGCACGATCGGCCACTGCGGCCTGCGCGAGAGGATCCACCCCGAGCGCGGCTTCATCATGCGGCTCACCGCGCCGAACAGCGCGATCGCGATGCCCGCGAAGCCGATCGAGGCCAGGTTCGCGTCGGCGGTGAAGAAGAAGGCGATGATCAGGATCGCGATGAGGTCGTCGAGCACCGCGAGGGCGAGCAGGAACACGCGCACGCGAGTCGGGATCCAGGTGCCGAACATGGCGAGCACCCCGAGGGCGAAGGCGATGTCGGTCGCGGTGGGGATGGGCCATCCGTCGACCGTGTCGGTGCCCGCCGTGAACGCGAGGAAGATGAGGGCCGGCACGACGACCCCGCCGACCGCGGCGATCGCCGGCAGCAACGCCTTCGACAGGCTGTTGAGCTCGCCGATGACGAGCTCGCGCTTCAGCTCGACCGCGACGATGAAGAAGAAGACGGCGAGCAGGCCGTCGCTGATCCAGTGACCGGCCGACAGGTCGAGGCCGAGCCACGGCAGATCGATGTGCGCGTTCTTGAGCTCGATGAGCGCCGGCCCGAACGAGAGGTTCGCGACCAGGAGGCCGAGGACGGCGGCGATGAGGAGGAGGGCGGCAGCCCAGCGCTCGGAGCGGAGGAAGTTCATATCGGACTCCAGGAAGTCACGTGCACGAGCTGCGTGAGAAGCGCGTGCGACAAGGCGGTACGGTCACGACGGTCTCCCGTCGGCCGACCAGACTTCCCGGCACTCCTCAGGGCAGTCTACGGGCGGCGGGCGTTCGGGGCCGGGCGCCGCGCCTACGCTGGTGCGGTGCAACTCTCGCTCTGGGCGACGCTCCTCGCCGCCTGCTTCGTCATCAGCTTCACCCCGGGCGCCGGTGCGATCAACACGATGGGCAACTCCCTGAACGTGGGGTTCCGCCGCTCCATCTGGGGCATCCTGGGCCAGCAGGCGGCTCTCATCGTGCACATCCTGATCGTCGCCGCCGGCCTCGGAGTGCTCGTCGCAGGATCGCCCGTCGCGTTCGAGATCATCCGCTACGCGGGCGCCGCCTATCTCGTCTACCTCGGCATCCGGCAACTGCTCGCGAAGCCGCAGCCGCAGGCGGTCGATGAGGGCGAGGGCGCCGATGAGGGGTCAGACGAGGGCGACGGCGCAGCCGACGGCGAGGCGGATGCCGCGCGGCGGGCGCCGAACGCGAGCGCCGAGTCGCGCTGGTCGATGTTCCGCAGGGGGCTCTGGGTGAACCTCCTGAACCCGAAGGCGATCGTGTTCTTCCTCGCCTTCCTGCCGCAGTTCATCCGCCCCGAGCTGCCGCTCCTGCCGCAGTACCTGATCGTCGGTCTGACCGTCGTGGTCGTCGACGTGATCGTGATGTGGGGATTCTTCGCGGTGGCCGCGCACAGCCTGCGCCGGTTCACCCGTTCGGTGCGCGGCCAGCGCATCCTGAACGGCATCTTCGGCTCGCTGTTCATCGCCGTCGGCGTGCTGCTCGCGGTCGTGCACTGAGCGTTCGGGAGCAGCGTTCAGGCGACGCGCTCGCGGCCGACGCCACCTAGGCTGCCGGTATGAGCGCAGCGCACCCCGGACTCGACGAACTCATCGACACCGTGGCCCTGCTCCGGGCACCGGGCGGCTGCCCGTGGGACGCGGACCAGACCCACGAGAGCCTCGTGCAGTATCTCGTCGAGGAGAGCTGGGAGCTCATCGACGCGATCGAGTCGGGCAGTCGCGAGGAGATGATCGAGGAGCTCGGCGACGTGCTCTACCAGGTGCTCTTCCACGCCGATCTCGCGGCCCACACCGACGGCGAGCGCTTCGACATCGACGACGTCGCCCGCCACATGACGGCGAAGATGGTGTCGCGGCATCCGCACGTCTTCGGCGATCGCGAGGCCGAGACCGCAGCCGACGTCGTCGCCTTCTGGGACGACCTGAAGGCCGACGAGAAGCCGCATCGCACGAGCGTGCTCGACGGCATCCCGCGCGGCATGCCCGCGCTCGCCCTCGCGCAGAAGGTGCTCGGCAAGGCCGAGAAGGTCGGCGTGGCGGATGCCACGGCGCAGGCCCTGCCCGCCGCCGCGCCGGTCGATGAGGACGAGCTCGGCCGGGTGCTGCTCGGGCTCGTGGCATCCGCGCGTTCGCAGGGTCTCGACGCCGAGCGGGCGCTGCGCGCCGCCGTGCGCGGCCTCGAAGACGAGGTGCGAGCGGCCGAGGAGTCGCGCGCCGGATCGCGAACCGACTGACGCCCCGACCTGCTCGCCGCTGAGCGGCCGGCGGATGCCTCGCGGCGGCCGTGTGACGCGCCGACGACACGCTCGCGGTCGACCCGTCACGGGCGTACCGTCGGACGAGAACTTGACTCCCGAGGGGGGCGCATGGGCATCGAGGACTGGCGGCTCGAGGAGTTCTTCGACCGGTACGCCGAGGCGCAGCGCGACTTCGACGCCGATGCCACCGCCCGGTTCTGGGGGCTTCCCGGCATGGTGATCACCGACGACTTCGCCGGCGCACTCGAGAGCCGCGCCGACATGGCGACCGGGCTCTCGTCGTCGTACCCGCTCCACCGTCGTCTCGGCTTCGCGGGAATCGTGCCCGAGCTCCGCGCGGTCAGCGCACTCACCGACGTCATCTCCCTGGTGCGTGTGCGCTGGAGTCACCTCGATGCGGACGACGAGCTCATCGTGACGAGCGACGTCGAGTACCTCGTGCGCGACGACGCCGACGGGTTGCGCATCTACGTCGCCGTCGGCATCGACGAGGCCGACGCGCTGCGCCGTGCTGCGGCGGCCAAGGGCATCGAGCTCGACGCGGGCTGAGGCGCGGTGGTCGCTCGCCGGGGCTGCGCCCGCGGTCTCACGCCGCGAACGACGCCCGCGTGCTGGAAGAATGGTCGGCATGGCTGCATCCGTCACCCCTCCGCGCGGCATGCGCGACTTCCTCCCCGCCGAGAAGGCCCGCCGCGAGCACGCCCTCGGCGTGATCCGCGGGGTGTACGCGGCGCACGGCTTCGACGAGATCGAGACGCCCGTCATGGAGGACTCGTCGCGGCTGCACGCCGGGCTCGGCGGCGACAACGAGAAGCTCGCCTTCGCCGTCATGAAGCGCGCGCTCGGCGCCGACGACCTCGCGCGCGCCGCGGCATCCGGCGACGCGCTCTCGCTCGCCGACCTAGGGCTGCGCTACGACCTCACGGTGCCGCTCGCCCGGTTCTACGCGACGCACCGGGCAGCGCTGCCGCCCGTGTTCCGCTCGATCCAGATCGCGCCCGTGTGGCGTGCCGAGCGCCCGCAGAAGGGCCGCTACCGGCAGTTCGTGCAGTGCGACATCGACATCATCGGCGAGGCGGGTGCGCTCGCCGAGCTCGAGCTGCTCACCGCGACCGTCGCGACGCTCGATGCGCTCGGCCTCGCGGGCTGCACCATCCGCCTGAACGACCGGCGCATCCTCGCCGGCATCCTCGCCTCGTGGGGCGTGCCCGACGAGCTGCGCGAGCGAGCGCTCATCACGATCGACAAGCTCGACAAGATCGGCACCGGGGGAGTGGCGGCCGAACTCGCCGAGCTCGGCATCGTCACCGGCGACGCGGATGTCGCCGCCGAACTCGAGGCGCTGACCAACGCCGACTGGCACCTCGCCGATGGTGTCGCACCGCCGCCCACCTGGCTCGACGGCGAGGCCTACGCCGACCTGCTCGCGCTGCGCGCGGCCCTGCCCGACGCGGCGATCGAGTTCGACCCCACCCTCGTGCGCGGCATGGGCTACTACACGGGCACGATCTTCGAGATCGCCCACCCCGACTACGGCTACTCGCTCGGCGGCGGCGGCCGCTACGACGGCATGATCGGCCGCTTCCTCGGCCAAGAGGTGCCCGCGTGCGGCTTCTCGATCGGCTTCGAGCGCATCGTCGACCTGCTCGCCGTGCGCGACGAGGAGCGCCCGCGCGCGGTCGTGCTCGTCTACGATACGGACGTCCCGGCCGCACGCCTGCTCGAGCTGAAGCGCGAGCTCGTGGCATCCGGTTCGCGGGTGCGCCTCGAGCGCCGGGTGAAGAACCTGCGCGCCCTGCTCGAGCGCGTCACCGCCGACGGCTTCGACGCGTTCGCGCAGGTCGGCGCCGAGACGACGGATGCCGCGTCGCTCTCGTTCCGCGACCTCGCCGCGTAGTACCTGCGCCGCAGGCACGAGACATCCTCGACCTCTAGACTGACAGGCGGATCACGACGGAGTCGTCCGCTGCATACCCACCCATCACAGAGGAGTTCACTGTGGCAATCATCGAAGCTGTAGGCGCACGCGAGATTCTCGACTCGCGCGGCAACCCGACCGTCGAGGTCGAGGTGCTGCTCGACGACGGTTCGCTGGCCCGCGCTGCGGTGCCCTCGGGCGCATCGACCGGTGCCTTCGAGGCGTACGAGCTGCGCGACGGCGACAAGGACCGCTACCTCGGCAAGGGCGTGCAGAAGGCCGTCGACGCCGTGCTCGACGACCTCGGCCCGGCCATCGAAGACCTCGACGCCGCCGACCAGCGCCTCGTCGACGCGGCGCTCATCGAGGCCGACGGCACCGACAACAAGAGCCGCCTCGGCGCCAACGCCATCCTCGGCGTGAGCCTCGCGGTCGCGAAGGCCGCAGCCGACTCGGCCGACCTGCCGCTCTTCCGCTACCTCGGCGGCCCCAACGCCCACGTGCTGCCCGTGCCGATGATGAACATCATCAACGGCGGTGCGCACGCCGACACCGGTGTCGACATCCAGGAGTTCATGGTGCTGCCGATCGGCGCGCCGAGCTACTCCGAGGGCCTGCGCTGGGGCGTCGAGACCTACCACGCGCTCAAGAGCCTGCTGAAGGCCAAGGGCCTCTCGACGGGCCTCGGCGACGAGGGCGGCTTCGCCCCCGACTTCGCGCACAACCGCGCGGCGCTCGACTTCATCTCCGAGGCGATCGAGAAGGCCGGCTTCACGCTCGGCACCGACCTCGCACTCGGGCTGGATGTCGCGGCGAGCGAGTTCTACGAGAACGGCGTCTACACGTTCGAGGGCAAGGAGCGCACGTCGGCCGAGCTGAGCGCGTACTACGCCGAGCTCGCCGCCGCGTACCCGCTCGTTTCGATCGAGGACCCGCTCGACGAGTCCGACTGGGACGGCTGGGCGCAGCTCACCGCCGAGCTCGGCTCGAAGGTGCAGCTCGTCGGCGACGACCTGTTCGTCACCAACCCGAAGCGCCTCGCCGAGGGCATCGCCAAGCACACCGGCAACTCGATCCTCGTCAAGGTGAACCAGATCGGCACCCTGACCGAGACCCTCGACGCCGTCACCCTCGCGCAGCGCTCGGGCTACACCGCCGTCATGTCGCACCGCTCGGGCGAGACCGAAGACACGACGATCGCCGACCTCGCGGTCGCGACCGACTGCGGTCAGATCAAGACGGGCGCGCCCGCTCGGAGCGAGCGGGTCGCCAAGTACAATCAGCTTCTGAGGATCGAAGAGGAACTCGGTGAGGCCGCGGTGTACGCCGGCCGCACGGCGTTCCCCCGCTACACGGCCTAGAAGCAACACACGTGACGGGGGCGGCCGAGTGGCCGCCCCCGTCGTCGCGTTTCCGGGTGCGATGACGAGGAGGGGCGATGCGCGACGACACCGGTCGGTCCGGCCGCACCCCCCGGCGCCCGACGGTGCCGACCCCGAAGCCGGCCGCGAAGCGCGCCCCCGCGTCGCCCGGTGCGGGTTCGACGGCGTCGACCTCGAAGGGTTCGAAGGCCTCGAACGCGAAGTCGCCGGCATCCGCGAAGGCCTCGAGTCCGAAGTCGTCGGCATCGAAGTCGACGGGCGCGAAGCCGAAGGGTTCCGCGAAGTCCGCCGCAGGGCGGGCGCCGACCGGGCAGGGCTCCGCAGCCGGAGCGGGCTGGCTCAGCGGCATCCGTTTCTCAGGTTTCTCCCTCATCATGATGGGAGTGCTCGTGCTCGCCGTCGTGGTGCTGGCGCCGACCATCGCGGCGTTCGCACAGCAGCGGCAGCAGATCGCCGAGCTCCGCGCCGCCGTCTCCGCCCAGGAGGAGGAGGTGCAGCGGCTGCGCGAAGAACGCGAGCGCTGGAACGACGACACGTTCATCGTGACGCAGGCTCGCGAGCGCCTGTACTACGTGATGCCGGGCGAGGTGAGCTACCTCGTCATCGACGACCGAACGGCGGCGGCGAAGGCGGATGCCATGGCCGAGGTCTCGGCCGAAGTGACCGAATCGAAGGGTGACTGGATGACCACCCTGCTCGGCTCGGTGCTGACCGCCGGGCTCGCCCCCGATGCCGCGCCCCCCGCTGAACCCGCTCCGACCCCCACGACACCGCCAGCAGAACCCGCAGCCGAGGAGACCCGATGACCCGCCCGCCCTTCGAACCGGTGAGCGAGCGCGATGTGCGCATCGTCTCGGCGCAGCTCGGCCGCCCGGCCCGCGACGTCGTGGGCATCGCTGCACGCTGCGTGTGCGGCGCGCCGACGGTCGTCGCCACGGCGCCGCGCCTCTCCGACGGCACGCCCTTCCCGACGTTCTACTACCTCTCGCACCAGGCGGCGACTGCCGCGATGTCGTTCCTCGAGGCCGCCCAGCTCATGGTGGAGTGCACCGAGCTGCTGGCCGCTGATGCGGACGTCGCCGAGGCCTACGGCCGCGCCCACACCGACTACCTCGCCGACCGCGAGTCGATCGCCGTAGTGCCCGAGCTCGCCGGCATCTCCGCGGGCGGCATGCCCACGCGCGTGAAGTGCCTGCACGCGCTCGTCGCGCACTCGCTCGCCGCAGGGCCGGGCGTCAACCCGATGGGCGACATCGCGCTCGAGCGCTCGACCTGGTCGCCCGACGTCTGCCGCTGCCCCGACTACGGCGTCGACGAGGCGCCGGCATCCGCAGCTGCGGCCGAGACCCCCGACGGATCCATCGGGTGAACCGGTCGACGCGCCTGAATCGCCCCGAACGCCCTGCGCGTTCCGGGCGGGCCGGGCGCGCCCGCCGGCCGCTGGCATCCGTCGTGCGTGCCACCGCGACGCTCGCGGCGGTGGCGATGCTCACCCTCACCGGAGCCGGCGCTGCCCACGCCGACCTCGTGCGCGACTACGAGTACTGGCTCGCCGACTACGGCTTCACGACCGCCTGGAACACCACCAAGGGCGAGGGCGTCACGGTCGCGGTCATCGACACCGGTGTGAACGGCAATGTCGCCGAGCTCCGCGGCGCCGTCGTCGGCGGCACGGATGTCTCGGGCCTCGGCACCCCCGACGGCCAGACGCCCGTCGGGGACGACGAGACGCACGGCACGATGGTCGCCGGCCTCCTCGGCGGTCGCGGCACGGGCGAGGGCAGCGGCGTGATCGGCACGGCACCCGAAGCCGACCTGCTCGCCATCTCGGTCGCGTTCGGTCAGGACACCGGGGCGGCGAAGTCGAACGACGACCAGATCGCCGAAGCGGTGCGCTGGGCGGTCGACAACGGCGCCGACGTCATCAACATGTCGCTGACCCGCAACACCCCCGACTGGCCCGAGAGCTGGGACGACGCGTTCATGTACGCCTTCGAGCACGACGTCGTCATCGTCGCGGCAGCGGGCAACCGCGGCAGCGGCACGAGCCAGGTCGGGGCGCCCGCGACGATTCCCGGGGTGCTCACGGTCGCCGGCGTCGACAAGGACAAGAACGCGAGCCTCGACGCGAGCTCGCAGGGCATCTCGATCGCCGTGGCCGCGCCGAGCGAAGACCTGGTCGGCGTGCTGCCCGACGGCAGTCATGTGCAGTGGGACGGCACGAGCGGCGCCGCGCCCATCGTGACCGGCCTCGTCGCGCTGATCCGCTCCGAGTATCCCGACCTCGATGCGGCGAACGTCATCAACCGGCTCATCGCGACGGCCGACCCCAACGGACAGACGGTACCGAGCGCGCTCTACGGGTACGGCCTCATCGATCCGGTCGCCGCGCTCGAGTCGGATGTGCCCACGGTCGACGAGAATCCGCTCGGCAGCCTGGCGGACTGGATCACGCTGCACCGTCGTGCCGAGGTCGAGGCGCCCGACGAGAGCAGCAGCGTCGATCAGCCCATCGTGCCCATCGCCGACCCGCCGCTGCCACGATCCGACGGCGCCCTCACCCTGCTTCCGACGCAGTGGACGCTCGCCTACATCACCGTGCCGCTCTCACTCGTCGCAGGGTTTGGTACGCTAGCAGCGCTGTTGGGCATCGGCGCCACTCGGCATACCAGGCGGACTGTCCGCAATCGCGAGCAGTGATCGCACGCAAATCAGCCCGCACGTTCCAAAACTGAGGAGTCCATTCACCGTGCCCAAGATTCTCATCGTCGGCGGTGGCTATGCGGGGTTCTACACGGCGTGGAAGCTCGAGAAGTGGCTGCGTGCCGGCGAGGCCGAGGTGACGATCGTCGACCCGCTGCCGTACATGACGTACCAGCCGTTCCTGCCCGAGGTGGCTGCAGGGTCGATCGAGCCGCGCCACTCCGTGGTTGCGCAGCGTCGTCACCTGAAGAAGACCAACGTCGTGACCGCGAAGGTCACGCGCATCGATCACGCGGCCAAGACCGCGACGATCACGCCCGAGCTCGGTGAGCCGTGGCAGTTCGACTACGACGTCGTGATCGTCACGGGCGGCGCGGTCTCGCGCACGTTCCCGATCCCGGGCATCGCCGACAACGCGATCGGCCTCAAGTCGATCGAGGAGGCCGTTGCGATCCGCGACCGCGTGCTGACGAACTTCGACAAGGCATCGAACCTTCCCCCCGGGCCCGAGCGCGAGCGCCTGCTCACGTTCGTCGTCGTCGGCGGCGGCTTCGCGGGCATCGAGGTGTTCGCAGAGCTCCGCTCCTTCGCGAGCTCGCTGCTCGAGTACTACCCGCAGCTCACCTTCGATGAGACGCACTTCCACCTCATCGAGGCCATGGGGCGCATCATGCCCGAGGTCTCGCTCGAGACGAGCCACTGGGTCATCAAGCACCTCGCCCAGCGCGGTGCCGAGATCCACCTCGACACGCAGCTCACGAGCGCGGTCGACGGCGTCATCGAGCTGTCGACGGGCGAGAGCTTCGAGACCGACCTCATCGTCTGGACCGCCGGCGTCATGGCGAACCCCGCCATCGTGCGTTCGAGCGACCTTCCCGTCGAGGAGAGAGGCCGCATCAAGACCCGCGCCGACCTCCGCGTCGGCGACGACGACGAGTTCGTGGCCGACGCTTGGGCCGCCGGCGACATCGCCGCGGTTCCCGACCTCACCGGCGGCGGCGTGGGCGGCTACTGCGTGCCGAACGCACAGCACGCCGTGCGTCAGGGCAAGCTGCTCGCGAAGAACGTCGTCGCGGTGCTCCGCGGCGAGGAGCCGAAGCAGTACTTCCACAAGAACCTCGGTGCGGTCGCCGGCCTCGGCGTCGGCTCGGGCGTCTTCCAGTCGGGCAAGCTCGCGATCAAGGGCCTTCCGGCCTGGTTCGCGCACCGCGGCTACCACGGCCTCGCCATGCCCAGTTGGGAGCGCAAGTTCCGCGTCTTCTGGGGCTGGTGGAACAACTTCTGGCTCGGCCGCGACATCGTCTCGCTGAGCGCCGTGCAGCAGCCGCGCGCCCAGTTCGAGTTCTTCGCCGCGCGTCCGAAGCCGCCGGCTGTCGAGGCGCCCGTTCCCGCAGCCGCTCCGGCCGCGAAGGCGGGGAAGTCGGCCAAGCAGGAGGCCGTCGCCGCGAAGTAGCGACGACCCCCTGACTATGCTGTGACGCGGCGTCGCCCTTCGGGGCGGCGCCGCGCTCCCGTAGCCCAATCGGCAGAGGCAGGCGACTTAAACTCGCCTCAGTCTGGGTTCGAATCCCAGCGGGAGCACCGCTGAGGGGGCGCCCCCTCGAGTCGGGTTCGGTCAGCACTCCCGCGCCGCGAGCGTCGGCAGTTCGTCAGCTCACGGCCTTGCGCACGAGTTCCGTGACCTTCGCCTCGACCGCCGGGGTCCAGTTGCGAACCGCGTAGCCGATGGGCCACAGGTCGCCGTCGTCGAGGTTCGCCCGATCCTCGAATCCGATCGTCGCGTAGCGGGTCTTGAACTTCGCGGCCGCCTGGATGAAGACGACCATCTTGCCCTCGGCGTTCGCGAAGCCGGGCATGCCGTAGTACGTCTTCGGCATGAGATCGGGCGCGACCGCGGTGACGACCTTGTAGAGCCCCTCCGCGAGCACCCTGTCGTCGGGCTCCATCTCGGCGATGGCGTCGAGCACCGCCTTGTCGCCGGCAGCGCGGTTCTTGCCGGCCTTCTCCTGCTCGCGGAGCTCCTTCGCGCGCTGCTTGACGGCGTCGCGTTCTTCTTTGCTCAGTCCTCCGGACGTATCTGCCTTCGCCATCTCGTGGTCCTTCCTCGGATCCTCATCGGTGCCGCCGCGTGGGCGGGGCGTCGATGTCAGGCTATGCGGGGGCGAGCGCCCTGCGCTTCTCCATTCCTGATCGATCCCAGCGTGTCGTCAGGTCAGGCGGTCGAGGCGCCGGAGGATGAGCCCCTCACGGAGCGCCCACGGCGACACCTCGAGCTCGTCGACGCCGAATGCGCGCATCGTCTCGGAGAGCACGACGGCGCCGGCGACGATCTGGAACGTGCGGTCTGCCGTGATGCCGGGCAGCGCAGGCCGGGCATCCGCGGGGATGCGCGCGAGTCGCGGCGTCCAGTCGTCGAGGCCGTCGCGGGTCAGGATGCTGCGCTCGGTGTCGCCGAAACCGTCTTCGACACTGCCCGCGAGCCGGGCGAGCGACCGGATCGTCTTCGAGGAGCCGACGACGTGATTCGGGGCCGGCAGGGCCTTGAACGGTTCGACCGCCTCGGCGAGCACCGCCCGCGCGTGGGCACGGAGCCGCGCGACCTGCTCGGGCGAGGGCGGGTCGTCGGGCAGGAACGAGATCGTCGAGCGCCCGGCGCCGAGGGGGAGCGACCGCGCGACATCCGGCACCTCGTCGTTGCCCTGCGCGAGTTCGAGCGAACCGCCGCCGATGTCGAAGAGCAGCAGGCGCCCGGCCGACCAGCCGTACCAGCGGCGCACGGCGAGGTAGGTGAGACGCGACTCGTCGTCGCCCGACAGCACCTGCAGCCGCACGCCGGTGTCGCGCTCGACGAGATCGAGCACGGCCTCGCCGTTCGTCGCCTCGCGGATGGCCGAGGTCGCGAAGGCGAGCAGCTCCTCGATGCCGGCTTCGCGAGCAGCGGATGCCGCCCCGCCCACTGCGGTGAGGATGGCCGTGACGCCCTCGGCGCTGATGGCGCCATCGGGCTCCAGGTAGCGCATGAGCCGCAGCACCGACTTGTGCGAGGCTGTCGGTATGGGGCGTGCGCCTGGGTGCGCTTCGACGACCAGCAAGTGCACCGTGTTGGAACCGACGTCGAGGACTCCGAGGCGCATGCTGCGAGCGTAACGGTTTTCGTGCATACTGATGCGACTGGGACGATCGTCCCACTTCAGTCGTCGAAGGTGTCGAGAGGAGTCGCATTGGCCCGCATCCCCGCTTCAGAACGGCGTGCCGCGCTCGTACAGGCGGCACTCCGCGTGGTGTCCCAGCGCGGAATCGCACACGCAACCACTCGGGCGATCGTCGCCGAGGCGGGCATGTCGCTGGCGAGCTTCCACTACGCGTTCGATTCGCGCGACGAGCTCATCGACGAGCTCATCACGACGGTCGTCGCCCGCGAGCAGGAGGCGGTGCTGCCCGACGACCTGCAGGGGCACGACATCCGCGACATGCTCGAGGCCGGACTGCTGCGCTACTTCGACCACCTCCGCGGCGATCCCGAGCACGAGCAGGCGATGCTCGAACTCACCCAGTACGCGCTGCGCTCGCCCGAACGGCATCCGCTCGCCATCGCCCAGTACGACCGGTACACCGAGCTCGGCGCGAGGTCGCTCTCGGCCGCGGCCGAACTCGCGGGCGTCTCCTGGACCACACCCGTCGAGCAGGTCGCACGGGTCCTCATCGCCTTCACCGACGGGCTCACCCTCACGTGGCTCGTCACCCGCGACGACGACGTCGCCCGGTCGGTCGCACACGCGGCCGCCGACGCCCTTTCGAGAATGGCCGAGCCCCGATGACGAGCCTCGATTCCGCGCCGAACGCGGCGCACCCCACGACCGCCGCGCTCGGCGAACCGGTCCGCCGCGTCTCCGCCGGCTGGATCGCCTCGTTCGCGACGGTCTGGCTGGGCATCTGGATGGCGCAGCTCACCCCGGTGCAGCTGCTCCTGCCTGCGCAGATCGATGCGCAGCTCAAGCCCGACAACTGGGTCGACAGCGTCGTCGCGTTCGGCATCATCTCGGGCATCGCCGCCGTCGCGACGATCATCGCCTACCCGCTCACGGGTGCGCTCTCCGACCGCACGACGTCACGCTTCGGCCGCCGCCGCCCGTGGATCGCGATCGGCGCCGTCGTCTTCGGTCTCTCGCTCGTCACGCTCGGACAGCAGACCGAGATCTGGGCGATCGGGGCGACGTGGGTCGCGGCATCCGTCGGCTTCTGCATCATGACCGCCGCGCTCACCGCGACGATCTCCGACCAGGTGCCCGTCAACCAGCGCGGCTTCGTCTCCGGCTGGATGTCGGCGCCGCAGGCGGTGGGCATCATCGTCGGGCTCGTGCTCGTGACCGAGCTCGTCACCGACGCCTCGCTCGGCTACATCCTGCTCGCGGTGATCCTCGTGGTGCTCGCCGTGCCGTTCCTCTTCCGGGCCGATCAGCCGCTCGCACCGACCGAGCGGGTGCGGGTCACGGCCAAGGGGATCCTCAGCGGGTTCTGGATCAGCCCGCGCAAGCACCCCGACTTCGGCTGGACCCTGCTGAGCCGCGTGCTCGTCTCGGTCGGCAACGCCCTCGGCACGAGCCTGCTGCTCTACTTCCTGATGTTCCAGCTGAAGGACGAGAACGCCGAAGACGACCTCATCGTGCTCACGCTCATCTACATGGTGTTCGTGATCCTCGCCTCGCTCATCCTCGGCAAACTCTCCGACAAGCTCGGCCGCCGCAAGCTGTTCGTCTTCATCGCGTCGGGCCTGCAGGGCGTCGCGGCGCTCATGCTCGGCCTCTTCCCCGACCTCACCGTCGCGATGATCGGTGCGGGCCTCCTCGGCCTCGGCTACGGCTGCTTCCTCTCGGTCGACCAGGCGCTCGCGACGCAGGTGCTGCCCGACGCCGCCTCCCGCGGCAAAGACCTCGGCATCATGAACATCGCCTCGGCCGTGCCCCAGGCGATCGCCCCGATGATCGGCGCCGCTGCCGTGGTCGTATCGGGCTCGTTCATGCTCGTCTTCCTGCTCGGTGCGGCGTTCTCGTTCGCCGGCGCGTTCGCCGTGGCACGGGTTCGGAGCGTGCGCTGATGACGATCGACCTGCGCAAGACCGGCGCGCCGGCATCGGATGCCTCCGACTGGCTGCACCCCGAGAAGTACTGGCCGTCGCTGACCGCCGCCACCGCCCACCTCGACGCGCCCGTCGGTGCGCTCCACCTCGGGGCGCTGCGTCACAACGCGCTCGACATGCTTCGCCGGGCGCATGGCACGCCGATCCGCGTGGCCTCGAAGTCGCTCCGTGTGCGCGGCGTCGTCGAGGCGCTGCTCGCCATGCCGGGCTACCACGGCGTGCTCGCGTACACGCTCGCCGAGGCGCTCTGGCTCGCCGAGACCGTCGACGACGTCGTGGTCGGCTACCCGACCGCCGAACGCGCGGCCATCCGCCGGCTCGCGAGCGACCCCGAGCTCGCCAAGCGGGTGACGCTCATGGTCGACTCTCCGGCGCAGCTCGACCTCGTCGACGCGGTGCTGCCGCCGGGCAAGCGCGAGTCGATCCGCGTGTGCCTCGAGCTCGACGCCTCGTGGAACGCACCGCTCCTCGGTCACCTCGGTGTGCGCCGTTCGCCCGTGCACGCCCCCGAAGACGCCGCGGCGCTCGCCGCGTACATCGTGAAGCGCCCCGGCTTCGAGCTCGTTGGCATGATGGCCTACGAGGCGCAGATCGCCGGCGTCGTGAACCAGCCCGCCGGTCGCCCGGTCGACGGTGCCGTGAACCGCTGGATGCAGTCGCGCTCGATGCCCGAGCTGCGCGAGCGTCGCGGCCGTGCCGTGGCCGCCGTGCGCGAGATCGTGGAGCTCGAGTTCGTCAACGGCGGCGGCACGGGGTCGCTCGAGGCGACCCATGCCGACACCTCGGTGACCGAGATCGCGGCCGGCTCCGGCATCTTCGGCGGGCACCTTTTCGACGGCTACCAGCACTTCACCCCGGCGCCCGCCGCAGCATGGGCCCTCGACATCGTGCGCCGCCCGAGCCGCGACCACGCGACGATCCTCGGCGGCGGCTGGGTCGCCTCCGGCCCGCCCTCCGGTGACCGGCTGCCGAAGATCGTGTGGCCCGAAGGCCTCGTGATGGAACCGCGGGAGATGGCGGGCGAGGTGCAGACCCCGGTGAGCGGGCCGGCTGCACGTCGCATGAAGGTCGGCGACCGCGTGTGGCTGCGTCACACGAAGTCGGGCGAGCTGGCCGAGCACCTGAACGAGTTCGCCGTGGTCGATGCGGGCGAAGTCGTCGACACCATCCCGACATATCGGGGAGAAGGGAAGGCGTTCCTGTGACCGTTGCGGGAGCCGTTTGGCAGGTGAGTACGGGTCGCGATTCGGCTCGTGCACGAGATGAGGAGTCCCTGTGACCGCGACTGGAGCCACTTGGCGCAACTGGGGTCGCACGGAGTCGGTGCGGCCCCTTCGCGTGGAGCGTCCGGCCACGGCCGAGGCGGTGCAGCGGGCGGTCGCGTCGGCTGCGGCATCCGGCCTGCCCATCAAGCCCGTCGGCTCGGGCCACAGCTTCACCGGCATCGCCGTCGCGCCGGGCGTGCAGCTCGACATGACCGGCGTCTCGGGGGTCATCGACGCGGATGTCGCGACGGGCCGGGTCACCCTCGGCGCCGGCACTCGGCTGCACGAGCTGCCCGAGATGCTCGCCCCCTATGGTCTCGCCCTTGCGAACATGGGCGACATCGATCGGCAGACGATCTCGGGCGCGACCTCGACCGGCACGCACGGCACGGGCCTCGGCTTCGGCGGCCTCGCGACGCAGATCGTCGCCGCCCGCCTCGTGACCGGCACCGGCGAGCTCATCACCGTGAGCGAGACCGAGCGCCCCGAACTGCTGCCCGCCGTGCGCCTCGGCCTCGGTGCGCTCGGCGTGCTCGTCGACGTGACGCTGCAGCTCGTGCCGCGATACGTGCTGCACGCCGTCGAGAAGCCCGAGCCGCTGGGCGAGGTGCTGGACGCCTGGGAGGAGCGCGTGCGCGCCGCCGACCACTTCGAGTTCTACTGGTTCCCGCACACCGAGGCGGCCCTCACGAAGACCAACACCCGGCTGCCGGGCGATGCCCCGCGGCGCCCGCTCGGGCGCCTCTCGCGCTGGGTCGACGACGAGCTGCTCGCGAACGGCGCCTACCGCGGCGTCTGCGCGCTCGGCACGGTCGCACCCGGAGTCGTGCCGGCGTTCGCCCGCCAGGTCGAGAAGCTCACCGGAGACCGCGACTTCGCCGACTTCTCGCCGAAGGTCTACATCACCAACCGCACGGTGCGGTTCCGCGAGATGGAGTACGCGGTGCCGCTCGAGGCCGTGCCCGCCGCCATGCGCGAGGTGCGCGAGCTCATCGAGCGGAAGGGCTGGCGCATCAGCTTCCCGATCGAGGTGCGCGCCGCGGCATCCGATGACAACTGGCTCTCGACGGCCCACGGCCGCGAGTCGGGCTACATCGCCGTGCACCGCTACTACCGCGAGGACCCGACCGAGTACTTCGCCGCGGTCGAGGCGATCATGCGCGGCTACGGCGGTCGCCCGCACTGGGGCAAGATGCACTCGCGCGACGCCGAGTCGCTGCGCGAGGTCTATCCGCGCTTCGACGACTTCCTGCGCGTGCGCGACGAACTCGACCCCGAGCGACGCTTCGCGAACCCGTACCTCGATCGGGTGCTCGGCGCCTAGGCGGGTGACGACGAGGGGGCGGATGCCACGTGGCGTCCGCCCCTCGTTCGTGCGCGAGCGAGCGCGTCAGGGCGTGCGGCGACGCAGCGTGATCGAGCCGAGCACGATCGATCCGACGATCCACGCCACGATCACGAGGATCTTCGCCGTGATCCATTCGGCGCTCTCCGAGTCGGCGGCGACGGCCTGCAGGGCGTCGATCGCGAAGCTCAACGGCAGCCACTCGCTGATCGCCTCGAGGGCTTCGGGCAGCTGGTCGCGGGGGATGAAGATGCCGCCGAGGAGGATCTGCGGGAAGACGATGAGCGGCATGAACTGCACGACCTGGAACTCGGAGCGCGCGAACGCGCTCGCGAGCAGGCCGAGTGCGGTGCCGAGCAGGGCGTCGGCGACCGCGACGGCGAAGAGCAGCCAGATCGAGCCCTCGATCTCGAGCCCGCACACCCACACGGCGAACGTGACGGCGATCGCCGTCTGGAACACGGCGAGCAGGCCGAATGCGAGCGCGTAGCCGAGGATGAAGTCGCCCTTGCCCATCGGCATCGAGAGCAGGCGCTCCAGCGTGCCGCTCCGGCGCTCCCTGAGCGTCGAGATGCTCGTGACGAGGAACATCACGATGAACGGGAAGAGGGCGATCATCGCGGGGCCGATGTCGGTGAAGTAGTCGGTGTCGACGAAGATCCACGCGACGAGGCCGATGAGCAGGCTCGGCACCACGAGCAGCAGTGCGACGGTGCGGTGGTCGTGGCGGATCTGGCCGAGCACGCGCCCGGCGGTCGCGAAGGTGCGGGTGAGGTTCATCGCTCCGTCTCCGTCTCCGTCGCCGTTGTGGGGCGCAGATCGGGCTCGCCCCGCTCGATGAGGCGCAGGAAGGCCTGTTCGACGTCGTCGGTACCGGTGACCTGGAGCAGCCCCTGCACGGTGTCGTCGGCGAGCAGCGCGCCGTCGCGGAGCAGCAGCAGGCGGTCGCAGCGCTTCGCCTCGTCCATGACGTGGCTCGAGATGAGGAGTGTCGCGCCGTCGTCGGCGAGGCTGCGGAACAGCGCCCACAGCTCGACGCGGAGCACGGGGTCGAGGCCCACGGTGGGCTCATCGAGCACGAGCACCTCGGGATCGCCGAGGAGGGCGGCGGCGAGCGAGACCCGGCTGCGCTGCCCGCCCGAGAGCGAGCCGACGAGCCGGCCGGCGACGGAGCCGAGGTCGGTGCGGTCGATGACGCGGTCGATGTCGGATGCCGGTGCGCCGATGATGCGCCGGAAGTAGGCGAGGTTCTGCCGCACCGAGAGGTCGTCGTAGACGCTCGCCTGCTGGGTGACGTAGCCCATGCGGGTGCGGAGCGCCCGGCTGCCCGCGGGCAGGCCCAGCACCTCGATCGTGCCCGACTTCACGACCTGCACGCCCACGATCGCGCGCATCAGGGTGGTCTTGCCGCTGCCGCTCGGGCCGAGCAGGCCGATGAGGTGGCCGCGCGGCACGGCGAGCGAGAGTCGGTCGAGCGCGGTGGTGCCACCGCGGACCACCGTCAGGTCCTGCACGATGACCGCGGCGGCGGATGCCGCGCCGGACGCGGGTGCCGCGGCATCCGAGTTATTCATCATGTGCTGAATCATTCGCCGCGGACGCCGGGCTGTCAAGCGTTTCCGGACTCCCGGTCAGGTGCCACTGCACGGCCGGGCCGACCCGGCGCACGAGCTCCTCGACGTCGACCGAGGCGACCGGCTCGAACTCGAGCACGTACCGCACCATGATGACGCCGACGAGCTGCGAGGCCGCGAGCTCGGCACGGAGTTCGGCGTCGTCGGCGTCGCCCAGCGCGGTGGCGATGCGCTGCATGATCTCGTGGCGGAGGAACTCGCGGAGCATGCGGGCGACGGGCCCCTGGCCGATCGCCGATCGCAGCGCTGCCACCGCTGCCGGGCGCACGGCGCCGGAATCCCACGCCGTGAGCACCGCGCGCACGAGACGGCCCCCGAGCTCGTCGATCGGGGCGGCGAGCGCCTCGCGGACGACCCGTTCGGGACGCAGCGGCACCTCGACGACCTCGGCGACGAGCGCCTGCTTGCCGTCGAAGTAGTGATGCACCAATGCCGGGTCGACCTCGGCCCGACGCGCGATCGCCCGCATCGATGCCGCCTCGTACCCGTGCTCGGCGAATTCGGCGGTCGCGGCGGCGAGGATGCGCGCCCGGGTGTCGCCCGCGTTCGCTCCGCGGGGGCGGCCTCGCCGACGGCGTTCCGAGTGCTCCGTCACAGCCTGAGCCTATGCCCGGAGAAGACCCTCCGGATCCTCCGAGTCTCATGGGAAGCACAGCTCACGCGGAGGGTCGCTCGATACACTGAAACCACACAGCAACCGTCGCTCAGAGCGCTTAGGAGTCCGTGCCATGGAATGGCTCATCCCCCTCATCATCGTCGTCGCGCTCGTGGTGATCATCGGCATCTACCTCTGGGCGACGTACAACTCCCTCGTCACGCTGAACGTGCGCGTCGACGAGGCGTGGAGCGACATCACGGTGCAGCTGAAGCGCCGTGCCGACCTGATCCCGAACCTCATCGAGGCGGTCAAGGGCTACGCGGCGCACGAGAAGTCGGTGTTCGAGTCCGTCACCCAGGCGCGCGCCGAGACGCTGACCGCGCAGGGCCCGGCAGAGGCCGGTGCCGCCGAGAACCACATGCAGCAGGCGCTGAAGTCGATCTTCGCGGTCGCCGAGGCCTACCCCCAGCTGCAGGCCAGCCAGAACTTCCTGCAACTTCAGTCGGAGCTCGTCGACACCGAAGACAAGATCCAGGCCTCGCGCCGGTTCTACAACGGCGGCGTGCGCGAGCTCAACACGAAGATCAAGGTCTTCCCGAACACCCTGTTCGTGCGCAACCTCGGCTTCCACGAGCGGGACTTCTTCGAGGTCACGGAGCCGGCGGCGATCGCCGAGCCTCCGCGCGTGCAGTTCTAAGGGCCGGCGTTGTACCGCGCGATCGCGAAGAACAAGCGCAACACCGTCTTCATCGTCCTGTTCTTCCTCGCCATCATCGGCGGGTTGGGCTGGCTGGCGGCGGTCATCTACCAAGACGTCACGATCGTGGTGGTCACGCTCGTGATCGCGACGGCCTACGCGCTGTTCCAGTACTTCACCGCCGACCGTCAGGCGCTCTCGATGTCGGGCGCGGTCGAGCTGCACTCCAAGGCCGACCACCCGCGGCTCTGGCGCACCGTCGAGAACCTCTCGATCACCACCGGCACCCCGATGCCGCGCGTGTTCGTGATCTCCGACCCCGCGCCGAACGCGTTCGCCACCGGCCGTGACCCCGAGCACGCCGTCGTCGCCGCGACCACCGGCCTCCTCGAGATCATGGACGACGCCGAGCTCGAGGGCGTCATGGCCCACGAGCTCGGGCACGTGCGCAACTACGACATCCGGCTCTCGATGGTCGTCTTCGGCCTCGTCGTTGCCGTGGGGTTCATCTCCGACATGCTCGTGCGCATGGCGTTCTTCGGCCGCGGCAACAACAACGGCAACCCGATCGTCATGATCTTCGGCCTCGTCGCGATGCTCATCGCGCCGCTCGTGGCGAGCCTCGTGCAGCTCGCGGTCTCGCGTCAGCGCGAGTACCTCGCCGATGCCACCGGCGCGATGACGACCCGGCACCCCGATGCCCTCGCGCGAGCGCTCCTGAAGCTCGAGACCTACGGCCGGCCCATGCAGCGGCAGAACTCGTCGATGGCCCACCTCTGGATCGCCGACCCGCTGAAGCCCGGCATCATGGACAAGCTCTTCGCCACCCACCCGCCGATCGCCGACCGCGTCAAGCGGCTCGAAGAGATGGGCGGCGCCTTCTAGCGTCGGCTCGGCACTTCAGAGCCCACCATGCTCAGGCGGCGGCTCTGAGCTCAGCTGCGAGCGCAGGGGAGAGGTCGCCCCGCCCGGTCACGCTCACCTCGCCGAGGCCCTGCCAGGCCGCTGCTCGCTGCAGCACCGGCACGAGCCGCGCAGCGGTCTCGGCGGGAGCCCCGGGCTCGGCCCACGCCGACTGCACCCGCAGCACGCCCGCCTGCCGGTCGCTCTTCAGGTCGACCCGGCCGACCACCCGATCGTCGATGAGCACGGGCAGCGAGTAGTACCCGAACTTGCGCTCGGGCTCGGGCGTGTAGATCTCGATGCGGTAGTGGAAGTCGAAGAGCCGCTCGGTGCGCGGGCGGAACCACACCACAGGGTCGAACGGTGAGAGCACCGCGGCCGTCTCGATGCGGCGCGGCCGCTTCGCGTCGCGGTGCAGCCAGGCCGGCGTCTGCCGCGCCCCGGTCCGCCACCCGGGGACCTCGACGGGCAGCAGCACCCCGGCCTCTTCGAGTTCGGTGATCGCCTGTCGCACCGGCGCGCGCTTCATGCGCCAGTAGTCGGCGAGGTCGGCCTCGGTCGCGATGCCCTGAGCGGATGCCGCGAGCGCCACGAGCTCGCGCACGGCGTCGGCCTCGACCGGGGCGGTGCCGAGCAACTCGCCGGGCAGGGCCTGCTCGGGCAGCGCGTAGACGCGCTCGAACCGGCGCCGTTCGACGCACACCACGTCGCCCGTGCGGAACATCATCTCGAGCGTGCGCTTGACGTCCGACCAGCCCCACCAGGGGCCGCGCCTCTCGTTGGAGTCGTGTTCGATCTCGCTCGCCCGCATCGGGCCGTTCGCGGCGAGTTCGGCTCGGAGCCACTCGGCCAGGGTGGCGTTCTCGGCGACCCAGCCGCCCCAGTCGCTGCCCTTGGCGCGGTACTCCTCGCGCCGGAACTCGAAGAGCGGCCACAGCTCGCGCGGGATGTACGCGGCCTGGTGCGCCCAGTACTCGACCATGCGTCCGCGTCGCCCGGTCGTGATGCGGTCGAGCGCGGCCCGGTCGTAGGCGCCCACCCGGCTGAACGCGGGCAGGTAGTGGCTGCGCTCGAACACGTTGACCGAGTCGATCTGCAGCAGGGCGAGCCGGTCGATGACCCCGTTGACGGCGCGCGTGCCCGGCGCCTCGGGCAGTGGGCGCGAGAAGCCCTGCGCGGCCAGTGCGATGCGGCGGGCGAGGGCGGGGCTGACGATGTCGACCATGTGCCTCGACGATAGCGGGGACGGCCGACACTGGGGAGCGACGAGAGCACGTGGCATCCGTGCGCATGCCGTCCAGTTCATACGCCGCGCCTAGACTGGAGCGATGACGGACTCCACGGGGCGGAAACGGGGCCGATTGTCGCGGGGCGCACCAGAGGTGCCGCCGCCCGCGCCGCGGGCGGGGTCCGCACCACGCGAGGTCACCGACAGCATCCCGTTCGGGGTTCGGCTGGCTGCCGGGTGGTCGTGGCGCATGCTGCTCATCGGCGGCGTGCTCGCCGTGGTGGTGTTCCTGATCATCCAGTTGCGCCTCATCGTCATCCCGATGCTCGTCGCCGTGCTCATCGGCGCCCTGCTCGTGCCGTTCTCCGGCCTCCTGCAGCGGCATCGCTGGCCGAAATGGCTCGCGGTGCTGACCGCGATGCTGTCGGCGCTCGTCGCCGTCGGAGGGTTGCTGACCCTCGGAATCACGCAGATCGTGCGGGGATCCGATGAGCTCGCGGCGCAGTCGCTCGTCGCGTGGGACCGGTTCCGCGAATGGCTGCTCACCGGGCCGTTCCACATCACCGAGGCGCAGCTGAACGACTGGGTCGACCAGGTCATCCAGTCGGTGCAGCAGGACACCGGGGTGCTCCTGAGCGGTGCGCTCTCGGTCACCACCACGTTCGGGCATTTCCTCGCGGGCATGCTGCTCGCCCTCTTCGCGACGCTCTTCATCCTCATCGACGGACGCGGCATCTGGAACTGGATCGTCGGCATCTTCCCGCGCCGCGGGCGCGCCGCCATCGACGGCGCCGGCCAGGCCGGCTGGGCGACGCTGCAGAACTTCGTGAAGGTGCAGATCCTCGTCGCGACGATCGACGCGATCGGCATCGGGCTCGGGGCCTTCTTCCTCGGCGTGCCGCTCGCCGTGCCGATCGCGATCCTCGTCTTCCTCGGCTCGTTCATCCCGATCGTGGGTGCCGTGCTCACCGGAGCGCTCGCCGTCTTCGTCGCGCTCGTCTATCTCGGCTTCTGGCAGGCCGTGATCATGCTCGGCATCGTGCTGCTCGTGCAGCAGGTCGAGGGCCACGTGCTGCAGCCGCTCATCATGGGCACCGCCGTGAAGGTGCACCCGCTCGGCGTCGTGGTCGCGGTCGCGACCGGGTCTCTCGTCGCCGGCATCCCCGGCGCGCTCTTCGCGGTGCCCGTCGCCGCCGTCGTGAACGTCATGATCCTCTCGGTCGCGAGCGGTGCGTGGAAGAACGATTCCGGCCCGCCACCACCGGTCCGTTCGGCGCTCTGGCGCACGGTACCGCAGCGCCCAGGCTACAAACGAGGAGAATGAACGAGTTGTCGACCACGACCACGATCGCAGGACCGAGCCTCGCCGATTTCGAGCGTGCGCGGGGCGTGGTCTCCGCCGTCGCCCGGCAGACGCCCATGGAGTCGTCGCGGTTCCTCGCCGAACTGCTCGGGGTTCCCGTGCACCTCAAGTGCGAGAACCTGCAGCGCACGGGGTCCTACAAGCTCAGGGGCGCCTATCACCGCATCGCCGCCCTGACCGAGTCCGAGCGCGCACGCGGCGTCGTCGCGGCGTCGGCCGGCAATCACGCCCAGGGCGTCGCGTTCGCCGCGCGTGAGCTCGGCATCCACGCCACGATCTTCATGCCGGTCGGCGTCGCCCTCCCGAAGCTCGAGGCGACCAAGGCCTACGGCGCCGACGTCGTGCTCCGCGGCGACTCGGTCGGCGAGACCCTCGAGGCCGCGGCGGCGTTCGCCGACGAGACCGGTGCGGTCATCATCCCGCCGTTCGACCATCCCGATGTGATCGCAGGCCAGGGAACGCTCGGACTCGAGATCCTCGAGCAGACCCCCGACGTCGCGACGATCGTGGTGCCCATCGGGGGCGGCGGGCTCGCCGCCGGCATCGCGAGCGCTGCGAAGCAGCGCGCCGCAGCGCTCGGCCGCACGATCCGCATCATCGGCGTGCAGGCCGAGAACGCCGCACCCTACGTCGCCTCGCTCGCGGCGGGCTCCCCGCAGCGCGTGCCGGTCGTGCCGACGATCGCCGACGGCATCGCCGTCTACCGACCCGGCGAGCTGAACTTCGAGATCATCCGCGAGGCGATCGACGAGATCGTCACGGTCTCCGAAGACGACATCGCACGGGCACTCCTCGTGCTGCTCGAGCGCGCGAAGCTCGTCGTCGAGCCGGCCGGCGCGGTCTCGGTCGCGGCGATCATGACGGGCCAGATCGTCTCCGACGGTCCGGTCGTCGCGATGCTCTCGGGCGGCAACATCGATCCGCTGCTCATGCAACGGGTGATCGCGCACGGGCTCGCGGCATCCGATCGCTATCTCACGCTCCGCATCGGCATGCCCGACCGCCCCGGCCAGCTCGCCCGCATCGCCGAACTGCTCGCCGAGGCGAACGCGAACGTCATCGAGGTGCTGCACACACGGCACGGCTCGGGTCTGCAGATCTCCGAGGTCGAGCTCAAGCTCTCGATCGAGACCCGCGGCCCCGAGCACCGTGCCGAGGTCGTCGAGGTGCTGCGACGGGCCGGCTACGAGCCGGTCGTCGACAACGACTAGCGCCTACTGGCCGCCCCAGGTCTCGACGCTCGTGATCTCGACGGCGATCTCGCGACCGTTCGGCGCGGTGTAGCTGGTCTTCTCGCCGACCTTCAGGCCGAGGATCGCGGCGCCGAGGGGGCTCTGCGTGCTCCAGACATCGAGTTCGGAATCTCCGGCGATCTCGCGGCTGCCGATGAGGAACGTCTCTTCGTCGCCCGCGATGATCGCGGTGATGACGGTGCCGGCCTCGACGACGCCAGACGACTGCGGTGCGTCGGCGACCTCGGCGGTGCGGAGCAGCTCCTTCAGCTGACGGATGCGGGCCTCCATCTTGCCCTGCTCGTCTTTGGCCGCGTGGTAGCCGCCGTTCTCCTTGAGGTCGCCCTCCTCGCGCGCGGCCTCGATTCGCTTGGCGATGTCTTCGCGGCCGTGGGTGGAGAGGTGCTCGAGTTCCGCTGCCAGGCGGTCGTAGGCCTCCTGGGTGAGCCAGGTGGCGGTGACGTCCTGCGCCATGATGCACACTCCCGTGTCGGTGCGGCCTCGACCGCACTGACGTATATAGACGTGTCGCCCCGACGGATGTCGGAGCGAATGCCCCATGTTAGGTGAGCCAGCAGCCGTAAATCAAACCGGTGTTCGCCTCCTGGGCGACCCGCACCGTCTCGGTGAGGCTGCGGAGGTGCCGGTCGGACGCCGGAACCTCGATGATCTTCCAGCCCACGACGGTGAAGTCCTCGTTGAAGGCCTGCACGGCGCACGCGGTCTCGTTGCCGGGCGGCACCGACAGGGTCCAGGTGACCTCGACGGCGCGGTTCTCGTTCATGAGGCGGTGCCCGGTGTCGGTGACCTCGATCTGCGGCTTCTGGCCGTCGAGGCCCGCCCAGACGACCCACGCCACGAGCACGATCGCGAACGCGATGGCGCCGCCGATGAGCAGCACCCGGTCGCGGGTGCGGTGCGTGCGGGTGCGCCCGTATCGCTCGTCGAGCACGTCGTTCGAGGGCGCTGCGTTCTGGGGCGCGGTCACCGCAGGCTCCTTCGAGGTCGATCGTCTAGGCTGGAATTCAAGCCTAACGCGCCCGGCGCAGGCCGATGCTCGACAGTGCGAGCGTGATCCAGTGCACGCGTGAAAGAGAGTCCGATGCTCGTCGTCCCAGCCCTGATCGTCCTGGCCGAAGACGAGGAGTTCGACCCCAACACGGTGACGCCCGGCGTCTGGGGCTTCGTCATCACGTTCATCATCATGGTCGCGGTGCTGTTGCTGATCCTCGACATGGTGCGCCGCATCCGCCGCACGAACTACCGCATCGAGGTGCGCGAGCAGCTCGAGGCCGAGGCGCGCGATGCCGAGATCGCCGAGGCCGACGGCCAGGTGACGGATGCCTCCGGCACGCTGCCGCCCGCCGAACCCGGTTCCACCGATGAGGGACCCGACGAGGCATCCGCTCGCTGACCGGGTCTCGGCACGCTCGCGGCGCTCGCCCCCGACCAGCGGGGAGCGCGCTCAGCCCACGTGGTAGACCGGCGCGATCGCGATGAGCAGCGTCGCCGTCCAGTGGCACATGAACGCGAGCACCGTGCACGTGTGGAAGATCTCGTGGAACCCGAAGACCCCGGGCCACGGGTTCGGCTTCTTGAGCCCGTAGACGATGGCGCCGCCCGTGTAGAGCAGGCCGCCGACGATCACGAGCACCATCATCGCGGCGTTCGCGGCGAGCAGGTCGCCGAGGTACATGACGGCCGCCCAGCCGAGCAGCAGGTAGAGCGCGACGTAGAGCCAGCGCGGTGCGCCGATCCAGAACACGCGGAAGCCGATGCCCGCGAGGGCCCCGGCCCAGACGACGCCGAGCAGCAGCCAGCCCTTCTCGGGCGGCAGCGCGAGCACCGCGAGCGGCGTGTAGGTGCCCGCGATCAGCAGGAAGATGTTGGCGTGGTCGATGCGCTTCAGGACGAGCTTCGTCTTCGGCTTCCAGTTGAAGCGGTGGTACAGCGCCGAGTTGCCGAAGAGCAGCATCGAGGAGAGCACGAAGACCGCAGAGGCCCATTTCGCCGGCGAGCCCTCTGCGAGCGCGATGAGCACGATGCCCGCCACGATCGTGACCGGGAAGGTGCCGGCGTGGATCCAGCCGCGCCACGTGGGCTTGACCTCTTCGGGGTGCGCGAGCGAGTCGTCGAGCAGCGGGATGTTCGGCAGGTCGGGGCCGTGCTCGCCCCGCGAGACTGCCACGTCTTCGGGGTCTTCGGGCGCGACGGGGCGGGAGAGTTCGTCCACGGCATCGTGCGATGTGCGCCGGCGCTTCGAGGTCATCCTCACAGCGTAGGACCTCGCCGGTCACGGCCGGCTGTGAGTGTCGGATGCGCCGGAGGGGTAGCGTAGTCCCGTGCAGACGAGCGATCAGCCCCTCGGTCGCGGCATCCTCTACCGCCTCTATCAGAACCGGCTCCGGCGCGGACTCGACCCCGAGGCCATGCCGCGCCACGTCGCGATGATCATCGACGGCAACCGCCGCTGGGCGAAGCAGCTCGGCTACGACAACGCGGCCCACGGCCACCGTGCCGGTGCGGCGAAGATGCGCGAGTTCCTCGAGTGGTGCGACGACGCGGGCATCAAGACGGTCACCCTGTACCTGCTCTCGAGCGACAACCTCGGCAACCGCCCGTCGGCCGAACTCGCCGACCTGATCGAGATCATCGCCGAACTGGCCGAAGAGCTCTCGCACTACCGGAACTGGCGCGTGCAGCACGTCGGGTCGGATGCCGGTCTCCCCGAGCCCCTCGTGGCGGCGCTCGACGCGGCGGAGCACCGAACCGCCGACAAGCACGGGCTGCACGTCAACCTCGCAGTCGGCTACGGCGGCCGCAAGGAGATCACCGACGCGATGCGCTCGATCGTCGCCGAGCACCACGCAGAGGGACGGAGCCTCGACGACCTCGCCGAGCGGCTGACGCCCGACCTCATCGGCCAGCACCTCTACACGGGCGGTCAGCCCGACCCCGACCTCGTCATCCGCACCTCGGGCGAGCAGCGGCTCAGCGACTTCATGCTCTGGCAGTCGGCGCACAGCGAGTTCTACTTCGTCGAGGCGCTCGGCCCCGACCTCCGCAAGGTCGACTTCCTGCGCGCGCTCCGGGACTACACGAAGCGTCATCGCCGATTCGGCGGATGACTCGCGACACCCTCGTCTGCGAGACTATGCGCGCCGACCATCTCAGCCTCGATGAAGGGGGCACCACCACGTGACCATCGACGATTTCACCGCCGGATTCACCCAGGAACCCGGATACCTCGACTACGGCCGGGTCGGGCCGCTCTCGACCTCCGCCGCCGAGGAGTCGCTCGTCTTCACCCAGGTGCTGCAGCGCGCCCGCCACGGCAGCCTCGACGAGATCCGCGAGCAGGACGGGCGGGTGCGCGCGGCGGCGTCGGCGGTCACGGGGTTCCCGGCCGACCAGATCGTCTTCCAGCCCAACACGACGACCGGCATCATGCACGCGATGTTCGGCCTCACCGGCGGGGTGCTGCTCTCGGCAGAGGAGTTCCCGAGCCTGCCCATCGCCGCGGTGCGCGCCCAGGAGGCGCTGCACACCGTGCAGCCCGTGTGGCTCGAGACCGACCACGGCAAGGTGACCCCGGGCCAGATCCGCGAGCAGCTCGAGTCGAACGTGGCCGCCGTCGCGGTGAGCCTCGTCGACTCGCGCTCCGGGTACCTCTGCGACATCGAGGGCATTCGGCAGGTCATCGGCGATCGGCTGCTGATCGTCGACGCCATCCAGGGCTTCGGCGTCGTCGACGCGCCGTGGGAGGTCGCCGACGTCGTGCTGACCGGTGGGCAGAAGTGGTGCCGCGCCGGCTGGGGCACCGGCTTCATGGCGCTGTCGCCGCGCGCGCTCGACCAGTTGACCCCGGTCTTCTCGGGCTTCACGGGCACCGAGGAGGACGAGCCGTGGGGCGAGGTCCCCCCGCCGGCACCCGGCGCACGCGCCTACCGGGTGTCGAACCCCGACCCCCTGGCCGAGGCGCGGTTCGCGGCGAGCCTCGAGGAGATCGCCGACGTCGGCGTCGCCGCGATCAACACCGCGATGACCGAGCGGGTCAGCCAGACCATCGAACTCGCCGACGAGTTCGCGATCGCGGTGGTCTCGTCGCGCGACGAGCGCGAGCGCGCCGGCATCGTCGTGCTTGAACCGCCGACCGAGCAGGTGACCCTGCTCACCGCGTCGCTGCACAACCACGGCGTCACGGCCACCATGCGGCAGGGGCGCATCCGGCTCTCGGTGCACGCCGCGACCTCCGGCGAGACGCTCGAGATGCTGCGGGCGGCGTTCGTCTCGTACGGCACCGCGGCGTCGTATTGAACGGCCATCGGAGGGCCGCGGCATCCGCTCCCAGGTGAACGGCGTGTGTCGCACCGCGTGTCGCTGAGGCCGATTCGCCGGCACCGTCGTAGCGTCTGTGGCATCGGACAAGGAGTCCGATCGAGTCGGCTCGTGAACCGCTCGTGGGAGGTTCGCCGCCGGCACGGAATGCCGAGCTGAAGCTCGGGGCGGGAGCTGGCGTGTCACTCTCTACCTCCAAGTCGACCGATCTCGCGGCGGATGCCGCAGCAGCACAGCAGGAGCGCACATACGTGCTCGACACCTCGGTGCTGCTCTCCGATCCGAAGGCCCTGTTCCGCTTCGACGAGCATGCCGTGGTGCTGCCCGTCGTCGTGATCACGGAGCTCGAGGCCAAGCGGAACGATCCCGAGATCGGCTACTTCGCCCGTCAGGCGCTGCGCATCCTCGATGAGCTGCGCGTCGAGCACGAGCGACTCGACTTCCCGATCACCGTCGGCGACGGCGGGTCGCTCCGCGTCGAGCTGAACCACAGCGACCAGAGCGTGCTGCCGTCGGGGCTGCGGCTCTCCGACAATGACTCCCGCATCCTCGCGTGCGCGCTGAACCTCGCCAACGACGGCCTCGCCGTCACCGTCGTCTCGAAGGACCTGCCGCTGCGCGTGAAGGCCGCGTCGATCGGCCTCGACGCCGCGGAGTACCGGCACGAGCTCGCGATCGACTCGGGCTGGAACGGCATGGCCGAGCTCGACCTCGGCTCCAACGACATGGCGAAGCTCTACGAGCACGAGCACCTGACGGTGCCCGCCGACCTCGAGCAGCCGATCAACACCGGCCTCGTCATCCACTCCGATCGGGGCTCGGCGCTCGGCCGGGTCGTGGGGGAGCGCGAGGTGCGGCTCGTGCGGGGCGACCGCGAGGTCTTCGGACTGCACGGGCGCTCGGCCGAGCAGCGGCTCGCGATCGACCTGCTGCTCGACCCCGAGATCGGCATCCTCTCGCTCGGCGGTCGGGCCGGCACCGGCAAGTCGGCGCTCGCCCTGTGCGCGGGCCTCGAGGCGGTGCTCGAACGCCAGCAGCACAAGAAGATCATGGTGTTCCGCCCGCTCTACGCGGTCGGCGGCCAGGAGCTCGGCTACCTGCCCGGCGACCAGGGCGAGAAGATGAACCCCTGGGGCCAGGCGGTGTTCGACACGCTCGGCTCCGTGGTCTCCGACAACGTGCTCGAGGAGGTGATCGACCGGGGCATCCTCGAGGTGCTGCCGCTCACGCACATTCGCGGGCGCTCGCTGCACGACGCGTTCGTGATCGTCGACGAGGCCCAGTCGCTCGAGCGCAACGTGCTGCTCACGGTGCTCTCCCGCATCGGCCAGAACTCGCGGGTCGTGCTCACGCACGACGTCGCCCAGCGCGACAACCTGCGGGTCGGCCGCCACGACGGCGTCGCGAGCGTGATCGAGACGCTGAAGGGGCATCCGCTCTTCGCCCACATCACGCTCACCCGCTCGGAGCGCTCGGCGATCGCCGCGCTCGTCGCCGAGATGCTCGACGGGCATGAACTGGCCTGAGCAGGTCTGACTGGAGCGGGTCCCGGGCGACCGGGGCCCGCTTCCGCGTGCGCCGGTGTCTCAGCCGAGTCGCGTCAGCCGTAGAGCTTCGCGTCGTACGTGGGGCCGTAGTACGCGTCGAGCGCTTCGACGGATTCGTTCGGCCGTTCGAGCGCCTGCGCGATCAGTGCGCGGCGGGGCGCGGCCGCCGGCGCCCAGGTCTCGGGCTTCCACGTCTGCGAACGCAGGAACGCCTTCGAGCAGTGGGAGAAGATCTCGTCGATCGCGACCTCGAGCACGAGCACGGGTTCGTGCCCGCGCACCTGCATGCGATCGGCGTAGGGCGCATCGCGCAGCAGTCGGCCGCGGCCGTTGATGCGCAGCGTGTCACCGCGGCCCGGGATGACGAAGAGCAGCCCGACGTGCGGGTTCTCGAGCACGTTGTGGAAGCCGTCGGCCCGGCGGTTGCCCGGTCGCTCGGGAATCGCGATGGTCGTGTCGTCGAGCACGATCGCGAAGCCGGCGGGGTCGCCCTTGGGGGAGACGTCGGCGTTGCCGGCGGCATCCGCGGTCGAGACGAAGCAGAGGGGGGATGCCGCGAGCCACTGCCGATCGAGGTCGTGGAGCCGATCGCGGGACTTGTCGCGGGCGGCGGGCAGTGGCGAGCCGATGATCGCCTCGAGTTCGGCGGTGGTCGTGACGGGGGTGCCTCCATGATCCATGGCTCCACGCTACGCCGTCGCCCGACGTCGATCGTCACCGCGGATCGTCCCACTCCGGGCATTGCCTCGGCTATCTCGATATAGCTAGAGTTCGAGGATGGAACCGCTCAGTCGCATCACCGATGCCACCGTCGACGTGCTGCGGGCGCTGCTCGACTCGCACGGCCCGGTCTGGGGACTCGCCCTGGTCAAGGCCTCGGGCCGCCCGGCCGGCAGCGTCTACCCGATCCTCGAACGACTTGAGCGGGCGGGCTGGCTCGCGAGCGAGTGGGAGCAGGATGCCTCGCGCCCGGGCCCGAGACGCCGGTACTACACGTTGAGCGATGACGGCGCGGCGGCGAGCCGGCAGGCGATCGCCTCGCGGTCGACCCGCACGTCGGCCGGGTGCGCCGCGACGGCGACGACGGCGCCCGCCGTCGCGGGCGGACTCGCATGACCGGGCGGATCGCCCGGGGCGGCCTCGCCGTGGCCGTGCGACTGCTGCCCGACGCCCGGCGCGAGCGCTACCGCGAGGAGTGGGCGGCCGACCTGCGGGACGCCCCGGCCGCGGGCGTGTCGACCGCACAACTCGTCGCCGGCGCGTTCGGCGTCGTGCTGAGGGCTCCGCGCTCGCCGGAGGCGTTCGGGGTGACGCAGGGCGCGCTCGCCGGCCGCCGGCTGCGCTGGGCGGCCGCATGGTCGATGGCCGCGGTGATGCTCGCGCTCGGGAGCTTCTTCACTACGCCGTTCCTCGACGGCGGTGCGTTCGGCGACCTGCGCTCGGGCGTGTTCGTCGTCGTCGCGCTCATCGGGGGCGTCGGGCTGGTCTGGCTCGCCGCTGCGATGCACGGGCTGCTCGCGTCACGCGCTCCCGGCTTGCGCTGGGCGGTCAGCCTGGGCGTCGCGGTGCTCGCTGTGCCGGTGCTCGCGGTGCTGAGCGTCGCGCTCGTGCCGGCGATGATGCTCGGCGGAATGCTCGCGGGCGTGGCGATCGCCATCTTCGCCGCGGCGCTCCCCGCCGAGACCGATCCCGAACTCCGCCGTACCCGGCCGGGGCTGCCTGCGCGCCTCGGCACTCGTGCGACGGCGTTCGTCGGCGCGGTCGTCGTGCTCGGCGGCGCCGCGTTCGCCGTCGTGCATATCCTCGTCTGGAACCCCCAGTCGAAGGTGCCGGCACTCTCCCTGCCCGAGATCTACGCGCAGATGGCTGATCGCGGAGAGCCCGCGGGCCCGTCCGTGGCATACGCTCTCGTCTGGGCTGCGACGTGGGTGCCGCTCGGCCTGCTGTTCCTCGCGACGGCCGCCTTCGGCAACCGCGGCATCCTCCGACGCCTCGACGCCCGCCGCATCGCCCGCGCGAGCCTCGTCGCCGTCGTCGGCATCGGGTTCACGCAGTGGGTCGCCGGGTTCTCGATGGGCATGTCGATCGCCGACACCTTCGCAGTGAGCGGCGGCGACAGCGCGGTCAGCGGGCTGCTGCTGACCGCTGCGGCGACTGTCGCCGGTGTCATCGTGGCGCTGCGCGTGCTGCCGCCGGCATCCGTCGCCCGCTCGGCCCGCGCGATCGCCTGAAGCGCGGCCGCCTGAGAGGATCGGATCATGCGGTCGAAACGTGCGGTGCTCTTCGACGTCGACGGCACGCTGATCGACGCGATGGCGGGTCAGCGGCGCATCTGGCACGAGTGGGCCGAGCGATTCGACCTCGACCCGTCGGTCGTGTACGAGACGGCGATGCGCACACGGCCGATCGAGACCGTGGCCGAAGTGCTGCCGGGGCGCGACCCGGCTCCGCTCGTCGCCGTGTTCGAACAGCTCGAAGACGTGGAGGCCGAGCACGGAGCGCTCCACGGCATCGACGGAGCCGCGCTGCTCCTCTCGTCGCTCGAGCCGAACACGTGGGCTCTCGTGACCTCGAACGCCGAGCGGCGGGTGACGGCACGGTTCCGTCGCCTCGGGTTGCCGTTGCCCGAGGTCATCGTCGACAACCGGGCGACCACCGCGGGCAAGCCGTCGCCCGACCCCTACCTGCTCGCGGCTCACCGGCTCGGAGCCCACCCGCATGACTGCCTGGTGATCGAGGACGCTCCCGCGGGCGTCGCCGCGGGGCTCGCCGCCGGCATGGCGACCTGGAGCGTGAACGGCGAGGCGCCGGTCGCCGGCGCCCATCGGCATTTCCGCCGGCTCGCAGACGCGTCGGCCGACATCATGGGCTTCCTCGCGGGCCATGGCGTGCACGCGACATCCGCCTGACGTAGCCGGCTGCAGACGACGAAGCGCCCCGCGGATCGGCGGGGCGCTTCGTGATTCGCTGAGGCTCAGGCCTGCGGCGGACGCGTCATCGAGAGCAGGTCGAGCGCGGTGTCGAGCTGCTCGACGGTGAGGTCACCGCGCTCGACGTAGCCGAGGTCGATCACGGCTTCGCGCACCGTGATGCCCTTGGCCACCGAGTGCTTCGCGATCTTCGCGGCGGCCTCGTAGCCGATGAGCTTGTTGAGCGGGGTCACGATCGAGGGCGACATGCCTGCGAGGGCGGTCGCACGCTCGACGTCGGCCTCGAGGCCGTCGATCGTCTTGTCGGCGAGCACGCGCACCGAGTTGGCGAGCAAGCGGATCGACTCGAGCAGTGCCGTGCCCATGACCGGGATCTGCACGTTGAGTTCGAAGGCACCGGATGCACCGGCCCACGCGATCGTCGCGTCGTTGCCGATGACCCGTGCGCAGACCATGAGCACGGCCTCGGGAACGACGGGGTTCACCTTGCCCGGCATGATCGAGGAGCCCGGCTGCAGGTCGGGGATGCGCAGTTCGCCGAGGCCGGTGTTCGGGCCGGAACCCATCCAACGGAGGTCGTTCGAGATCTTCGTGAGGCTCACGGCGATCGTGCGCAGCGCGCCCGAGGCGTCGACGAGTCCGTCGCGGTTGGCCTGCGCCTCGAAGTGGTCGGCCGCCTCGGTGACCGGCAGTTCGGTCTCGGCCTGGAGCAGCGAGATGACGAGCTGCGGGAACCCGGCCGGAGTGTTGATGCCGGTGCCGACGGCGGTGCCGCCGAGCGGGACCTCGGCGACGCGGGGGAGCGCCGTGCGCACGCGCTCGATGCCGAGGCGGATCTGGCGGGCGTAGCCGCCGAACTCCTGGCCGAGGGTGACGGGGGTCGCGTCCATGAGGTGGGTGCGGCCCGCCTTGACGACGCCGGCCCACTCGACGGCCTTCGCCTCGAGGGCGACGGCGAGGTGGTCGAGCGCGGGGATGAGCTCGTCGATGAGCGCCGCCGTCACGGCGATGTGCACCGAGGTCGGGAAGACGTCGTTCGACGACTGCGAGGCGTTCACATGGTCGTTGGGGTGCACCGGGCTGCCGAGCTTGCCCGTCGCGATGGTGGCGAGCACCTCGTTCATGTTCATGTTCGAGGAGGTGCCCGAGCCGGTCTGGTACACGTCGACCGGGAAGTGCTCGGTGTAGCTGTGGACACCCGCGATGACCTCGTCGGCGGCGTCTTCGATCGCCTTCGCGATGGCCGGGTCGAGCACGCCGAGCTGCGCGTTCGCCTGCGCGGCCGCCTTCTTGATGCGGGCGAGTGCCTGGATCTGCTGGGGCTCGAGACCCGCGCCGGAGATGGGGAAGTTCTCGACGGCGCGCTGCGTCTGCGCCCGGTAGAGGGCCGATGCGGGCACCCGCACCTCGCCCATCGTGTCGTGCTCGATGCGATAGTCGGCGGCGTTGTCCACCACGGTGTGTTCCCTTCGATGTGCTTGCCGGATGTCCCGGCTGATGCCGCTCGTTCGTTCGGCGTGAGCCGTCAGACCGAGCCGACGACGATGTCGGTCTCGACGCGACCCTCGAAGAGTCGGTAGTTCGCTCCGACGATAGCCAGCGTACCCGCTGCGATCGCGTCGCTGATCATCTCGGAGGCGGCCACGAGCTCGGTCACGGTGTTGCGCAGGTGCTCCCGGCCGACGAAGCCGGTGTCGACGTGGGCGGGGTCCACCGGCGCGTCTGCTGCGCCCCCGGCGACCTTGCGCACGGCGGGGACGATCTTCTCGACGAGGCCGGCGATGTGCACCGGCAGCGGGGTCGCGTCTTCGGCCTCGGAGTCGATGGCGGCGCGCACGGCACCACACTCGTCGTGCGCGAGCACGATGACGAGCGGCACGTGCAGCAGGCCGACGGCGTACTCGAGCGACCCGAGCGACGACGGGGTCACGACCTGGCCGGCGTTGCGCACCACGAAGGCGTCGCCGAGACCCACGTCGAAGATGATCTCGGCCGCGAGGCGGGAGTCGCTGCATCCGAAGATCGCGACGAGCGGGCGCTGCGCGTGCGCGAGCGATGCGCGGCGGTCGACGTCTTGACGCGGGTGGAGGGGTTTTCCCTCCACGAAGCGGGTGTTGCCGCTGCGGAGCTCGCGCCACGTCTCAGCCGGAGTCTGCGGACGATCTTTCGGCTGCGTGGTCACGTGGTGCCCTTTCAGTCCTGCGCCTCGATCGTCGGCGTGAGCGCCGACGCGAGCGTCTCGAATTCTTCGGGTGTCGCGGTGCCGAGCAGCACGAAGGTGCTGCCGCCCGCTTCGGTGGTGAGGCCGTAGCGGGCGTTGCCGACGTCTTCGGGGGACTCGCGGTTGTCGTACACCGTCCACTCGACGCCGTCGATGGTGGTGGTGTCCACGGCGAGCGTGCGGGCGAGCAGCCCGGCGACCCACGTGGGGTTCGCGTCGAGGCCCTGGTAGAGCCCGATGAATTCGTCACTCGGGGTCAGGTAGCCGACGTACCACGCGGTCACGTCGTCGGCCTGGCTGACGCGGAGCTCGGCGGCGTTGGCGCGCCAGCCCTCGGGCAGCTCGGGCACCGCGAGCGGGTCGACGCTCGCGGCCTGCGCCTGCTCGGCGAGGGATGCCACGTCGATGTCGCGCTCGATCGGAGTGTCGCTGCGGGGCACGAGCAGCACGATGACGAGCATGACCGCGAGGCTCGCGCCGAGCGCGAGCAGGAGGTTGCGCAGTGTCTGGCGCTGGCGGTGCTTGAGGGAGTTCTCGGCCTTGCGGGCCGCCGTCTCTTCGGGGGTCTCGGGCCGGCCGAGCTCGGCCACGACCCGCGGTGCACGCTCCGCCATCAGCGGTCGCCGCTGTCGTCGGACGCGGCGCGCGAGGCGCCGCCGCGGGCCGCCTCGAGGCGGGCCTTCGCGCCGATGAGCCACTCCTCGCAACGGGCGGCGAGGGACTCTCCGCGCTCCCAGAGGGCGAGCGACTGCTCGAGCGTCGCCGAACCCTGCTCGAGCTCGCCGACGACCTGCACGAGTTCGTCGCGCGCCTGCTCGTAGCTCAGCTCGGAGACATCGGTGGTGGAGGGCATGGCGTCCATTCTATTCGGCGTGCTCGTGAGCTTTATTCAGCGGCGAGGTCGTGCACCGAAGGCACGGCGCCGCGGGAGACGGCGGCGAACGCGCCCTCGGCGAGCGTGACCGTGACCTCGGCGCCATCGGGCGCCCCGGCGGGGCCGCGCACCACATGGCCGTCGGCGCCCTGCACGATCGCGTAGCCGCGGTCGAGCGTGGCCTGCGGCGAGAGCGCTCGCAGGTGTCCGCGCAGCTCGGCGACGCGGTGGGTCTGCCGATCGATCGTGCGCTCGACGAGCTCGGCGCCGCGAGCCACCCATCGGGTCAGGTCTTCGGCGCGGCGGTCGACGATCCATGAGGTCTCTGCGAGCGCCGGTCGCGACCGCAGGTGACCGATGCGGTCGATCTCACGGGAGAGGATCGCCTGCAGCCGCATGCCGAGCCGGGCACGGGCCTGCTCGACCCGCACGAGTTCTTCGTTGACGTCGGGCACGACGCGCTTCGCGGCATCCGTCGGGGTCGAGGCCCGCAGGTCGGCGACCTCGTCGAGCAGCGGCCGGTCGGCCTCGTGCCCGATGGCCGAGACGATGGGGGTGGATGCCGCGGCGGCCGCTCGCACGACGCGCTCGTCGCTGAAGCCCAGGAGGTTCTGGAAGTCGCCGCCGCCGCGGGCGATGATGATGACCTCGACCTGCGGATCCGCGTCGAGTCGCTCGATCGCCGCCACGACCTCTGGGACGGTGCGATCGCCCTGCACGGCGGCGTGCACGACGCGGAACTCGACGGCGGGCCAGCGCAGCTTGGCATTGCGCAGCACGTCTTTCTCGGCGTCGCTGTCTTTGCCCGTGATGAGGCCGACGACGCCCGGCAGGAACGGCAGGCGTCGCTTGCGGTCGGCATCGAACAGCCCCTCGGCCGCGAGCTGGGTGCGCAGCCGCTCGAGGCGTTCGAGCAGGTCGCCGAGGCCGACGTGCTTCAGCTCGAAGACCTGCATCGAGAGCGAGCCGCCCTTGACCCACCAGTTGGGCTTCACGAGCGCGATGACCCGGTCGCCCTGCTTGAACTGCTCGTCGAAGCGGGCGCGCACCGACGACCAGACCTGGAACGAGAGCGTCGCCTCGGCGTCGAGGTCTTTCAGCTTTCCGTAGACGTTGCCGCCCGAGACGCCCCACTGGGTGATCTCGCCCTCGACCCACACCGTGCCGAGCCGATCGATGTACGCCTTGAGCTTGCCCGAGAGGAGCGCGACCGGCCACGGAGCTTCGCGTGTCGCCGGTGCATCCGTCATGTCTGGCCTCCCAGCCGTCTGCCCGTGTCAGCCGCGTAGGATGGGCACCGTGACGAGCACTACGGAAACCCCGCGAATCGGCCTTGGCATGCCCCGAGTTCCGGGCGTGCGCGGCCGGCTCAAGGATAACCCCGTCCCCGGACAGAAGCGGGTGCTGCTCGCCGCACCGCGCGGCTACTGCGCGGGCGTCGACCGTGCCGTGATCGCGGTCGAGAAGGCCCTCGAGCACTACGGCGCCCCGGTGTACGTGCGCAAGCAGATCGTGCACAACATCCACGTCGTCACCGAGCTCGAGGCGCAGGGCGCGATCTTCGTCGAAGAGGTCGACGAGGTGCCCGAGGGCGCCCACATCGTCTTCAGCGCGCACGGCGTCTCGCCGGCCGTCGTGAACGCCGCCGCCGACCGCGGCCTGCACGCGATCGACGCGACCTGCCCGCTGGTGACCAAGGTGCACCGGGAGGCCGTGCGCTTCGCGCGCGACGACTTCGAGATCCTGTTGATCGGCCACGAGGGCCACGAAGAGGTCGAAGGCACGGCGGGTGAAGCGCCCGATCACGTGACGATCGTCAACAGCCCCGACGACGTCGACAACATCGAGGTGCAGGACCCCGACAAGGTCGTCTGGCTCTCGCAGACCACGCTCTCGGTCGACGAGACCATGGAGACCGTGCGCCGCCTGCGCGAACGCTTCCCGAATCTTCAAGACCCGCCCTCCGACGACATCTGCTACGCCACCCAGAACCGCCAGGTCGCGATCAAGAAGGTCGCACAGGATGCGGAGCTCGTGATCGTCGTGGGCTCGGCCAACAGCTCCAACAGCGTGCGCCTCGTCGAGGTCGCGCTCGAGTACGGCGCGAAGGCCGCCTACCGGGTCGACTACGCGAGCGAGGTCAAGCAGGAGTGGCTCGACGGCGTCGAGACGGTCGGCGTGACGAGCGGGGCGTCCGTGCCCGAGGAGCTCGTGAAGGAGCTGCTCGACGCACTGTCCGACGCGGGATACGGCTCGGTCTCCGAAGTGAAGACGGCTGAAGAGGACCTGATGTTCTCGCTGCCGAAGGAGCTGCGCAAAGACCTGCAGGGCAACCGCGACGAGCGTGCGCTCGGCGGTCGGGCGCGCGCGCAGCGCTGATTCGGCGAAGGATGCCGCGGCCGCGCGTTCAGCGGCCGGTGGACCCGCTCAACCGGTGACGGTCGTCGGCCAGCCACTCGCGTTTCCGCCGTCGGCGAACATCGCCGTATTGCGCCGGATTCTCGCGCATCGGGGGATGGAGTGAGCGCTCACTCCGCGTAGTATCGCCCGCATGACCTCGAGTACCGAGCGTGCGACGCGCGCGAAGCCGATGCCGGTCGAGGAGCGTCGAGCGGCGATCGCACGGGCGACCCTGCCGCTGCTCGTCGCCCACGGCCGCGACGTCACGACCCGGCAGATCGCCGACGCATCCGGGGTCGCCGAGGGCACGCTGTTCCGCGTGTTCGACGACAAGGAGGCGATCATCGACGCGGCCGTCGAGCACTTCCTCGACCCCGAGCCGTTCCGCGCGGCGCTCCGCAGCATCGACCCGTCGCTGCCCCTCGAGCTGAAGGTCGAACTCGTGCTCGCCCGGTTCCTCGACCGTTTCAGCGGCATCTTCGGGGTCTTCGCGGCCCTCGGAAACCGACCTCGACCACCCGCGCAGAACCTCGAGATCATCACGGGCATCTTCGACGAGCTGCTCGCCCCCGACCTCGAGGCGCTGCGCGTTCCGCCCGCCCAGGTCTTCAAGTTCGTGCGACTCGTCGCGTTCTCGTCGGCGATGCCGCAGTTCGGCCCGACCATCGGGCTCGACACCGACGAGCTCGCGCACCTCATCGTGCACGGCATCGCGACATCGGCGGGCGCACCCGCGCCGGCGGCATCCGCTGCCGTTCTCGAACCGACCATCCAGACCGCTCCGACCAGCCCGATGGGAACCACTCCATGCTGATGAAACTGCTGCGCCGGCACCTCCGGCCGTACTGGGCGCTGCTCCTCGGCGTCCTCGTGTTCCAGCTCGCGCAGTCGATCGCCTCGCTGTACCTGCCGACGCTGAACGCCGACATCATCGACGACGGCGTCGCAAAGGGCGACACCGGCTTCATCATCTCGACGGGCGGGGTGATGCTCGCGATCACGCTGGCCCAGGTGGCGTGCGCCATCGCGGCCGTGTACTTCGGCGCGAAGGCGGCGATGGCCTTCGGCCGCGACCTGCGGGTCGCCGTGTTCCGCAAGGTCGCCGACTTCTCGGAGCAGGAGGTGTCGCGCTTCGGCGCCCCGAGCCTCATCACCCGCTCGACGAACGACGTGCAGCAGGTGCAGATGCTCGTGCTCATGTCGTGCACGATCCTCGTCTCCGCGCCGATCCTCGCGATCGGCGGCGTCTACATGGCGCTGCGCGAAGACCTCGCACTGTCGTGGATCATGGTCGTCGCCGTGCCCGTGCTGCTGGTCTCGGTCGGGCTCATCATCAGTCGCATGGTGCCGCTCTTCCAGTCGATGCAGAAGCGCATCGACGGCGTCAACCGAGTACTCCGGGAGCAGCTGACGGGCATCCGCGTCATCCGCGCCTTCGTGCGCGAGGGCGTCGAGAGCGAGCGCTTCGACGAGGCGAACGACGCCCTCACCGACACCGCGCTGAAGGCGGGGCGCCTCTTCGCCCTCGTCTTCCCGGTCGTCATGCTCGTGCTGAACGTCTCGAGCATCGCAGTGCTCTGGTTCGGGGCGTACCGCGTCGAAGACGGCTCGATGCAGATCGGCTCGCTCACCGCCTTCCTCAGCTACCTCATCCAGATCCTCATGGCAGTGATGATGGCGACGATGATCGCGTTCCTGCTGCCGCGCGCCGCCGTCTCCGCCGGCCGCATCGGCGAGGTGCTCGAGACGGCGTCGAGCGTCGTCGATCCCGCGCAGCCCGTCTTCACGCTCACCGCCCCCGGCACGGTGGAGTTCCGCGGCGTCGACTTCGCCTACCCCGGCGCTGAGGAGCCCGTGCTGCACGACCTGAACTTCGTCGCAGAGCCCGGCCAGGTCACGGCGATCATCGGCGCCACCGGCTCGGGCAAGACGACGATCGTCAACCTCGTCGCGCGCCTCTTCGACGCGACCGGAGGCTCCGTGCTCGTCGGCGGCGTCGACGTGCGCGAGCTCGACCCTGAGGTGCTCGGCGCCCAGCTCGCCCTCGTGCCGCAGAAGCCCTACCTCTTCGCCGGCACCGTCGGCTCGACGCTGCGCTACGGCGACCCCGAGGCGAATGACGCCGAGCTCTGGAGCGTGCTCGAGACCGCGCAGGCGCAGGACTTCGTCGCCGCGATGCCCGGCCAGCTCGAGGCGCCCATCGCGCAGGGCGGCACGAACGTCTCGGGTGGCCAGCGACAACGACTGTCCATCGCGAGAGCCCTCGCGAAACGACCACCGATCTACCTGTTCGACGACTCGTTCTCGGCCCTCGACACGGCGACCGACGCCCGCCTGCGCGCCGCCCTGTCGCGCACGGTGTCCGAGGCCACGATGATCGTCGTCGCCCAGCGCGTCGCCACGATCGTCGGCGCCGACAAGATCCTCGTCGTCGAAGACGGCCGCATCACGGCGCAGGGCACCCATGAGGAACTGCTCGCGAGCTCCGAGGCGTACGCCGAGATCGTCGAGAGCCAGCTGAGCGTGGAGGAGGCGGCATGAGCGCGTCGCAGGGACAGCCCCAGGAGCCCGCCGAGTCGCAGGAGGCCCCGGCAGCCGAGGAGACCCCGGCCGCCCCGGCTCGCCCGGTCGGCCCGCCGCGCCGCGGTCCGATGGGCGGCGGCGGCCCGATGGGCGGCATGGGCATGCCCGCCGAGAAGTCGATGAACTTCTGGCCGTCGGCCAAGCGCCTGCTGCGCCGGCTCGAGCCCGAGCGCGCCCTCGTGGTCGCCGTGGTGCTGCTCGGCGTCGTGAGCGTCGTCTTCTCGGTGCTCGGCCCGAAGATCCTCGGTGAGGCCACGAACATCATCTTCGAGGGCTTCCTCTCGTCGCAGATGCCCGCGGGGGCCACGCAGCAGCAGGTCGTCGACGGGTTGCGCGCATCGGGTGACACCCAGCAGGCCGACATGGTGTCGTCGATGAACCTCGTGCCCGGCCAGGGCATCGACTTCAGCGCCCTCGCGACCGTGCTGCTCTGGGTGCTCGCGCTCTACGTGCTCGCCTCGCTCTTCGGCTGGGCGCAGGGCTACGTGCTCAACGGCGTCACGCAGCGCACCGTCTACCGCCTGCGCCAGGAGGTCGAGGAGAAGCTCCACCGCCTGCCGCTCTCGTACTTCGACAAGATGCAGCGCGGTGAGCTGCTCTCCCGCGTGACGAACGACATCGACAACGTCTCGCAGTCGCTGCAGCAGACGATGAGCCAGCTGCTGACGTCGCTGCTCACCGTCATCGGCGTGCTCGTCATGATGTTCATCATCTCGCCGCTCCTCGCCGCGATCGCGCTCGTCACGATTCCGCTCACGATCTTCATCACGACCGTCATCGCGAAGCGCTCGCAGAAGCTCTTCGTCGCGCAGTGGACCCACACCGGCACGCTCAACGCGCAGATCGAGGAGGCCTACTCGGGCCATGCCCTCGTGCGCGTCTTCGGGCGCCGTCGCGAGGTCGAGCGCGGCTTCGACGACAAGAACGACCAGCTCTACGAGGCGAGCTTCGGCGCGCAGTTCGTGAGCGGCATCATCATGCCGGCCATGATGTTCGTCGGCAACCTCGTCTACGTCGCGATCGCCGTCGTCGGCGGGCTCATGGTCGCGGCAGGCAGCATCAGCCTCGGTGACGTGCAGGCGTTCATCCAGTACTCCCGGCAGTTCACCCAGCCGCTCAGCCAGCTCGGCTCGATGGCGAACCTCCTGCAGTCGGGCGTCGCGAGCGCCGAGCGGGTGTTCGAGCTGCTCGACGCCGACGAGCAGGTGCCCGACCCGGTCGAGCCCGAGGCCGCTGCCGATGCCGACGGCGATGAGGGCGCGGCATCCGGTCGTCTCGTCTTCGACGACGTCTCGTTCAGCTACGACCCCGAGAAGCCGCTCATCGACGACTTGTCGCTGACCGCGGAACCCGGGCAGTCGATCGCGATCGTCGGCCCGACCGGAGCGGGCAAGACCACGCTGGTGAACCTCATCATGCGCTTCTACGAGCTGGACTCCGGGCGAATCACCCTCGACGGCGTCGACATCACGCGCATGACGCGCGACGAGCTGCGCGGCCGCATGGGCATGGTGCTTCAGGACACCTGGCTGTTCACGGGCACGATCCGCGAGAACATCGCCTACGGGCGACCGGATGCCTCGGAGGACGAGATCCTCGAAGCGGCCCGGGCGACCTACGTCGACCGCTTCGTGCGCACGCTCCCCGACGGCTACGACACGGTGCTCGACGACGAGGCGTCGAACCTCTCCGCAGGTGAGAAGCAGCTCATCACGATCGCGCGCGCGTTCCTCGCGCAGCCGGCCGTGCTCATCCTCGACGAGGCGACCAGCTCGGTCGACACGCGCACCGAGCTGTTGCTGCAGCACGCCATGAACGCGCTCCGCAAGAACCGCACGAGCTTCGTGATCGCGCACCGGCTCTCGACGATCCGCGACGCCGACCTCATCCTCGTGATGGAGGACGGGCACATCGTCGAGCAGGGAAACCACGCCGAGTTGCTCGCCGCGGGCGGCGCGTACACGCGGCTCTACGAGGCGCAGTTCGCGGCGCCCGCCGATGCGGCGGCGCTCGTCGACCCCGAGGACGTCGGGGGACCGGGCACGGCCACCGGCGGCATGGAAGCGGTGCCGGAGGGCGCCGCGAGCTGACCGGCGCCGCCGCGACGTCCTCGCGACGCGCGGGATGCGCCTCCGACACGACGGATGAGATGTGCCTCCGACGGGGGCTTGTGCGCGCATACGAGCACGGCGAGGATGCAACCGTCAGGGCACGTCAGAACCTTCGTCCTTACACGTCATCCGGCTTTCCATCCCTGAGCGACCCGTGCGTGTCAGTTGGAGGTACCCGATGTCTCGCAAGCCCAGCAAACTCATCACCGCCGCGGTCGCCGCGGTCGCGTGCCTCCTGGCCCCCGTGGTCGTCGCGGGGCCGAGTCAAGCGGTCCCCGATATCGGGCGGGATCCCGCCGTGATCAGCGAGTGGAACGCGATCGCGGTCCGCACGATCGCCACGGAGAACGGCACACCGGTGCCGGCATCGCCGCTGTACTTCGCATTCGTGTCGATCGCGATGCACGACGCCGTCGCCACCATCGAGGGCGGGTTCGAGCCGTTCACCGAGCTCCCGCGAGCTCACGCGCATGCCTCGCCCGAGGTGGCGGCGGCGACGGCGGCTCACCACGTGTTGAAGCACTACTTCCCGAACTCGGGCGCGAACCTCGATGCCGACTACGCGGCGTTCCTCGCAGAAGTGCCGAAGGGAGTCGGCCTCGTGCACGGCACGCGCGTCGGTGAGGACGCGGCGGCAGCGATCATCGCGTTGCGCGCGGACGACGGGCGCGGAGATCCCCATCCGTTCCTCGCCCAACCCGACATCGGCGTCTGGCGGCCGACTCCCGATCTGCTCCTGCCGATGGCGGTGTCGTGGCTCGGCTTCGTCGACCCGCTCGTGATCGACTCGCCGACGCAGTTCGCGCCCGCCGGGCCCGATCCCGTCGAGTCGGACGCGTACGCCACGGACTTCACCGAGGTGAAGGAGAAGGGCGCGCTGAACGGGTCGACCCGCTCGGATGACGAGAGCGCGACAGCATTGTTCTGGACCGCGAATCCGGTGGCGCAGTACAACGCGGTGATGCGTGCTGAGACGGCGCAGCGCGGGTACGACATCGGCGAATCCGCTCGTGCATTCGCGCTGCTCGGCACCTCGATGGCCGACACGCAGATCACCTGCTGGCGGTCGAAGTTCGATGAGGCGTACTGGCGCCCGATCACCGCCATCCACGAGGCCGGCGCCGACGGGAATGATGCAACGATGGCGGACCCGATGTGGAAGGCCTTCCGCGAGACCCCGCCGTACCCCGACTACACGAGCGGGCACGCCTGTGTGACCGGCTCCGCGTCGGAGGTGTTCGGCCATCTGTTCGGCGCCGACACGATAGACATCGATGTTCCGTCGACCGTGCAGGGCCGTCCCGACCGGCACTTCGCGGCGACGAGCGACCTCGATGACGAGGCCATGAACGCGAGGATCTGGCTCGGCTTCCACTTCCGGAAGGCGATGACCGACGGGAACGCCCTCGGCCACAGCGTCGCCGGTCATGTGATCGACAGCGCGTTCGTCTCGACCGACTGATCGCAGCCACGCCGACGATCAGGTATCCAGGAGGCGCAGCGCTTCAGGCGGAGCCCGAGAACGACGGGCGACCGGGCCCGCGGTCGTCTACGGCTGGGCGGGCGACAGGGGCAGGAACGTCGGGTCGCTCGTGAACACGAGCATGCCGACGACCACCACGACGATGAACGCAGCGACGCCCGCGAGGAGCGGAACCCACCAGGCCAGCCGGCTGGCTCGCATGCGTGCGCGCGACCAGAGCAGGGCGCCGACCCACAGCGCGAGCTGCAACGCGATGCCGATGAAGATGAACACGGGCACCGCGGGGCCGGGAGTGAAGTCGGCCGGCCCGTCGACGCCGAGCATCGATGCCGAGAGCTTCGCCGATTCGAGCGCCGTCGCCGGCAGCTGGAACAGCGCCAGGCTGTTGTAGAGCGCGCCGAACACGCCGAAGATCAGCAGGGCGATCGTCCACATGCGATCGATCGGGTGCGCGCGGGCAGCGGCAGCACCCGAGGGAGCCGCCGGGGCAGCGGGAGCAAGGGCGGCGGCCGACTCGGCGTTCGCCGCGTCGGCGGCCGCTGCGCGCTCATCGACCGGCGGCGTCCACGTCCACCCTTCGGGGGCGTACTCGCCGTATTGCGGACGAGGCCGCTCGTCGTGCCGCGGCGACGGCGCGGCGGGCGGGGTCGCCCCTCCGTTCGTCGTTGCGGCGTCGCCCGACTGGTCGGGCGTTCGAGCGGCCTCGTGCTGCGACATCCGTGCCCTACGCGCTGATCGACTGCGCGGCGGAACCGAGCTGACGGGTCGACTCGCCGACGCGAACCGCCATGGCGGTCTCGGCGACCTTGCCCCAGGCACGCGGGTCGTACTGCTTCTTGTTGCCGACCGAGCCGTCGACCTTCAGCACGCCGTCGTAGTTCTGGAACATGTAGCCGGCGACGGCGCGCGTGTACGCGTACTGCGTGTCGGTGTCGATGTTCATCTTCACGACGCCGTTCGCGACGGCCTCCGCGATCTCGGCGTCGGTCGAGCCCGAGCCGCCGTGGAAGACGAGGTCGAGCGGCTTCGCCGCGGTGCCGTACTTGGCCTGCAGGCCGTCCTGGATCTCCTTCAGGAGCGCCGGACGCAGCTTCACGTTGCCGGGGGCGTAGACGCCGTGCACGTTGCCGAAGGTGAGGGCGGCCATGTAGCGGCCCTGCTCGCCGAAGCCGAGCGCCTCGACGGTCGCGATCGCGTCGTCGAGCGTCGTGTAGAGCGCGTCGTTCGAGCCCTCGTGCTGCACACCGTCCTCCTCGCCGCCGACGACGCCGATCTCGACCTCGAGAATGGCGTTGATCGCCTTCATGCGGGGGAGGATCTCTTTCGCGATCTCGAGGTTCTCGGTCAGCGGCACAGCCGAGCCGTCCCACATGTGGGACTGGAAGATCGGGTTGCGGCCGGCCTTGACCTCGGCCTCGGAGGCCTCGATGAGCGGGAACACGAAGTCGGCGAGGGCCGGCTTCGGGCAGTGGTCGGTGTGCAGCGCGACCGTGATCGGGTAGTTCTTGGCGACCTCGTGGGCGAAGCGCGCGAAGGCGAGCGCGCCGGTGGCACGGGCCTTCACGGTGTGGCCGGCGAAGTAGTCGGCGCCGCCGGTGGTGACCTGGATGATGCCGTCGGAGCCCGCCTCGGTCAGACCCTGCAGCACCGCGTTGAGCGTCTGCGAGGAGGAGACGTTGAACGCCGGGAACGCGAAGCCCTTGGCCTTCGCGGTGTCCAGCATCTCGGCGTACTGCTCGGGGGTGGCGATGGGCATGGTGCTCCTTCGGACGACAACGGGTTTGGCGTCGAGTCTACCGACTTGCCGAGGGGTGCTCAGGTGTCGGATGCCGCGGCGCCCGCAGCACGGCAGGATGGACGCGTGCCGACCGACCAGCTCCGCCTCGCCGAACTCGGCCTCGTCGACGGTTTCCGCCGCGCGACGGCGGTCGCCGCGGTCGCCGCATCGCCCCTCGTCGGCTCGGGCGACGGCCACGGCGTCGACGGGCTCGCGGTGCAGGCGCTGCGCGCAGCGCTCGGCGAACTCGACGTCGACGGGGTCGTCGTGGTCGGCGAGGGCGAGAAGGACGAAGCGCCGATGCTGTACGTCGGCGAGCGGTTCGGCCGCGCTGGCAGGGGTTCGCCCGTCATCGATCTCGCGGTCGATCCGGTCGACGGCACCCGGCTGGCGGCGGCCGGTGCACCCGGTGCGATGGCCGTGCTCGCGGTCGCGCCGCGCGGTGCCCTCGCCGCGCTCGGCGCCGCCCACTACCTCGAGAAGCACGTCACCTGGCTTCCGGATGCCCCGGCGGGCGCCCCTGTCGGCGAACTCGTCGCCCGCATCGCCGCGGCACGGGGCGTTGCCGCCTCCGAGGTGCGGGTCGCCGTGCAGGAGCGACCGAGGAACGAGGGATTCGTCGCCGAGGCGCGGGCGGCGGGGGCATCCGTCGAGCTCTTCGTGCACGGCGACGTGGAGCGCAGCCTCCGCGCGGCGGGCGGCGAAGCGGGGCTCGATCTCGTCTCGGGCATCGGCGGCGCCCCCGAGGGTGTGCTGACCGCTGCGGCGGTGCGGGCGCTCGGCGGCTCGATGTGGGCGCGACTCGCGCCGCAGTCGGCCGAGGAGCGGCAGCGCGTGCTCGCCGACGGTCTCGACCTCGGACGCGTCTGGTCGCTCGGAGAGCTCTGCGGAGCACCCGCATGGGTCTTCCTCAGCGCCGTGACCGAGTGTGCACCGGACGGCGGGGTGATGCCCGGCGTGCGAACGCGGCCGGACGGCCCCGCCATCGTGAGCACCTGGCACGCCGGGCCGGGCGTCGACGCCATGGTCGGCGAGGTGCGCGTGGCGTGAACGCCGGCTTAAGAATGCACATTCTTTCATCGCCGGCGACCCGAAAACAGGCGAGATCGGCGGGCGCGCTGCATAGGCTGGATGCATCGTTCCATGGCCGCCCCGACTGGCCGGCCGCACTAGCGTCCGGGAGGACCCTCGATGGTGAGCACCGACACGGCAAGCCTGTTCTTGCACCCCGACCGCAACATCGCACTCGAACTCGTGCGTGCCACGGAGGCTGCGGCGATCCGCTCGTACCCGTGGATCGGCAAGGGCGACAAGCTCGGGGCCGACGGCGCAGCGGTCGACGCGATGCGCGCATTCCTCGGCACGGTGGACTTCGAGGGCGTGGTCGTCATCGGCGAGGGCGAGAAGGACGCCGCGCCAATGCTCTTCAATGGCGAGCGCGTCGGCACCGGGCGCGGCCCGGCCTGCGACATCGCGGTCGACCCGATCGACGGCACCTCGCTCACGGCCGCCGGCCGTCACAACGCGCTCTCGGTCATCGCCGTCTCCGACCGCGGCACCATGCTCGACGCCTCCTCGGTCTTCTACATGGACAAGATCGTCACGGATGCCTCGGGCATCGGCGTCGTCGACATCCGGAAGCCGATCGGCGAGAACCTGCGCGCGCTCGCCGCGGCGAAGGGCAAGGACGTCAGCGAACTCCGCGTCGCGGTGCTGAACCGCGATCGCCACGAACAGCTCATCGCCGACATCCGCGAGGCCGGCGCCGGCACACGTCTGATGAGCGACGGCGACGTCGCCGGCGGCATCAACGCGGCCCGCTACGAGTCGCGCATCGACATGTGCGTCGGCATCGGCGGCAGCCCCGAGGGCATCACCACGGCATGCGCGATCAAGGCGCTCGGAGGCTTCATGCAGGGCGTGCTCGCGCCGAAGGACGACGCCGAGCGTGCGCGCGGTGAGGCCGCCGGCCTCGACTGCGAGCGGGTCTACGAGCTCGACGACCTCGTGCGCGGCGACAACACGTTCTTCGTCGCCACGGGCGTGACCGACGGCGAGCTGCTCGACGGCGTGCGCAAGAAGGGGCCGATCGTGCGCACCGAGTCGATCGTGCTGCGTGGCAAGTCGGGAACGATCCGCCGCATCGTGGCCGACCACCTCGTCGAGAAGTGGCTCGTCGACGACGTGCTGTGACGCCCGGGCGCGCGTGAGCATGTCGGTGGACGTTGCCATGATGAACTGGTGACCACTGCCGCTCGACTCCCGCGCGCCCTCCGACCATTCGGCTCGGGCCAGTACCGGCTGCTCACGGCGGCGCTCGCAGCGTCACTCCTGAGCGCCGGGGCGTGGATCGTCTCGGCCGTCTGGCAGGTCGTCGAGCTCGGCGGCACACCCGTCGACCTGTCGTTCGTGGCGGTCGGGTCGAGCCTCGGGCTCGTGCTCGCAGTGCTCTTCGGCGGTGTCGCCGCCGACCGCATCCCGCAGCGGCGCATCCTCCTCGCCGTCGAGGTCGTACGCGGTGCCGCGTTCTCGGTAGCCGCAGTGCTCGCCGCCACCGGGGTGATCGAGGTGTGGCACCTCGCCGTGCTCTCGTTCGTGCTCGGCCTCGCCGACGGCTTCTTCTACCCGGCCTATTCGGCCTGGCTGCCCGCCATCCTCCCGAACGAGCAGCTGCTCGCCGCCAACGGCATCGAGGGAGTGCTGCGGCCCTCGGTGATGAACGCCGCGGGCCCGGCGGTCGCGAGCGCCCTCATCGCCGTGCAGGGCCCGTGGCTCGCGTTCGCGGTGGTCGCGGGGTTGCAGGTGGTCGCAGCGGCAGTGCTCGGCGTGATGCGGACGACGCCCGTGCGACGGGTGCTCGACGGGCCGCCGGTGCACCCGGTTCGGCAGACGTTCATCGACCTGCGCGACGGGTTCGCGTACCTGTTGCAGACGCGATGGCTGCTCGCGACGCTCATCTTCTCGATCCTGCTGGTCTTCGTCATCATGGGCCCGATCGAGGTGCTGCTGCCCTTCGCCGTGAAAGACCAGACGGGCGGCGGGGCCGGCGCGTTCGCCCTCGCGCTGGCCGCGTTCGGCGTCGGCGGCGCGATCGGTTCGCTCGCCGTCGCGTCCATGCGACTGCCGCGGCGGTACCTGACGCTCATGATCCTGGCGTGGGGGTTCGGATGCCTCCCGCTCGCGATCATCGGCTTCACCTCGTGGCTCTGGGTGATGGTCGTCGCGCTCTTCATCTGCGGCGTGCTCTTCTCCGGGGCGAGCGTCGTGTGGGGCACGTTGCTGCAGCGGCGGGTGCCGCCTGCGATGCTCGGCCGGGTGTCGAGCCTCGACTTCTTCGTCTCGCTCGCACTCATGCCGATCTCGATGGCCGTCGCGGGCCCGGTGGGGGAGTGGATCGGCATCGCGCCGGCCTTCCTCATCGCGGGCATCGCGTCGCCGCTGCTCGCCATCGGCACCCTCGCGCTCGCCCGCCTCGGACAAGACGAGCTGGCGCATCCGCTCGATGCGATGGTCGACGCCGAACCGGTGACCGGTGCGGAGGCCGCCGCAGGATTCGAGCCTCCCGTCGACGAGGAACATGATCGCGAGGTCGGCGCGCGCGCCGATCCCGAGCCCGGCTAGACCCGATGCGGGGTCGACGTCGACCGCGTGGCGTGCGAGTCTGGAACCGAGGTGCGCTCGCGCACAAGTGGCGCACCCGTCGGTGAGAGGGGGATCACGATGGTCACGGTTCGAGATGCGTTCCCGGGGTTCAGCGTCGATGACGTCGAGGCGGCTCGTGAGTTCTACGGCACGAGACTCGGGCTGCCCGTTGACGACGAACCCGGCGCCGGGGCGCTGCGCGTGACGCTGCCATCGGGTCAGGGCGTCTTCATCTACCCGAAGCCGAACCACGAACCGGCGAGCTTCACGATCCTGAACCTCGTGGTCGACGACATCGACCGCGCCGTCGACGAGCTGAACGCGGCAGGCGTGGTCACGAAGATCTACACCGCCCCCGACGACTTCGGTACCGATGAGCGCGGCATCGCGCACGGCTCTGCGACCGGGCAGGGACCCGACATCGCCTGGTTCACCGACCCGGCGGGCAACGTGCTGAGCGTGCTCACTGCTTGACGGCGCAGCGCCTGACGGCCCGCCGCTGCGCGGGCTCAGCCGGCGACGGGCCGGTCGGTGATCGTCTGCCGCAGGGCACCGCGGAGTTCGGCGCCGATCGCCGTCATGCGCTCGAGCACGGCGTCGCGCAGGTCGACCTCATCGCTCCAGTTCGCCAGCACGGCCCAGGCCAGTCCGCCGTCGCCGCCGTCGACGTCGCACACGCCGATGTCGATGCGGGCGGTGCTGATGGTGCCCGTCTTGTTGCGCAGTACGAAGCCGTTGTCGGGTTCGGTGTGCGCGAGGGGGTCGACGCCGAACGGAGCTGCGACCATCGACTGGTCGGTGTTGAGGGCGAGCCATCCGAGCACGCGGGCCGAGACCGCCGGTGACACGATGCGCCCCCGAGCGAGGTCGGCCATCAGGCGCACGAGTTCGGCGGCGTTGCCGCGCGAGAGGGTCGGCGGATGCTGCGGCCCGCGGTCTTCGCGCACCCGGTCGAGCAATGCCGATGCGGTGAAGCCGAGCGATCGGCCGGTGTCGCCGATGCGGTCGATGCCGAGGCGCCGCACGAGCACGTTGGTGGCGAGGTTGTCGCTCACGGCGCCGATCAGGGCGCAGGCATCGCGAATGCTCAGTGCTCCGAGGTCGAGCACGTGCCAGAGTCCGGAATCGGCGACGAGGTCTTCGGGCAGCCGTTGCACCGGCTCGTCGAGGTCGAGCTCACCGGTCTCCGCCTGGCGCGCCGCCTCGATGAGCAGGAAGACCTTGCCCACGCTCGCAGTCTTGAGCACGCGATCGGCGTCGTGCGACCACAGCACTTCACCGGTGGCTGCGTCGGCGACCGCGGCCGACCACTCGACCGTGGTCAGGTCCGCTGCACCGGCCGTGATCGCCTCGTCGAGCCCCTGCACGTTCCACTGCTGCGCCATCGAGGCTCCTCACGTCGTTGCGGCATGCTGGTGAAACGATACCCAACCGCCTGTTACGCACCGTATCATCGAGCAACGTCTTCGCGCACTGCACTCCGAGATGGCAGTGTTGATGCTGTGCAGACGGGGCCGGTTCATCCTCGAGCTGTCGGTTGGATCGATGCCATGTGAAACGTAAGATGCTCGCTACTCGAAGGTAGGAACTCCGCTTGACCGCCTCTGAACTCGGTCCGCTCACCCCCGGCGCCCGCGTCGCCATCGTCGCCCCGAGCGGGCCGCCGCCGTCGGAACTGCTCGCCCGCTCGCTCGAGTTGCTCGACGGGTGGGGACTCGAGCCCGTCGTGTTCCCGAGCGCGACGGCGACGCATCCGCGAGCACGGTACCTCGCCGGGCCGGATGCGCAGCGTGCGGCAGATCTCCAGTCCGCCTGGTGCGATACGACCATCGACGCCGTGTTCTGCGCTCGCGGCGGGTACGGCTCCGTACGGATGATCGACCTGCTCGACCGCGATGCGCTCGCCGCCGCCGCGCCGCCGAAGCCGCTGTACGGCAGCTCGGACGTGACGGGCATCCACGAGTACTGGCTCGAGCGACTCGGGCTGGCGACCTGGTTCACGCCGATGACGGCGACCGCGGCGCTGCTCGACGATGCAGCGGCCATCGAGAGCCTGCGGCGTGCCGTCTTCGAGCCTGTCGGGGGTCGGCGCTTCACCGCGCCGACGGCCGAGACGCTCGTTGCGGGCGAGGCGACGGGCCGGATCATCGGCGGCAACCTCAGCCTGCTCGCCATGACCCTCGGGGCGCACGGCCTGCCGGTCGCGGATCACACCGGATGCATCGCACTGCTCGAAGACGTCGAAGAGGAGCCGTACCGTCTCGACGGCATGCTGACCTCGCTCCTCAGGGCGGGCTGGTTCGACGGCGTCACCGGCATAGCCCTCGGGAGCTGGCAGGGCTGCGGCGACCTCGGCGAGGTGCGCGCGCTCGCCGAAGAGCTGCTCGCTCCGCTCGGGGTTCCGCTCGTGTGGGAGCTCGGCTTCGGCCATGGGCCGCACGCCTCGAGCATCCCGCTCGGGGTGCGCGGGACGCTGGTGGCAGGCTCCGAACCCGAACTCGTGATCGAGGCGTGACCCGCTGACGCGATGAATGTCCCCAGTCCGGGGCTTCGCAGGGGTGTCGCTCTTGGTGGTGCACCCCTCGACCGGGCACGATTGCATCGGAAAGGGTGACATGCCGTCAGATGATCTCGGGAGTCCGCACGAACGATACGACGCGCGGGTGCAGCGGCGCTCTGCGCTGCTGCTGAAGCGTCGCATCGTCGAGCAGGAGCGCGAGCACTTCCTCGCCGCCCTCGACTGGGCTCACGACGAGGCCGCCTTCGAGCGCATCGCGGCTGCGATCGTGGCCTCGCGTCGACGCTTCATCCTCGGCGCGGCGAAGTCGTTCACCTACGCCTCGCTGCTCGCGATGGACCTGAGTGCGGGGCTCGCCAACGTGTCGCTCATCGACGGCACCATCGTGCGGCCGCTCGACGTGCTGAGCGACGTGCGCTCGACCGACGTGCTCGTCGCGATCTCGCTCTCGCGGTACCGCAAGTACACGGTCGACATCGCCCGCCGGTTCGCCGAGGCGGGCGGAACGGTGATCGTCATCACCGACTCCGCCGATGCGCCGCTCGCCGACGTGGCGCAGGAGCTGCTCATCGTCGACACCGAGAGCGCCTCGTTCGCCAACTCGCCGACGTCGGTCGCGCTCGTCATCCACCTGCTCGTCACGTTGACGACCGCCAGTGCGAAGGGCGCCGGTCGCCGGCTGCAGGAACGCGACCGGCTGAGCGAGAGCCTCGACCTGTACTACGACTGAGGCGACATCGACCTCGCGGCCGTGTCAGTCAGCGTCGCTCGTCGCCTCGAGCTGGCGACGCAATTCGGGGTCGAGGTCGGCGCTGCTGGTCGAGACGAGTTCGTACGCCGTGAGCTCGCGCGGCGCCTCTTCGATGCCCGTGAGCGGCGCGAGCACCTTCGACTCGTCGAGTGCGCCGAGCTTGCGGGCGGTCGGCAGCACCTGACGCTCGAGGGAGCCGACGAAGGCGTTGTAGTCCTTCACACTGCGCTCGATGGTGCGGCCGAGCTTCTCGATGTGGCTCGCCGTGGTCGAGAGGCGGGAGTAGAGCTCGCGGCTGAGGTCGAACAGGGTCTTCGCCTCGTTCGTGAGCACGTCTTGCTGCCACGAGAAGGCGACGGTCTTCAGCACGGACCACAGCGTCACGGGCGAGGCGAGAGCGACCCGCTTCGAGAACGCGAACTCCATGATCGTGGGGTCGGCCTCCATGGCCGCGGAGACGAGGGACTCGCTCGGGATGAACGCGATGACGAGCTCGGGGGAGGCGTCGAGGCCGTTCCAGTAGCCCTTCGTGCCGAGCGCCGTGACGTGGGCGCGCACCGCGGCGACGTGCTGCTTCATGAACTCGGCGCGTCGTGCGCCCTCGGCTCCCGTCGCGGTGGCGGGGATCTGGCTGGCTTCGAGGTAGGCGTTGAACGGCACCTTCGCGTCGACGGCGATCGACTTGCCGCCGGGCAGCCGCACGACCATGTCCGGGCGGCCGTGGCCGGAGTCGCTCGTGATGCTCGACTGCACGTCGAAGTCGACCCGTTCGATGAGGCCGGCAGCCTCGACGACGCTGCGCAGCTGCGTCTCGCCCCAAACTCCGCGGGTGCTGTTGGAGCGAAGGGCCGATGCAAGGGACTCCGCCGTGGAACGCAGGCGCTCTTCGGACTCGGCGGCGGACTTCAGCTGCTGGGTCAGCTCGCCGTGCTGGAGCGTGCGCTGGCTCTCGAGCTGCGTGACCTTCGACTGCATCTCGGTGAGCGACTGCTTCACCGGGGCGAGCGCCTGGAGGACCTTGCTCTCTGCGGCGTCGCGCGCCTCGCGGGCCTGCACCTCGGCGCGCTGCCGCTCGACGAGCTCACGGTACTGCTGCTGAGCGGAGAGGATCTGCTCGCGGAGCGCCTCTGCCGTGGCCTGCGTCGAGGCGAGCTCTTCGCGGAGCACCGCCTTCGCGGCCTCTTCGCCGACGCGCACCTCGGCGAGCCGGGCCTGCATGAGGGCCTCGACGAGCGCCGGGTCTTCGGCGACGGGGGCCCCGGCTGCGGCCTGTGCGGCACGGCGCTGCAGCACGAGCGCGGCAACGAGGGCGCCGAGCGCGATGCCGACGATGAGGCCGATGACGAGGGCGAAGATGTCCATGTCCACAGTGTCGCAGGGGCCGCAGACATCGCCCGGCTCCGGTCCCGGCGGGCCGTTACTGCAGTGGGAGCCGGCGGGCCGCTACTGCAGCGCCATCGGGCCGTGCGCCGCACGGTCGTCGCGCGTGGCGACTGGCCCGATCGCTCCGACCTTCACGCGCGTGATGTGCGCGAGCCGGTCGAGGTCGTCGACCTCGTGACGGGCAGCGGAGTGCACGATGATCGCGGCGCACGCCTCGGCATCGGCGAGCGCGTCGTGGTGCGAGAAGCCCTCGAAGCCGGCGGCCATCGCCGCGACCGGCAGCCGGTACGACTCGAGGTGGTACGTGCGCCGGGCGACCTGCAGGCTGCAGAGGTAGCGGAAGTCGGGCACCTCGAGGCCGAGTGCGGTCGAGGTCTTGGCGATGACGCCCATGTCGAAGCCCGCGTTGTGGGCGACGAGCATGTCGTCGCCCGCGAACTCGCGCAGCGCCGGCAGGTGCACCGACCAGTCGTCGGCGTTCGCCACCATCTCGGGCGTGATGCCGTGGATGCGCACGTTCCACTCCGAGAACTCGTTGTGCGGGAACGGCGGACGGATGTACCGGTGCTCGCGCTCGACGACCCGGCCGTCTCTCACCTTCACCAGCCCGACCGAGCAGGCGGAGGCGCCAGAGGAGTTGGCGGTTTCGAAGTCGATCGCGGTGAAGTCCACTGGCACACTGGCATCGTCGCATGCCGCGCCGACACCGCTCGCCACCCGCGCCGCGAACCGCGAGGTTGACGGATGCCCCGGGCTGGGCGTGGAATGGCGGTGACCCGGGTCGGCCGGGGCGACGTGAGGAGAGCAATCGCGATGAACGATCGACCCGAGGCCCCGACGTCCCGCGAGCACGGACTCGTCGTCGACCCCTCCGACCCCGCGACGCTCGAGAGTGCGCGATCCTTCGGCGCCGCGGCATCCGTCTACCATCAGGCCCGGCCCGGCTACCCGGCCGAGGCGATCGCCTGGCTGATCGGCGACGCGACCCGCGTGCTCGACCTCGGGGCGGGCACCGGCAAGCTCACCGAGGCGCTCGTGGCCCTCGACCGCGAGGTGATCGCGGTCGACCCCGTCGAGGAGATGCTCGAGGAGCTCGAGGTCGCCGTGCCCGGGGTGCCGCGCCTCCTCGGCACCGCCGAGGACATCCCGATCGAGGATGCCGCGGTCGACGCCGTCGTCGCAGGGCAGGCCTGGCACTGGTTCCAGCCCGAACGGGCGATCCCCGAGATCGCGCGCGTGCTGCGCCCGGGCGGCGTGCTCGGACTCGTCTGGAACAGCCGGGATACGCGGGTCGACTGGCTCCGCGAGGCCGGCGAGATCATGCACGAGCGGCACGATGCGAGTGCCACGTTCGAGAGCTACGTCAACGTCGGGCCGCCGTTCGGCGAGATCGCCGAGCACACGGTCGAGTGGGGTGCGCGGATGTCGCGGGAGGGGTTCCTCGATCTCGTGCGCTCGCGCAGCTACTTCATCACCGCGACGCCTGAAGAGCAGCACGCGACCATCACCGCGCTCGAAACGCTGCTCACGACGCATCCCGACCTCGCCGGCGCGGAGGAGATCGTCGTGCCGTACGTGACGCGCTGCTTCCGCACCTCGCTCACCGACTGATCGATCGAGCCGGCGCGACGGACCGGCCGGAGCCGCCCGAGCGAGCCCGTATCCTGACCTGATGCATCGCGGACGGGCGTACCTGGCACTCGCGCTCGCCAACCTCTTCTGGGCGGGCAACTACGTCTTCGGCGAGATGGTCACCGCCGAGATCACGCCGATCTCGCTCACGTTCTGGCGTTGGGTGTTCGCTGCGATCCCGCTGCTCGTGCTCGCCTGGGCGATCGAACGGCCCGACTGGCGGTCAGCCGCGCACGAGTGGCCGCTGCACCTGCTGCAGTCGGTGCTCGGCCTCACGGGTTACACGCTCTTCCTCTACAGCGCCCTGGGGCTCACCGGCGCGGTGAACGCCTCGGTCATCTCGGCGATCAATCCGGCGACGATCGCGCTCGCCGCGGCCATCTTCCTGCACCAACGGCTCCGTGGCCTGCAGATCGTCGGCCTCGTCGTCGCGTTTGCAGGCGTGACGCTCGTGCTCACGGGCGGCGATGTGCTGGCCGTGCTCGAGCAGGGGTTCCGCGTCGGGGATCTGCTCGTCGTGGCATCCGTCATCGCCTGGACCGCCTACTCGATCGTCGCCCGGCGACTGCACACCCCGCCCATCACGGCCACCGCCGTGCAGGCCGTGCTCGCGGTCGTGACCATGCTGCCTTTCGTCGCCGTCATCGGGGTCACCCTGCCGACCACCGCGGGCAGCATCGCGGGCCTCGTGTACATCGTGATCTTCCCGTCGATGCTCGGCTACGCCCTCTGGAACCTCGGCTCGGGCGCCGTCGGCCCGGCCCGCGCCGGCATCTTCCTGAACCTGCTGCCGGTCTTCACGGTGCTCATCGCCGTGGTGCTCGGGCAGTCGCTCGAGCCGGTGGCGATGGCGGGCGGTGTGCTCGTGCTGCTCGGCGTGTACCTGACCCTCAGGATCGGGCGGGCGAAGCGAGCGGATGCCGCGACCGACCTGTCGGCGCCGTAGACGCGTGCCGGTACGATAGACCCCCGTGGCTCTCACTATCGGCATCGTCGGCCTGCCCAACGTCGGCAAGTCCACCCTCTTCAACGCCCTCACCAAGAATCAGGTGCTCGCGGCGAACTACCCGTTCGCGACGATCGAGCCCAACGTGGGCGTGGTGAACCTGCCCGATCCGCGGCTCGAGACCCTCGCCGGCATCTTCGGCTCCGAGCGAATCCTGCCCGCCGCGGTGTCGTTCGTCGATATCGCCGGCATCGTGCGCGGCGCCTCGGAAGGTGAGGGGCTCGGCAACAAGTTCCTCGCCAACATCCGCGAGGCCGACGCGATCGCGCAGGTCGTGCGCGGCTTCGAGGACTCCGACGTCGTGCACGTCGAGGGCACCGTCGACCCCAAAGCCGACATGGAGACCATCAACACCGAGCTGATCCTCGCCGACCTCGAGACGCTCGAGCGCGCCATCCCGCGCTTCGAGAAGGAGATCAAGGGCAAGAAGCTCGACCCGTCGGTGCTCGAAGCCGCGAAGGCCGCCCAGGAGGAGCTGCAGCGGGGCACGCCGCTCTCCGCGGCATCCGTCGACCTGACCCCCGTCAAGGAGCTCGGCCTGCTGACGGCCAAGCCCTTCATCTACGTGTTCAACGTCGACGAGACGGTGCTGACCGACGACGCGAAGAAGGCGGAGCTCGCCGCGCTCGTCGCGCCCGCCGAGGCCGTGTTCCTCGACGCGAAGATCGAGTCGGAGCTCATCGACCTCGACCCCGCAGATGCCGCGGAGCTGCTCGCCTCGACCGGTCAGGAGGAGTCGGGCCTCGACCAGCTCGCCCGCATCGGCTTCGACACGCTCGGCCTGCAGACCTACTTGACGGCGGGCCCCAAGGAATCGCGCGCCTGGACGATCCGCAAGGGTGACAAGGCGCCGCAGGCGGCGGGCGTCATCCACACCGACTTCGAGCGCGGCTTCATCAAGGCCGAGGTCATCTCGTTCGCCGACCTCGTCGAGACCGGTTCGGTCGCCGAGGCCCGGGCGAAGGGCAAGGCCCGCATGGAGGGCAAGGACTACGTCATGCAGGACGGCGACGTCGTGGAGTTCCGCTTCAACGTATGAGCGACTCGCTTCCGATCTGTCCTGAGTGCTCGAGCGAGCACACCTACGAGATGGGTGCCCTGCTCGTGTGCCCGATGTGCGCGCACGAGTGGGCTGCCGAAGAGGCAGCAGCGGATGCCGCGGAGTCCGGCCCGCGCGTCATCACGGATGCCGTCGGCAATGTGCTCGCCGACGGCGACACCGTCACCGTGATCAAGGACCTGAAGGTCAAGGGCTCGTCGACCGTCATCAAGGTGGGCACGAAGGTGCGCGGCATCCGGCTCATCGACGGTGTCGGCGACCACGACATCGACTGCAAGGTCGACGGCATCGGCCCGACGCAGCTGAAGTCGAGCGTCGTCAAGAAGGCCTGACCGGTCGGCAGCGGGCCGCTAGATTGACTGCATGACCAGACCCGGAGCGTCCTTCGAGAGCCCGAAGTACGTCCCGAATGAACTGCTCGGTCGACTCCTCGGCCGTCGCCTGAACGCGGTCGTGTTCTCGATGGACTACGTCATGCTCTGGTTCGACGGTGACGTGGGTGGCGACGATGTGGCAGGCGGCAACGTGGTGCTCAATTGCGACGTGTACCCGGTGGCGGAGCACCGAGGACAGGTTTACGCCGAACCTGATCTGGGCTACGGAGACGCGCTGCGCGCACTCATCCCGCAAGAGGTCTCGAGCACGGTCGAACAAACGGGCGCCGGTATCGTCATTTCGTTTCAGACAGGCCGAATCACGATCCGTCCGGCGTTCGACGAGTTGGTGGGACCCGAAATCGCGATGCTGAGCGGGTTTGCGGACGGGGCGTGGATGGTCTGGCGGCCCGGCGACGAGCCGTTCGAGGATCTGGCCGGTGCCTGACGATCGCAGGAATGGTCTCCCCGAAAGTTGCAGTCGTTCTGCAGGAAGGCGTTTCGTTGTTGGAACTCGATACCCCCGCGGCTGTCCGGAGCGCGTTCGCGCTAGCTGGCTACCACGGCCCGCTCGAGGTCCTCATTCCTGGCGACGATGACGAGAGACTGTTCGTCGTGCCGACCGAAGATCTCGCAGGCTTCGGCGAACAGGCGCACCACCTGGGGCACGTCCTCACGGAACTCCTGCATCTGAAGGTCGCCATCGTTCCGGCACACGTTGCGCACGATCTGGTGCCGTTCACCGCACCGAGTTACGAGAGCAGTGGGCCGGGGGAAGCCGTGTTGTCCGGTGGCCAGATCGCCGCCGTTCGCGCTGCTTTCCTACTTGCCGGATTCAATGGCGAGTTGCGGACCTTGCCCGTCGAGTCCGACGACGAGCGGATCTTCGTGATCGATTCGAACGACCTGCGCTCGATGGGCGATGCATACTCGCTCGAGCAGGTCGTTTCGGTCCTCTTGAACCGCAGGGTGCTCGTTACCGACGATTTGGGCGCTGCAAGCGTGGTGTTCGAATGATGCAAACTCGACGCGCGGTCCCGCGTCGAGGGCTACGATCGTGGCACCATGCGCACGCGGAAACTCCGAACCATCGCTCGGCGTTGGTGGCGCTCCGACGGCGGTGATCGGGACTGGGATCGAGTCGAATTCATCCTCGAACAGCGTCACGACCTCGTGCCAGGGCTGATCAACGCGCTTGCCTTCACGGCGCCGGAAGGCGAACTCAGCCAACTGGGGCCATCGATCATCGAACAGTTGGAGCTCCTTCGAGTTCACAGTTTGAGGCGCTCGCATCCGTCGAGGACAATGCAGTTGTTGCGGGAAGCACGGCTCGCGCGGGAGCAGCAGGACGAGATTCTGAGCGGCGCGTACCCCGAATACCTCGAACGGATGAACGCGCAGTGAATCCGATACACGCTGCGCAGCGCTCGTCAGACACAACGAGATCTTCATCCGAGAACGTGATCACGAGGCGCAGCTTCGTGAAGCCGTACCCAGTTCTCAACCGAGCTCCTGCGCGAGTCCGATGAGGATGCCTTCCGGCCCGCGCACGTAGCAGAGCCGGTACACGCCTTCGTACTCGACGACTTCGGTGCTGATGAGTTCCGCGCCGTGCTCACGCAAGCGGGAGAGCGTCTCGTCGAGGTCGTCGACGGCGAACATCACGCGCAGGTAGCCCAGCGCATTCACCGGGGCGTTGCGGTGGTCGGCGACGACGGATGGCTCGATGAAGCGCGAGAGCTCGATACGGCTGTGGCCGTCGGGCGTGCGCAGCATCGCGATCTCGACCCGCTGATTCCCGAGGCCGGTGACGCGTCCGGCCCACTCGCCCTCGACGACGGTCTGCCCTTCGAGTTCGAGTCCGACCTCGCGGAAGAACGCGATCGCCGCGGCGAGATCCTCGACGACGATGCCGACGTTGTCCATCTTCACGGTCATGGCGCCACCCTACCGAGACGAACGCACGGCGGCGTGCTGCGCCGTGGCGTCCGGTCGGCGCTTCCTGCGAGGATGGCCTCGTGACCCTGCCGACCCCGATCCTGCACACCGAGCGACTGCGACTCCGTCCGTTCACCGCCGACGACGGCGACGCCCTCTTCGAACTGCAGAGCGACGCCGACGTGCTTCGCTATTGGGACTCTCCGCCGTGGGTCGACCGGGCCTCGGTCGCGCGCTTCATGGAGGGATCCAGCCGGATGGCGGAGGAGGGGAGTGGCGCGCGCGTGGCGATCGAACGCGGCAGCGATCGGGCGTTCATCGGCTGGTGCACCTTCAACAGCTGGAACCCCGACTTTCGAAGCGCCTCCCTCGGGTACTGCTTCACCCGGGCGGCATGGGGACACGGCTACGCGACGGAGGCGGCGCGCGCCATGCTCGGCTGGGCGTTCGACGCACTCGACCTCAATCGGGTGCAGTCCGAAACCGATACCCGCAACCTGGCGTCGGCCCGAGTGCTCGAGAAACTCGGGTTCATTCGCGAGGGGACGCTGCGCGAGGACTGCATCGTCAACGGCGATGTGTCCGACTCCTGGGTGTACGGACTGCTGAGGCGTGACTGGGTGCGCTGAACGCGTCACCACGGCGTCCGACATGGGATGGCGCAGCGCGCCGTCGTCAGCGTCCCTGACGCTTCTTGTACGGCTTCGGCTTGCCCTTCACGATGGGGGCGCGGCCCTTGCCCTTCGAAGCCTTCGCCTTGCCGCCGGCCTTCACCACCGGCTTCTCGGCGGGCGCAGGCGCAGCGGCGATCTCGGCCCTGGCCTCGTCGAGGAGGAGGACTCCGACCTTGGTCAGCTGAGTCTCGCCCTGCCGGGTGAAGAGCGGGTGCCCGACCTCGGCTTCGAGCTTCTCGATCGACGAGTAGAGCGAGGCGAGCGGGATGCCGAGGGCGTCTGCGGCACGGGGGAAGTGCAGCTCCTCGGCGACTGCGACGAATCGTCGAAGCAGGATGATGTTCACGGGGAGCCTCTCGTCGGCCCGCGCGAATCGCGGTCCGTCTTCAGATTACGTGAGTCGGCGCTCCAGGGCGCGTGGCTGGCGAGCCCGGTGCCATACTCGATGCGCGCCCTGCGCCCCTGAACCCTGCCGACAGAGACGAGTCGCCCCTGATGATCACCGTGCACCTGCGCTACGAGATCGATGCCGACAAGATCGCGGAATTCCGCGAGTACGGCGAGCGATGGATCCGCCTCGTCAACCGGCTCGGCGGGGTGCACCACGGGTACTTCCTCCCGAGCGAGGGCGACAGCGACGAGGCGTTCGCGCTGTTCACCTTCCCGTCGCTCGCCGATTACGAGCAGTACCGGCTGGCCGCCACCGACGATCCCGAATGCATCGAGGCGTACGAGTTCGCCGTCGAGACGAAGTGCATCCGGCGATACGAGCGGCGGTTCCTCTCGCCGGTCTTCGACTGAGAGCACCTCTGCCCCACCGACATCCGTTCGCGACCTCGTCGGTATCGATTCGATCTCGGTGCGTGTCGCGCTCTGCAACCTGCGGTCTCCGGGTCAGGGCGCACCCTAGGCTGATCGCGAGTTGATCGAGTCCCTGCGCTCGTCCTCGCACAGCCCCCGACAACACATCCGCGCGTGCCGCGTCGATGGTCGTCGTCGTGCGCTGACCGAGGCCCGGAGGGGGGCCGGTGGCCAAGATGCTTGGCTGCCACTGACAAGGAGAACGATGAAGAAACTGAGTGTTGCATTCGCGGGGTTGGCCATTGCGGCTCTTGCACTGACCGGATGCACGTCGAGTCCGGCCGACCGGGCCGTCAAGGTGACGCCCTCGGCTGAGGCGGAGCCGTCGGAGGCACCCGAGGCCGCGCCCGCGGATGCCGCCTTCGACGGCGGCGCCGACGCGGCGCCGGGTTCCACGGTTCCCGCCGGCACCTGGGGGAACATCCCGTACCTCGACTACGACGACAACGAGTCGGTGCTGTCGCACCACCTGAAGAGCGTCGACAAGGCGGCCCAGGCCGACGTCGACACCCTCGTCGCCGAGATCCCCGAGCTCAAGGGCATGGACGTCTACTTCGCGAACGTCGAGTCCCGCTACGTGAGCGGCGACCTGCAGCCGTTCACCCAGCCGAGCGACTTCGACGTGGTCGACGCCAACGGCGACCGGGTGCAGAGCCTCATCCTGGTCGGCTTCGACGCCTGCCCGAGCGATTCGTTCGGTGACGAGGACGAGGTCAAGACCCAGGTGATCACCAACTGCTACGCCGCTGCCGTCGCACCGGGCGGCAACGTGCCGGCCGGCGTGAAGTGGTCGCAGTACGAGACGCCCACCGAAGAGGAGCCCGTGCTCTTCGTCGTCAAGTAGTCGCGTTCGAAGCCCCGATCTCCGCTGCGTGCACCGCGGCGGAGGTCGGGGCTTCCTCGTGCCCGAAGCGACCCTCGGCTACGCGGTTCCCTCGTTGCAGGTGATGTCGACGAACCACGAGGAGGCGTAGTCGTCGTCGCCGTACACGACCGGCGTCGGCTCGCCGGCGACCACGTCGAAGTAGCGAAGGGTCTGCACGTAGTCCGCCGTCTCCTGCTCCATCGTCCTCGCGAAGCCGACCGAGACGATCATGATGCTGCAGTCGCTCTCGGGGACGACGCCGGCCGTCCAGCATCCCTGCTCGTGCTCGGCGGAGCACAGGTCGGCGTACCGCCCGTCGGAGTAGTACTCGATCGCGGCTGGGAACGTGAAGCCCATCTCCGATGCGGAGTACCGCTCGACGGTCTCCGAATCCGTGCCCGCATCGAACTGCGGCTCGGCGAGTTCGGTCACGCGTTGGGTGAGCGCCGAGACCCCGAAGGCGAGCGCGACGACCAGCCCGACGACGATCGCCGTACCGCCCGCGACGATCCCGACGATCCAGCCCGTCGAGAGGCCGCGTCGGGGAACGGGCGGCGTCGGGTTCGCGACGCCGAACGCGGCGCTCTCGGCCAGTAGGGTCGCTCGAGCCTGCTGCAGGGTCGTCGCCCATGATTCGGCCGCGTGCCGGCTCTCGGCATCGGGATACCGTGAGGGATGCCGCGCCCACGCTTCGGCGCGATACGCCGATTCGATGTGCTCCGGGGCGAGCGCGCGCACCGGGTCGAGGTTCAGTGCGGCACGGGCGGCGATGGTTTCCACGACGAGATCATATGGTGCCGTGGGCGCGATCGATGACTCGATCTTCGAAGGGATCAGGCGACGTGCCGTGCCGGGGTGTCGTGCCCGTCGCTGAGCACCCGGCTGACGGCCTCGGGTGCGGCCGTGAATCGCCCTGCCGTGCCGTCGTCGGCGAGGTAGTGAACGCGGATGCCGCGGCCGACGCGTGCGAGCTTCGTGACCTCGTAGTTGCCGCCGGAGACGCTGACGAGCGTGTCACCCACGGCGAGGTGCCGGGTCTCTCGCAGTTCGATCGTCGTCATAGTGAGAGTGTCTCAGCACCCACCGACATCCGCGCGCAACCGTAGGTGCCGTCGGCGGCCTTGTCAACCCGTTGTCGACCGGGTGGCACCCTGCCTACCGTGGAGGAGCCGACGCACTGAACAGGTGCGCCGGCGGCATCGATTCCCGAGGAGGACGCCATGAGCGCCAAGGACGACATCGGCAACACCGCTGAACGAATGACCGGAAAGGTCAAGGAGGGCATCGGCAAGATGACCGACAACGAGCGACTCGAAGCCGAGGGCAAGGCCGACCAGGTCAAGGCGGATGCCAAGAAGGCCGCCGACAAGGTCAAGGACGCGTTCGACGACGCTGGGAAGTAGCCCGGCGGCTCATCCGCCCACGACTGAACCGGAGGACATGACATGAGCATCGGCCTCGGCATTCTGCTCGTGGCGATCGGCGCGGTACTCACCTTCGCGCTGAACGTCACCGTCGACTGGATCGACCTCGATCTCGTCGGCTACATCCTGATGATCGCGGGGGCGGTCGTCATCATCTTCGGTCTCGTCTTCATGATGCGACGTCGTCGGAGCATCTCCACGACGAGCACGACCACCGATCCGGTGGCGGGCCAACGCGTCACGCGGACCGAAGACCAGGCCCCACCTCCCGAGGTGTAGGGCCTGCAGGGGAGCGGGTGCCGCGCCGGGGGGCGCGGCACCCGCGCACCGGGGTCGAGGGGCTATCACCGTGGCGACCCCGTGTGCGATGCTGGCGGCATGCCCGAGTCGCCGGAGGTGGAGGCGCTCGTCGAAGATCTCGGCACTCGTCTGACGGGCCGCGAGATCACCGACGTCGACGTCGTGGAGTTCCGTGCAGCCAAGACACGCAGTCGGCCGCCCTCCTCGCTCCGCGGCGAACGCGTGAGTGGCGCGGCCCGACACGGCAAGCACGTCGACCTCGCGGTCGGCGACGCCCAGCACCTCGTGGTCTCACTCGGTCGGCACGGCTGGGCGCGGTACGCCAACGGCGAGGCGGATGCATCCGTCGCCGACGCGCCGCCCACGCTCGTCGTGTTCACCTTCGACGACGGAACGGTCGTCGAGTTGACGGATGCCGGTGACTGGGTGTCGCTCGGCTGCTTCGTTGTCGACGACCCGAAGGAGGTGCCGGCGGTCGCGAAGCTCGGACCCGACCCGGCCGACCCCGGGTTCACGCGCGAGGACTTCGACCGCGTCGTCGCCGGGCGCCGCAAACAGGTGAAGGCCGTGCTGCAGGAGCAGGAGTCGCTCGCCGGCATCGGCAACGCCTATTCCGACGAGATCCTGCATCTCGCGAAGATCTCGCCGGTGGCGCACGCTGCAGCGCTGACCGAGGGCGAGCTCGATCGCCTCTTCGAAGCCACGGTCGGCACCGTCAGGGGTGCGATCGACCGGCAGCGGGGCGTGCCGATCGACCAGCTCAAGGCCGCGAAGGTCGCGTCGATGCGGGTGCACGGCCGGGCCGGCGAGACATGCCCGGTCTGCGGCGACACCGTGCTCGACTTCTCGTTCGCGAGCACGACCGCGCAGTACTGCCCGACCTGCCAGACCGGCGGAGAGCACCTGCCGCTGCGCGCCGCGGAATAGTTTCGCGCGGGGCCGTGCAAGACTCGCGGCTGACGCGACATATACCCGGTGTGAGGATCGCCAGCACCGCAGCACGCGCCGACGCAGCCGAGGAGGTGGCGATGCCCGAGCCCGCAGACGCGGCCGCGACGAACGCGGACACGGCATGGTTCACCGACGTCGTCCGCGAGCACTCGACCGCCCTCGTTCGCTACTTCGCCCGTCGGGGCCCGCGCCAGGACGCGGAGGACCTCGCCGCAGACGTCTTCGCGACCGCCTGGCGTCGCCGCGACGACGTGCCGCGCGACGCGGTGCTGCCCTGGCTCTACCGCACCGCGGGATTCACGCTCGCGAACGGTCGTCGCAAGCACGTCGACCTGCCCGTCGAAGCGGTGCCCGAGACCGGGAGCGCGCGCATCGAGCACGACCCCGAACTCAGCGCGCTCTTCGACGCGGAGCTGCGCGGCGCGCTCGAGAGCGTCGGCGAACGCGACCGGCGCATCCTGCTCCTGCACGCGTGGGAGGGGCTCGACGGCAACGAACTCGCGGAGGCGCTCGGCATCTCGCGTTCCGGAGCCGATGCCGCGCTCTCACGCGCCCGCAAGCGCCTGCGTGAGGCCTGGGGCGAGCGCATGTCGTTCTAGCCCGGTTCCGAGCGTCGATGCAAGGTTCCTCCCCCTCGGGACATATCCCCAAGTGAACCGCACGCACGAAGGGTGTTCGACATGAACGACGACAACGATCTCGACCCGGTCGCACGACTGCGCGGCGCCGACCCCGCAGCAGGCGTCGAGCCCCGCCCCGGATTCGCCGATGACGTCATCGCCCGAGCGACGGCGGAGTCGGCCGATGCGACCGCAACTGCCGGAGTCGCGGCCGCGACCGCAGCCGCGACGGGCGATCCGGCCGACGTCGCCGATCTCGAGGTGGAGCGCGCCCGGCGTCGCCCGCGCTGGCTCGTCGTCGCGGCGGTCGCCGCCTCGGTCGCGATCGTCGGCGGGGCCGGGTTCGGCATCGGCACGATGACAGCCGGATCGACCGAACTCGCCGCCGCTCCGATCTCACTGCAGATGGGCGATGCGCAAGGCGGTGCAGCGCAAGACGGCGCAACGCAGGAGTCCGCAGCATTCGATGCCGCCGGTCGCAAGATGGCCGGGTCGAGCGCCAACGACATGATGATGCCCTACGGCTACGGTCGCAACACGTTCAGCGCCTCCGGACTCTCGACCGCCGGCGGCACGGCCGCCGCATTCGCCTACGATGCGCGAGCCTCATCGAACACCGAGACCGTCGCCGCGCTCGCCGCAGCGCTCGGAATCGAGGGCACCCCGGAGGTGAAGGACGGAAGCTGGACCGTCGGCCCGCAGGACGGTTCGGGCCCGGCGCTCTACGTCGGTCTCGACGGCACGCTCGGCTTCTCGTACTTCGACCCGTCGATCGACCCCTGGAAGTGCGAGCCGATGCAAGTCGAGCCGGCCGCTCCCGACGGCGCGGTCGTTCCCGAGATGCCCACGTGCGAGCCGCCCGTCGCCGACCTGCCGAGCGAGGCCGACGCGATCGACGCGCTCCGGTCGCTCATCACCTCGGTCGGGCGTGACGCCGACGCATTCGAGTACACCTCCGAGATGTGGGAGGGTGCGGTGACGCGGACGGCGCAGGCCTGGCCGGTCGTCGACGGTCAGCGCATCGACCAGGCATGGTCGCTCGAGCTCACGAAGGCGGGAATCGTCAGCGCTTCCGGCGCCCTCGCCGACCTCGTGACGATCGGAGACTACGACGTCGTCAGCGAGCAGGAGGGCTTCGAGCGGCTCTCCGACATGCGGTTCGGTGCGCAGATGACGGCAATGCGATTCGATGGGGCCGACGCGCCTGTCGACTTCCCTGCCGAGGAATGGGTGCCTCCGACCGAGCCGCCGGCCACCCCCGCAGAGGGAAGCTCCGTCTCGTGGCCCGTGAACGACGTGCAGATCGTCAGCGCACGCCTCGGGCTCTCGAGCCAGTGGCAACCCGATGGCAGCGTGCTCGTGGTTCCGGCATACGAGTTCACCGACGCCGACGGCGGCACGTGGTCGGTCATCGCCGTCACCGACTCGAAGCTGGACTTCGCGACGGAATGACTCAGGTCCCGGTGGCTCAGTCGGGTGAACCGAGTGGGCCGGTGCCCGTGCCGCCGGGCACCGTGGTGACGTCGACGAGCTCCTCGCGTCCGCTCCCGCCCGAGATGTCGAGGGTGAGCACGGGGCCGATGCCGGTGGCGTAGAGCTTCAGCTCCGCGACATCCGGTTCGAGCGCGTTCGTGTCGCGAGTGAGCAGGGCGCTGTCGAATATGCCGTAGGGCACCTCGACGAGCTCCTCGACGCTCAGCACCGCGCCGTTGTCCTCGGCGATGCCGGCGGAGTACTCCTGCCGGTACTCCATGCCGGGCGCGGGGTGGGCGGGCAGCGCGATGCCCGGCAGGGCGCCGTCGACGCCGGCCTCGAAGGATCCCTCGCGCGAGACGATCTCTCCGTGCTCGAACTCCGCGGTGTCCTCGCCGAGGTACCAGATCGCGCCCGAAGCATCCTGGGCGTACCAGTCGAAGGTGTCTTCCACGATCTCGCCGCCGCGGGAGACGGTGTCGCGCACGACCCGCGCCTCGATGCCGTTCGCGATGAGCTTCGTCTCGCTCGTCACGGTGACGTCGACGGTGAGTTCGCCGCCGTCGGGGTCGAGTTCGACGTACGACCATCGGGTGCCCGGCTCCATCGGCCAGTAGGGGTTGTCGATCTCGGTCGTGAAGTCGGCAGGGTCGAGCGAGACGGGGTCATCGCCCTGCGGAAGGTCGGCACCGCTCGCTTCCGGGGGCGCTCCTCCCACGCACGCGGTCAGGATGAGCGCGCCTGCTGCGATGAGGGCGAGGACCAAGGCCCTGCGGCTTCGGATGCTGGACATGACGTGCCTCGATTCGAACGGTCGCGACGCCGTTCACCTCTCACGATGCACCCGCAGGAGCCACGCCGCATCATTCGATTCCCGTCGAGTCGGGTGCGGCTGTCGGCGGCCGGGTGCAGGATGTCGGTGTGCCCGAGCTTCCCGAAGTGCAGGCGCTCGCCGCATTCCTCGACGAGCGGGCGGCGGGCCACGCCTTCGCCTCCCTTCGGGTCGCGGCGATCTCGGCGCTGAAGACCTTCGATCCGCCGCTCTCGGCGCTCGAGGGGCAGCGCATCGAGCGCGTGCGACGCCACGGCAAGTTCGTCGACCTCGACACGGGCGGGCCGCACCTCGTCTTCCATCTCGCGCGGGCCGGCTGGCTGCGCTGGTACGACGAGGTGCCGTCGACACCCGTGAAGCCGGGCCGTTCGCCGCTCGCGCTGCGCGTGCGGCTCGACGACGGCTCGGGCTTCGACCTGACCGAGGCCGGCACCAAGAAGTCGCTCGCCGTGTACGTCGTACGCGACCCCGTCGAGGTGCCGGGCATCGCGCGGCTCGGGCCCGACCCCACGGCTCCCGACTTCACCCTCGCCGACTTCGCCGCCGTGCTCGACGGCCGCCGAACGCAGATCAAGGGGGTGCTGCGCGACCAGTCGGTGTTCGCCGGCATCGGCAACGCGTACTCCGACGAGATCCTGCACGCCGCGAAGATGTCGCCCTATGCGCTCGCCGCGAAGCTCGCGCCCGAGCAGGTCGAGACGCTCTACACCGCGATGCGCGAGACCCTCGCCGAGGCGGTTGCCGTGGCATCCGGTCGCCCGCCCGCCGAGCTCAAGGACGCCAAGCGTCGCGGCATGCGCGTGCACGGGCGCACCGGGCAGACCTGCGAGGTGTGCGGCGACACGATCCGCCAGGTCATCTTCGCCGACTCGACGTTCCAGTACTGCCCGGGTTGCCAGACGGGCGGCAAGCCGCTCGCGGATCGGGTGCTCTCCCGACTCGTGAAGTAGTGGTCTCGCCTGCTAAGCAGGAGGGTATGACGACGCCAGACGTGCAATGGCCGCGCCCAGCCGGGCCGTTGGTCCTCCGCGAGCCCTCGAACACCGATCTCGACAAGGTCCTCGAGTGGCGCAACAGCCCCGAGGTCACCCGATGGCTGCTGCGTACCGAGGTCGAGCCCGAGGCGTTCCGCAAGGCCTGGCTCGACGACGACGACCCGTACGATCATTCCGTCGTCGCCGTCCTCGGCGACGAGGTGATCGGCACCGGCGCGCTCTGGATCACCGACGCCATGGGGCAGTCGCACGTCGATGACGGCCCATGGCGCCGATCCGAGGCGGGCCTCGGGTACCTGCTCGATCCGGCCCACGCGGGCAACGGCTACGCCACCGAGATCGCCCGCGCGCTGCTCGACCTCGCCTTCGGGGAACTCGGCGTGCACCGGGTCACGGCCGGATGCTTCGCCGACAACATCGCCTCGTGGCGCATCATGGAGAAGCTCGGCATGCGGCGCGAGCAGCACGGCGTGCGCGACTCCTGGCACGCGGAGCTCGGCTGGATCGACGGCTACACGTACGCGATGCTCGCCGAGGAGTGGCGAGCGGCTCGCTGACCCGACCCGACCGTTCGCCGAGCGACTCGGGTTCGCGCGAGCATTCCTCGAAGCTTTGCAGATCGGCGGGTCGTGCCCCCAGTATGGGGGCCATGATCCTCGCCGATGAGTTGCTGCGCGCCTACGACGACCAACTCCGCACCGACGCCGAGACGCCGAGCGCGATCGGGGTCGAGCGGCTCGGCCCGTTGCGCCTCGTGACCTTCGCGGGAGGCCGCGGATTCGTGACCTACCGCGACCTCGACGGTGCGACCGCGACCGAGATCGCCGGCCTCGTCGTCGGCGCGCTCGCCCACTTCACCGCCGATCCCGAGATCACGCGAGTGGAGTGGAAGACGCGCGGCCACGATGCCGCGCCCGGCCTGCACGGCACCCTCCTCGCCAACGACTTCGAGGCCGACGACGTCGAGTCGATCATGATCGGCGAGGCGAGTGCCCTCGTCGCCGAGGTGCCGCTTCCCGAGGGCGTGACCGTGCGACGTGTCACGGAGGAACCCGATGTCCGCGCCATGTGCCGCATGCAGGGCGAGGTGTTCGGCGACGTCTACTCCGAGGAGACGGCCGACGCGGTGCTCGCCCGCCTCGACCGTGGCGACGGCATGGAACTCTGGGTCGCCGAGGCCGACGGCCGCGTCGTCAGCGCAGGCCGGCTCGAACCGGTGCCGGGCACCGAGTTCGCGGGCATCTGGGGCGGTGCGACCCGTGAGGAATGGCGCGGACGCGGTGTCTACCGAGCGTTGACCGCGGCACGCGCGAAGTCGGCGATCGCCATGGGCAAGCGGCTCATCAACTCCGACTCCACGGAGTTCTCGCGGCCGATCCTCGAACGGTCGGGGCTCATCAGGGTCTCGACGACGACGCCGTACCGCTGGCGGCGCTGAACTCACAGCGCCCGCTGACTAGGGTTGACCGGTGACTGCAACACTCGTGGCCCAGGGCCTCGCCGGTGGCTACGCCCACCGCACACTCTTCGACGGCCTCGACCTCACGGTCGCCCCGGGCGATGTCGTCGGCATCGTCGGCGTCAACGGCGCAGGCAAGTCCACCCTGCTCCGCATCCTCGCGGGCGAGCTCGAACCGCAAGCCGGCACCGTGCACCTCTCGCCGGCCGACGCCTTCGTCGGCTGGCTGCCGCAGGAGCACGAACGGGTCGAGGGCGAGACCATCGCCGCCTACGTCGCGCGACGCACCGGTGCGGCCGAGGCATCCGCTCGTCTCGATGCCGCCGCGCTGGCGCTGGGGTCGACGGATGCTCCGGCGCCCGGCGCACCCGACCCCGCCGACGAGTACTCCGTGGCCCTCGAGCGGTGGCTCGCCTCCGGCGCCGCCGACCTCGACGAGCGGCTGCCCGCCGTGCTCGCCGAACTCGGGCTCAGCCTCGGCGGCGCCGATGCCCACCTCTCCGCCGACTCGATGATGACCTCGCTCTCGGGCGGTCAGGCCGCCCGGGTCGGACTCGCTGCCCTGCTCTGCTCCCGCTTCGACCTCGTGCTGCTCGACGAGCCCACGAACGACCTCGACCTCGATGGGCTCGAGCGGCTCGAGGCGTTCGTCCGAGGCATCCGCGGCGGCGTCGTGCTCGTGAGCCACGACCGCGAGTTCCTCGCCCGCTCGGTCACCCGGGTGCTCGAGCTCGACCTGGCCCAGCACTCGAACCGCATCTACGGCGGCGGCTACGACGCCTACCTCGACGAGCGAGCGACCGCACGGCGGCAGCAGCGCGACGACTACGAGGAGTTCGCGGCGAAGAAGGCCGACCTCGTCTCACGGGCACGCACCCAGCGCGAGTGGTCGAGCCAGGGCGTGCGCAACGCCATGAAGAAGTCGCCCGACAACGACAAGATCCGGCGCAAGGCCGCGACCGAGTCGAGCGAGAAGCAGGCGCAGAAGGTGCGGCAGATGGAGAGCCGCATCGCACGGCTCGACGAGGTCGAGGAGCCGCGCAAGGAATGGCAGCTCGAGTTCACGATCGGCCAGGCGCCGCGTTCGAGCTCGGTCGTCTCGACGCTCAACGAGGCCGTGGTGCGGCAGGGCGATTTCACGCTCGGTCCGGTCTCGCTGCAGGTGGATGCGGGGGAGCGCATCGGCATCACCGGGCCGAACGGCGCCGGCAAGTCGACATTGCTCGCCCTGCTGCTCGGACGGCGTGCGGCCGACGCGGGCACGGCGAGCCTCGGGGCATCCGTCGCCATCGGGGAGATCGACCAGGCCCGCACCCAGCTGACCGGGGAGGCGCCGCTCGCCGACGCGTTCGAGGCACTCGTGCCCGAGTACTCGGCGGGCGAGGTGCGCACGCTGCTCGCGAAATTCGGCCTGAGGGCCGACCACGTGCTTCGCCCCGTCGACGCACTGTCGCCGGGCGAGCGCACCCGGGCGGGGCTCGCGCTGCTGCAGGCGCGCGGGGTCAACGTGCTCGTGCTCGACGAGCCGACGAACCACCTCGACCTCGCTGCGATCGAGCAGCTCGAGGAGGCACTCGAATCGTACGAGGGCACCCTCCTGCTCGTCACGCACGACCGTCGCATGCTCGAGCACGTGCGTCTCGACCGCCGCTGGCATGTCGAGGCCGGTCAGGTCACCGACGACTGAGTGTCGGCTGCCGCTGCAAGACTCGAGAACGATGACGGACGAGACCCAGACACTGCAGGCGACTCAGCCGGCGATGGTGCCGACCCTGCAGACCGAACGATTGCTGCTCCGACCGCTCGCCCTCGACGACGTCGACGCGTACCACGCCGTGTACGGCGACGCCCGCACCTGGGAGCACCTGCCGAGCGGTCGTCACACGAGCCGTGACGAGTCGGAGCGGGCGATTCAGGCCTCGATCGACAGTCGCCGGGTCCACGGCTTCGCGCACTGCGCCGTGCTCCTCCGCGAGCCACTCGGCGAGCTGCCTGCGGGCGTCTTCCTCGGCTCGGCCGGGGCGAAGATGCTCGACTTCGAGGCGTGGAATCTCGGCTACCGCTTCGCACCTGAAGCCTGGGGCCGTGGGTTCGCGACCGAGGCCGCCGCGGTCGCGCTCGCCACGGCGCAGCAGACGCGGCCGGCCACTCCGGTCACCGCCCGGGTGCTCGGCAACAACGTCGGCTCGATCCGGGTGCTCGAGCGAATCGGGCTCGAGCTGCAATGGCGCGGCCGATCGGCGCACCGCGACGGCGGCGCCGACGCCCACCCGTCGACGCCCGGAGGCACCACCCACCTCGAGCGCGTGATCTACGCCGACCGCCGTCTCGACGACGACACCCTCGACGCGGTCATCGCACTCGGCTAGCGACTCGCGACGCGCGTCAGATCGCAGGCGGCGCGCCGTGTCGGCCGGTGCCTTCGGTCTCGGGGTCCTTGCCGACCGTGGTGTCGACGTCGGGATCGAGGGTGTCGGCCTTCTGCAGCCGGTCGTCGGCCTCGGAGTGCAGGTCGGCCGCATCGGCGCGGTGATCGGTGCTCTCGCGGGCGAGGCGGTCGGAATCGAGCCGGGCCTGGGCGACGGCCGCTTCGGCCTGCTTGGCATCAGCCTCCGCCATCGCGGCATCCGCTTCGCGCTGACGCGCTGCGGCCTCCGTCTCGGCTGCGCTCTGCCTCAGGTCGGCGGCGCGCCGTCGATCGGCCTCGATGCGGGCTTCGCGGCGCTGTCTTCCCGTCGCCATGACGATGATGACGACGACGATCGCGATGACGACGACGATGCCGATGATGATCCAGACGATGGTGCTCGTGTCCATGCTGATCCGCCTCCTCTGGTCGGGTCGCACCAGCCAACCGCGCTGAGGCCGTGTCGGCAACGCCTTGCGGAATCGCGCCTCGTGCGAGATGATCCCGCGCGGCCGTGGCCGGATAAGCTCGCGTCAGCTCACGAGAGGCGGATGAATGACCAGCGAGATTCAGCCGATAGCGATGCCCGGCTGGTACGTCGACCCCGAAGCTCCCGACCTTCTGCGATGGTGGGACGGAACGGCGTGGTCCGACACGGAGTTCCGAGGGATGCCCGCCGAGCCGAGCGCGCGAGCGGACACCGGTTCCGGCAACACGATGGCCCGCCGCGCACAGATCCTGTTCTTCTGGGCGCTCGGGGTCGGCGTCGTGTTCTGGATCCTCCCGATCGGTCTGACGCTCGTTCCGAGCCCGGAGCTCCAGACGATCGGCGTCCTGCTCATGTGGGTGGGCTTCCTGCCGGTGGTCGTGCTGTCGATCCTCGCCATCGTGTTCGGGTTCATCGGGTTGGGTCGTGTGCGGGCACTGGGCGGCCGGCGGTCGGCGCTCACGGGCCTCATCGGGGGTGGTTGCGTGCTGGCTGGGCCTCCGATCCTCGCCGTCGGCGCACTCGTCACCGCCGTGATCGTGAACGCGCTCCGTTCGATCTGACGTCGACCTCTCGTTCGAGCAGCCCGTCGAGCAGTCGCGACAGCACGGCGAGTCCGTCGGGGGAGAGCACCGACTCGAGGTGGCCCTGCACCGACGCCACGCGAGGCCCGCGGAGCGCATGCACCACGCCCGTCGCGGCGTCCGCTGCCACCTCGAGGTCGAGGTTCGGCGTGGTCGAGCCATCGGGGGCCGTCGCGCTGAAGGTGTTGTAGAAGCCGATCGCCGACGACTGCCCGAAGACGTCGACGTCGAGCTGCACGCCCTGCCGCGGCGCCGGCAGCGGCGCGATCGGCAGCCCGGCGAGCATCGCCAGCACCTGATGGCTGAGGCACACGGCGAGCACCGGCGCACCGCTCGCGAGGCGCTCGATCATGAGCTCGCGCAAGCGGGCGACGCGAGGGTCGGTTCCGTTGCGCGGGTCGCCGGGCCCGGGGCCGAAGACGACCAGGTCGTCGGATGCCGCGGGCACGGCCTCGCTCCACGGCACGACCCGTGCATCGACACCGAGGTGGCGCAACTGGTGGGCGAGCATCGTCGTGAAGTCGTCGCCGGCGTCGATGACGAGCGCCGTCGCACCTCGAGCGTGATGTGCGGCCTGCGGGGTGCTCCAGAACGGCGCGAGGTGGTCGTTGCGCGAATCGAGGAGGGTGGCGATGCGGACGTTCTCGCGGTGCCCGCTCCCGCCGGCCGACGCGGAAGCCGCGTCCGGAACGACCCGCGGTTCGCCGGTCGTGCCCGCGCGCGGGATCGCCCCGAGCGCGGTCAGCACCCCCGCGGCCTTCGCATGGGTCTCGGCGACCTCGCCGTCGGGATCGGAATGCCGCACGAGTGTCGCCCCGACCGGCACCCGCACCCCGCCATCGGCGTCGACGTAGGCGGTGCGGATGAGGATGGGCGCGTCGAGGTCGTAGCCGCCGGTGGTCGGTGTGAAGCGCGCCAGCACGCCTGCGTAGTAGCCGCGAGCGGTCGACTCGTGGCGTGCGATCACGGTGCAGGCGTTGCCCATCGGCGAGCCCGTCACGGTCGGCGCGAACATCGTGAGGCGCAGCACCTCGCGGGGGTCGAGGTCGCTGCGTCCCTCGAGGAGGTACTCGGTGTGCGTGAGCCGCGACATCCGCTTCAGGAAGGGGCCTCGGATGCGCCCGCCGTCGGGGCAGACCGCGCTCATCATCTTGAGCTCCTCGTCGACGACCATCACGAGCTCCTCGCGCTCCTTCACGTCATCGAGGAACGCGACCAGCTCATCGTCGGCGGGCGGCCCGGCGAGGTGACGGAAGGTGCCGCTGATCGGGTTCATCGAGACGACCCCGTCGATCGACGACACGTGCCGCTCGGGCGTCGCGCCGACGGCCGAGAGGCCGGGCGTGTGCACCGCGAACGTCCAGTACGCGCCGGCCTCATGCTCGAGCAGCGCGCGCAACCAGCCGAGCACTGCACGCGCGGCGGACGCCTCGATGCGCCCCGTGAACTCGCGGCGGATCACGAAGTTCGCGCCTTCGCCGCGCCCGATCTCCTCGTCGATCACCCGGCGCACGCGGTCGGCGTACTCGGCATCGCTCACGTCGACGGCGAGGTCGTCGACGGCGATCGGATGCTCCGGCAGCAGGCCGATCGCCTCGTCGAGGTCGATCGTCTCCCGTTCACGCACGATGAGACAGCGCAGCGGCGCCCCATCGTCGTGGGCGACGAAGCCGCGCTCGCGCACCTGGCGGAACGGCACGAGCGCGAGCACCTCCGCGCCGTCGAGGGGGATGTCGGCGAGGTGCTCGACGTCGACGACGTCACCGACGAGCACGTCGATCGTCGGCTCGTGCTCCCGTCGCACGACGGCGAAGGGCGCGGGATCGGCGGTGGCGAGCAGGGCGGCGAGGAGTCGCGTCATGGGATTCTCCGGTCGGGCCCTCGGACGCCGCCCTCCGCATACGCGAAAACGACCGCCCTCGGGCGGTCGTCAGGTCGTCGAAACGAATGGCCGCCTAGGAGGCGGGCCACCAGTTCTGGTTCGACGAGGTCATGTCGAGGACTCTAGCATCAGCACCCCTCGACAGCAGCGCCGATACGATTCGAGTGATGCCGACCGAGACTGAGACTGAGATCGTGACCCGCCTGCGGGCGGCCGGATGCGTGTTCGCCGAAGACGAAGCGGCGCTGCTGCTCGAGACGGGCGCCGCCGACGGCGAGCTCGAGGTGCTCGTCGAGCGCCGGGTCGCCGGCGAACCCCTCGAGCAGGTGCTCGGCTGGGCCGAATTCGCGGGCCTGCGCATCCGGGTGCTGCCCGGTGTCTTCGTGCCGCGACGCCGCACCGAGTTCCTCGCCGCCGAGGCGGCGCGCCTCGCGACGGTCGCGGGTCGAGCCCGCCTCCCCGTCGTCGTCGACCTCTGCTGCGGAGCCGGCGCCATCGGTGCGGCGATCGCGGATGCCGCAGGGCCGCTGCAGCTCGTCGCGGCCGACCTCGACCCCGTCGCGGTGCAGGCGGCGCGCCTGAACCTCGAACCGATCGGCGGACTCGTCTGCGAGGGCGACCTCTACGACGCGCTGCCCGCAGTACTCCGCGGCCGCATCGACGTGCTCGCCGTCAACGCCCCCTACGTGCCGAGCGACGCGATCGCCATGATGCCGCCCGAGGCGCGCGACCACGAGGCGCGCTTGGCGCTCGACGGCGGGGGAGACGGGCTCGACGTGCATCGCCGCGTCGCGGCATCCGCTCGCTCCTGGCTCGCCCCCGGCGGTGCGCTGCTGATCGAGACGAGTGTGCGGCAGGCGCCCGTCGCCGTGGCGTTCTTCGAGGCGGGCGGGCTCGACGCCCGGATCCTGCACGACGACGACGCCGACGCGACGGTGGTCGTCGGAGTGCGCGGCGCCGATCGCGCATAGGGCGTCTGGCTCGGCGTCCGACCCGGCCACAGCTCGGCCGGCCTTCAGTCGCCGGCTCGCGCCGCCGCCAGCAGCTCGGCCACCTGGGCATCGGTGGTCTGTGCGAAGTCGAGGTAGTGCATGCCGACGGCCATGAAGCCGCGCGGCACCGAGAGGCAGACGATCTCGTCGATCGCGGGGTCGGCGGCGAGCGAGCCCAGCGAGTCGGATGGGCCGACGGGAATCGCGAGCACCACTCGCGAGGCCCCGCGTGCCTTCGCGACGACGGCGGCGACGCGCGCGGTGGCACCCGTCGCGACGCCGTCGTCGACGATCACCGCGGTGCGTCCCTCGAGCAAGACCGGCGGCGCACCGCCGCGGAAGCGGGCGACGCGCGCCTCGAGCTCGGCGCGCTCGACCCGTTCGATGTCGCGGAGCTCCCCGGGTGAGACGTAGACCGAGTCGACGATGTCGTCGTTCAGCACGCGGGCGCCCTGCTCGCCGATCGCGCCCATCGCGACCTCGGGCTGCCCGGGCACCCCGAGCTTGCGCACGACGAGCACGTCGAGCGGTGCGCCGAGCGCCGCGGCGACCGGTGCCGCGACGGGCACGCCGCCACGCGGGAGGCCGAGCACCACCGGCCTGCCGAGGTCGACGCCCTCGAGTGCCGCGGCGAGCCGCCGACCGGCGTCGGCCCGATTCGTGAAGTGCTCCATGTCGTGCGCCCATCGAGCCGTTCGACGGTCGTCGATCACGACCGTTCGGCTCCCTTCAATGCTCCCACCACGGACCCGCCCGGCCAAGGGATCGACGCCGGGTGCCTGGCCGACGACATCGCCGGAACTCCGGGCCGAATGCGAGTGAAGTTCGCGTCTTGCAACTCGTCGCTTACACTGAACCAAATCCCTCCCCATCTGGGGAACCCGAACTGAGGATTCGACGAGGCCCCCACTCGTCGGCTTGGAGTGTCCGTGGGACGTCACAGTGAAGCGGCAACGGCGAAGAAGCCGGGCCGCAAACTCATCCTGTCCATCATCGGTGCAGTCGTCGTCGTCGGAGTCGTGTCATCAGGCGTCTTCGTCTGGGTCGGCGGCTACCTGAACCCCCTGTTCGCGTCGGCCGACTCCGGCTGCGCCGAGACCGAGCGACTCGCCATCGTCGCCGACACGTCGATCGCGCCCGCGCTCGCCGACATCGCCGAGAAGTTCGACGCGAAGTCCGACCTCTGCGTGTCGACCGAGATCACCGCGCAGGACTCGGCCGACACCGCTGCGGTGGTCGCCTCCGGCGGTGCCGAGGCCGACGCCTGGATCCCCGAGGCGACCGTGTGGGTCGACCGCATGAACGCGACCGCCACCTCGCTCGGCCAGTCGGCGCCCGAGATCGATGTTCGCGAGTCCGTCGCCTCGTCGCCGGTCGTGTTCGCCGGCGCCACGACGAAGGCCACCGAACTGGCGGCCGAACCGGTGAGCTGGGCACGGGTGCTCGGCGGCACGCTGCCGACGATCCTGCCCGACCCCGAGGCATCCGCTGCGAGCCTCGCCGGACTGCTCGCTCTCCGCGGCCACTCCTCGCCCGACGACCCGCGACAGTTCGCCGGCGCCATGATCGAGCTCAGCAAGACCATCCCCGCCTCGACGAGTGCCGCGTTCGGCTCCGTCACCGCCTCGCATGAGCCCGCCGTCGTCGTCACGAGCGAGGCGCAGGTCGCCGCCTACAACCTCGACGGCCCGGCCGAGGCCCTCGTCGCGGCCTATCCCGTCGACGGCACCGTCTCGCTCGACTACCCGTTGGTGCGCCTGTCGGCGCCCGACGAGCCGGCAGAGGCCGAGGCCGACGGCGATACCGCCTCCGAGGAGAAAGCGGGCGCTGCGACGCACGACGAACTGCTCGACGCCTTCGAGACCGCGGTCCGCAAGGCCACGAAGATCCTGGCCGCCAACGGCTTCCGAGCCCCCGACGGCTCGGGCAAGCTCGATGTCGCCGGTGTCGGGGCCGAGGCGCCTGCGGCGACGGCGGCACTCGACGGCGCCACGCAGCTCGAGATCCTGCGCGCGTGGTCGGTGCTGACCCTCCGCTCGCGCATGCTCGCCGTCATCGACGTGTCGGGCTCGATGGAGGAGCCCGCCGAGAACGGCTTGCGCCGCATCGACATCTTCCAGCAGGCCGCCGTCGGCGCGATGCAGAAGTTCTCGGGCGAGGTCGAACTCGGCGTCTGGGTCTTCTCCACGGCCCGCAACGGCGAGCTCGACTATGAGGACCTGTCGCCGATCGCGCCGCTCGCCGATGTCGCGCACACGCAGCAGATCGCCGGGATCATCCAATCGCTGCCCGACAGACTCGGCGGGGCTACCGGGCTCTACGACACCACCCTCGCGGCGGTCAAGCGCGTGCGTGAGTCGTACGACCCCGAGAAGGTCAACTCGGTGCTGCTGTTCACCGACGGCAAGAACGAGGACGAGAACGGCATCGATCTCGACACGCTGCTCGCCGAGCTCGCGAAGATCGACGACCCGTCGAAGCCGGTGCCCGTCATCATGATCGGGTTCGGCCCCGACACCGACCTCGCCGCGATGCAGCGCATCGCCCAGGCGACGAAGGGTGCGGCGTACTCGGCCTCGAAGCCCGAAGACCTCGGCACGGTGCTCGTCGACGCGCTCTCGCAGCGCAGCTGTCGCCCGAACTGCGGCTGACTCCGCGGCGAACGACGCGACGCACGACGAAGGGGGCCCGGCATGTGCCGGGCCCCCTTCGTCGTACGCGGTCGCGGTGCGGAGAGCGTCAGTGCGCCACCGGCGCGCCCTCCATCATGTCGGCGGGCTTGCGCACGAAGAACGCCCCGACGATCGCGAGGAGCGAGAGGATCGCTCCCACCATGAACGCCGACCGGATGCCCGACGCCGCAGCCGCCTCGGCCGTCGCACCCGCCGTGGTCGCGGTCAGCGACTGCGTCGCCATGATCGTCACGAAGAGCGCCGTGCCTGCGGCACCGGCCACCTGCTGCACGGTGCCGACGATCGCCGAGCCGTGCGAGTAGAACTTCGGGTCGACCGAGCCGAGCGCCGAGGTGAACAACGGGGTGAACATGAACGCGAGGCCCGCCGAGAGCACGACGTGGGCGACGAGCAGCAGCCACGGCGAGGTCGTGTCGGTCACGAGCGTGAGCGACCAGAGCACGCCGCTGACGACGAACGCGCCCGGTACGAGCAACGGCGTCGGCCCGAGCCGGTCGAAGAGACGGCCGACGGTCGGGCCGAGCAGGCCCATCGTGAGGCCGCCGGGCAGGAGCAGCAGCCCGGTCATGATCGGTTCGAGGTGCAGCACGTTCTGCAGGTAGATCGGCAGCAGGATGATCGTGCCGAACAGCGCCGCCATCATGATCGTCATGAGGCCGATCGAGATCGAGAAGTTGCGCGACAGGAACGTGCGGAGGTCGAGCAGCGCGCGGTCCTGCTTCTGCAGGATCAGCTGGCGCCAGATGAACGCGCCGATCGAGACCGCACCGACGGCGAACGCGATCCACATGGGTGCCGCGCCGAAGGTGCTGCCGGCGGTCTCGGCGCCGATCTGGCTGAGCCCGTAGACGAGGCCGCCGAAGCCGAAGGCCGACAGGACCACCGAGAACACGTCGATGGGGATCTTGCGGGGTTCGCTGACGTTCTCGACCCGGCGGATGCCGATGACGAGCATCGCGAGCGCGATCGGCAGCACGAGCCAGAACATGAACCGCCACGAGAGCGAGTTCAGGATGAGGCCCGAGATGGTCGGCCCGATCGCGGGGGCCACCGACATCACGATCGCGACGCGGCCCATGAGCCGGCCGCGGTCGCTCGGAGCGACCAGGGTCATGAGCGTGGTCATGAGCAGCGGCATCATGATGGCCGTGCCGCTCGCCTGCACGACGCGGCCGACGAGGAGCACCTCGAAGCCCGGGGCCATGGCCGCGATGAGCGTGCCCGTCGAGAAGAGGCTCATCGCCGCGATGAAGATCGGGCGGGTCGCGAATCGCTGCAGCAGGTAGCCGGTGATCGGGATGACGACGGCCATGGTCAGCATGAACGCGGTGGTCAGCCACTGCGCCTGGGAGATCGAGATGCCGAGGTCGACGACGAGGTGCGGGATCGCCACGCCCATGATCGTCTCGTTGAGGATGACGACGAAGGAGGCGGCGAGGAGGAGCCAGATCACCCGGTTGTTGCGGGCGCCGTGCAGCGCCTCGACATCGGAGTGCTCGTGCATGGTGGTGTCGCCCGCAGGGGAGACGACGGGGTCACGGAGTTCGGGAACGGCGCGTTCGGTCAAGGAAGATGCGTCCAATCGATGTCGGCGCAGAACTGCGCCGGGGAAAATGCGTCGAATACGTTGGTCAACCCGCGTCGGGTGACTCGCTATTCCCCGATTCCGACATCGATCGGAACGTATGGAACCGAGCGCTCGGAAAGCGCTACGGCCTGTTGGGAAACTCGGTCGTCGCGGGGCGGCTTACGGAGCCGGTGCCGGGCCGTCGGTGGGCGTGGGACGGGGGAGCCAGCCCTCGAGGAGCTGCTCTTCGGGAGCGAGCTCGTTCTCGATGCGGCGCTCGTTGGCCTTGTCAGCTGCAGATGTCGATTCGCTCATGTCGCCACGATACCGCGAACGGCCGACACGGCACGCGCGACGGATGCCGCGGCATCCGTCAGCTCTTCGGCCGTGGTCTCCGCGCCGAGCGTGAAGCGCACGGCCGTCTGCGCGAGGTCGGCGGGGAGCCCGATCGCCGTGAGCACGTGCGAGGGCTCGTCGCTGCCGGCCGCGCAGGCCGAGCCGCTCGAGCAGACGACGCCGTCGCGCTCGAGCTCGAGCAGCACGGCCTCGCCGCTCGTGCCGGGGAAGACGAAGGAGACCGTGCCGGGCAGGCGGTCCTCGGGGTCGCCGGTCGGCCGGGCCCCGGGAACGGTCGCAGCGATCGTCGCCGTGAACTCGGAGCCGAGCTCGGCGACGCGCGCCGCGGCATCCGCTCGTTCGGCCTCTGCGAGGCGCAGGGCCGTCGCGAAGGCGACCGCGCCCGCGACGTTCTCGGTGCCCGACCTGCGGCCGCGTTCCTGCCCGCCGCCGTGCAGCACCGGTTCGAGCGGCAGGCGTCCGCGCACGACGAGGGCGCCCGTGCCCTTCGGCGCCCCGACCTTGTGACCGGCGAGCGAGAGGGCGTCGACGCCGAGTGCATCGAGCGAGAGGGGGAGCCAGCCGGCCGCCTGCACGGCGTCGGTGTGCATGAGCGCCCCGGCGGCGTGCGCGACGGCGGCGAGCTCGGCGATCGGCTGCACCGTGCCGATCTCGTTGTTCGCGAGCTGCACCGAGACGAGCGCGGTGTCGGGCCGGACGACCCGGGCGAGCGCCTCGGGCGTGACTCGTCCGCCCGCGTCGACCGCGACCTCGGAGACCTCGAAGCCGTGCACCCGGGCGAGGTATGCCGCGGATTCGAGCACGGCCTCGTGTTCGATCGGCGAGACCACGAGGTGCCGCCCGCGCGGGTTCGCGAGGGCGAGGCCCTTCACCGCGAGGTTATCGGCCTCGGTGCCGCCGCTCGTGAAGACGACGTCGCCGGGCCGGCAGCCGACGACCGCGGCGACGGTCGCGCGGGCGGCGGCGAGGGCACGGGACGCCTCGTCGCCGAGTGCGTGGTGGCTCGACGGGTTGCCGAAGGAGCCCGAGAGGTACGGCCACATCGCCTCGAGCACCTCGCGGCGTACGGGCGTCGTGGCCGCGTGATCGAGGAAGATCACGTCGTCACCGCGACATCGAGGCCGAGATCGAGCGAGCGCACCGAGTGGGTGAGCGCCCCGACCGAGATCACGTCGACGCCGGTCGAGGCGATCTCGCGCACCGTCTCGAGCGAGACGCCGCCCGATGCCTCGACGATCGCACGCCCCGCGATGAGCGCGACGCCCGCCCTCAGGCCGTCGGGCGTGAAGTTGTCGAGCATGACGGTGTCGGCCCCGCCCGCGAGCACGGCCTCGACCTGGTCGAGCCGGTCGACCTCGACCTCGAGGTGGGCCGTGTGCGGCATCCGGTCGCGCGCCGCCCGGAGCGCGGTCGCGAGGTCGTGTCCTCCCGCCGTGAGCACGGCGAGGTGGTTGTCCTTCGCCATGACCGCGTCGGAGAGCGAGCGCCGGTGGTTGCGGCCGCCGCCGTCGCGCACGGACTGGCGTTCGAGGCTGCGCAGCCCCGGCGTCGTCTTGCGGGTGTCGACGATGCGCGCACGGGTGCCGTCGGTCTCCGCCACGTACCGGGCGGTGAGCGTCGCGATCCCAGACATGCGCTGCACGAGGTTCAGCCCGACGCGCTCGGCGCGCAGGATGCCGCGTGCCGGACCGCTGACCCGGGCGAGCACCGCACCGGCCTCGAACGGCTCGCCGTCGGCGGCGAGCTGCTCGACGACCACCGCGGGGTCGACGAGTCGGAACGCCGCGGCGAACACCTCGATGCCGCTGAGCACGCCCGCCTCGCGCGCCATGAGTTCGGCGGTGGCGGTGGCGGTGGCGGGGATCAGCACCTCGGAGGTCAGATCGCCCCACGGGGCGTCCTCGTCGAGCGCTGCGCCGACGATGCGGTCGACCTCTCGTGCGTCGGTCATCAGGCGGCCTCTCGTTCGAGCGGGGTGGGGAGGTGGGCAACGACGAGGTTCGGGTCATCCGTGCGGAAGTGCGCGCCGCAGCTCGCTCGGCGAGCACGTGCCGCCGCGACGGTGAGCCGCGCCAGGTCGAGCAGGTTGCGATCCTCGGCGCTGCGGCGGTCGACGGGCTCGAGTGCGCGCCACGCATCGAGCCGAGCGGATGCCGCCGCCAGCCCCTCCTCGTCGCGTTCGAGCCCCACGTGGCTCCACATGAGGGCCTGCAACTCGTCGCGATCGACGGGGACGCCGTGCACGACTGCAGCAGTGTCGGGCGATCCGGCGGCCTCGTCGTCGGCGATGAGGACCTGCCGTACCGGCGCTTCCGAAGCGGTGATCGCCCGCACCGTGCGGTCGGCGAACACGGCCGCTTCGAGCAGGGAGTTCGACGCGAGCCGATTCGCCCCGTGCACGCCCGTGCGGGCGACCTCGCCGACGGCGAAGAGGCCGGGCAGGCTCGTGCGCCCGTCGAGGTCGGTCGCGACGCCGCCCATGGCGTAGTGCGCGGCGGGGGTCACCGGAATCGGCTCCCGGGCCCAGTCGAAGCCGGCTGCACGCGCGACGGTGTCGAGGCCGGGGAAGCGCCGGGCGAGCTCGGCCCTGCCGAGCGAGGTGGCGTCGAGCAGCACGGGGGCACCGCCCTGCTCGAGCGAGCGCCGCCAGACGGCACGCGCGACGACGTCGCGGGGGGCGAGCTCGCCGCGCGGGTCGAGGTCGAGCAGGAAGCGGCGGCCGCCGGCATCGAGCAGCACGGCGCCCTCGCCGCGCACGGCCTCCGAGATGAGCGGGGTGCCGGGGGCTGCCAGCGCGGTCGGGTGGAACTGGGTGAACTCGAGGTCGGCGACCCGTGCACCCGCGCGCCATGCGGCGGCCACGCCGTCGCCGGTCGCGACCGCCGGGTTCGTCGTATGGCGGAAGAGGCATCCGCTGCCGCCGGTGGCCAGCACGACCGCGTCGGCGCGGCGCTCGACGACGGCTCCGGATGGCCCGAGCAGCCGTGCCCCGACCACGTGCCCGGTCTCGACGACGAGGTCGACGAGCATCGTCTGCTCGTCGATCGCCACGGCGCGGCGCCGCACGGTGGCGACGAGGGCGTGCTCGATCGCCGCGCCGGTGGCGTCGCCGCCGGCGTGCAGGATGCGTGCGCGTGAGTGTGCGGCCTCGAGGCCGCGCTCGAGGCCCGACTCGCCGCGATCGAATGCGACCCCGAAGCGGATCAGGTCGCGCACCCGATCGGGGCCCTCGTCGACGAGCACGCGCACGGCAACGGGATCGGCGAGTCCGGCGCCCGCCTCGATCGTGTCGGCGAAGTGGCGTTCGGTCGAGTCGTCGGGGAAGAGGGCCGCGGCGATGCCGCCCTGCGCATAGCGGGTGTTGCCCTCTGCGAGCTCCGCCTTCGTGACGAGCTCGACGGTGTGCCCGGCATCGGTGGCCTTCACCGCGGCCCAGAGCCCGGCGATGCCGCCGCCGATCACGAGCACGCGCGCCATGTCAGGCTCCCGCGACCGGCTGCGGGGCCGCTGCCGGCGGCTTCGCCGCCAGCATCCGCTCGAGGGCGACGCGTGCAGGCTCCGCCACGTCATCGGCCACCGTGATGCGGTTGACGACGCGACCCGCGACGAGCTCCTCGAGCACCCAGGCGAGGTAGCCGGGGTGGATGCGGTACATCGTCGAGCACGGGCACACGACGGGGTCGAGGCAGAAGATCTCGTGCTGCGGGTACTCGGCCGCGAGGCGCTGCACGAGGTTGATCTCGGTGCCGATCGCGAAGGTCGAGCCGGCGGGGGCGGCCTGGATCGCCTTCACGATGAAGTCGGTCGAGCCCGCGGCATCCGCTGCGTCGACGACCGGCATGGGGCACTCTGGGTGCACGATGACCTGCACGCCGGGGTGGTCGATGCGCGCCTGCGCGATCTGGTCGACCGTGAACCGGCGGTGCACCGAGCAGAAGCCGTGCCAGAGGATGACGCGGGCGTCGCCCAGCTCGCCCACCGTGCTGCCGCCGAGCGCCTTGCGCGGGTTCCACATCGGCATCTGCTCGAGCGGCACGCCCATGGCCTTCGCGGTGTTGCGACCGAGGTGCTGGTCGGGGAAGAAGAGCACCCGCTGCCCGCGCTCGAACGCCCACTCCAGCACGGTCTTCGCGTTCGAGGAGGTGCAGACGATGCCGCCGTGCCGGCCGACGAAGCCCTTGAGCGCGGCCGACGAGTTCATGTAGGTGACCGGGATGACCGGCACCCTGCCGTCGGCATCGGTCGCCGTGAGGTCGCCGTAGACCGACTCGAGCTGCTCCCAGCACTCCTCGACCGAGCTCTCATCGGCCATGTCGGCCATCGAGCAGCCCGCGGCGAGGTTCGGCAGGATCACGGCCTGCTCGGGCGTCGAGAGCAGGTCGGCCGTCTCGGCCATGAAGTGCACGCCGCAGAAGACGATGGCCTCGGCGTCGGGCCGGGTGAGCGCGGCGTTCGCGAGCTGGAACGAGTCGCCCACGAAGTCGGCGTGCTCGATGACCTCGTCGCGCTGGTAGAAGTGGCCGAGCACGACCGCGCGGTCGCCGAGCGTCGCCTTCGCGGCACGGATGCGCGCGTGGAGCTCGTCGGCGGAGGCCGTGCGGTACGACTCGGGCAGCGCACCCTGCCGCGGCGAGCCCGTGGGGATCACGTCGCCCATCGAGGAGCCGGGGCCGTACGCGACGGGGCCCGCGTCGAACTCCCACGGCCCCTTCGCGAGCTCGGGCGAGCACGACTCGCCGGCGGCGGCTCCGGCCGTGATGAGCCGGATGGTGCGGTCGACGGATGCCGCGGCGCGCGTGTCATCGGTCTGCAGGTCGTCGATGGAGATGGTCATGATGCCGGTCGCTCCTTCAGCGCTTCGGTTCGCGCGGTCGGTTCGGTGGTCGCCGCGAGGGCGGTGGGGTCGTAGCGGTAGAGCTTCGGAGGCCGGTTCCGTGCGCCGGCCAGGCGCTCGCCGGTCTCGCGCAGTCGGCCCGAGGCGAGCATCGTGCGGCGGAAGTTCGCGGGGTCGAGCGGGCGCTGCAGCACGGCTTCGACGACCTCGCGGAGTTCGGCGAGGGTGAAGGTCTCGCCGAGGAACGCGTGCGCGATCCAGGCGTACTCGACCTTGGTGCGCAGGCGCCAGAGCGCGTACTCGATGATGCGGTTGTGGTCGAACGCGAGCCCGGGCAGCGTGTCGGCAGGCACCCAGCGCACGTTCGGCCCCGCCGTGGCACGTGCCGCCTCGTCGCTCTGCACGAGCGCCCAGTAGACGACCGAGACGACGCGGGCCCCGGGGGAGCGGTCGACCTCGCCGAAGGTGTAGAGCTGCTCGAGGTAGGTGGGAGCGAGGCCGGTCGTCAGTCGCAGGGTGCGAGCGGCCGCGGCCTCGAGCTCCTCGGCGGGCGGCAGCCAGCCGCCGGGCAGGGCCCAGAGCCCGAGTTGGGGCTCACGCGTGCGACGCACGAGCGGGGTCCAGAGCACTGGGCGACCGGAGCGATCGGGGCGCAGGGCGAAGATCACCGTCGAGACCGCGAGGCGTGTCGACAGATCGCCCTGGGATTCGGTCTGGTGCGGCATCCGGCGCCTCCGCTCTTCTGGTCAAGCTGACTCGAACTCGGTCGGACGTCAGCTTACAGTCAATCTGACCAGAACGTGAATCCACTCGGCGCAGATCACAGCCGACGCCCAGCCGACACCGAACCGCGCCGCTGCTAGGATCGGAGCACAATCTCATACCGGGCCATCGACGCGTCGCGGGAGAGCCGGTCAGCACCAACGAACAGCGCCCAGACCGGCACCGAAGGAGCAAGCCTCCCCGCCAATCTCTCAGGTCACTACACCGCGATGACGAGGCCGCTCTGAAAAGTGGATTCCGCGATGGCTCGCGGCCTCCCGCCCACGGTGAAAGCGCGAGACCGCGTGAAACTCTCAGGCTCATGACAGAGGGGGAGTTCCCACACGGTGCCGCTTCCGCGACCGTGACAACGCCGGCGAGCGCCGGCACGTCTGGAGAACTCTCGTGACCAACGAACCCGGTACCACCAGCCTCGAGTCGTCGAGCACCGAACGGCTGAGCCCGCTCGACGCCGTGCACCGCGCAGCGGGCGCGAGCTTCACCGACTTCGCGGGCTGGCAGATGCCCGTGCGCTACTCCAGCGACCTCGCCGAGCACCACGCCGTGCGCACCGCAGCGGGTCTCTTCGACCTCTCGCACATGGGCGAGATCGTGCTCATCGGACCCCAGGCTGCCGCCGCGCTCGACCACGCGCTCGCCGGCAAGCTCTCGGCCATCGAGATCGGCCAGGCCAAGTACTCCCTGCTGCTCGCCGAAGACGGCGGCATCATCGACGACCTCGTCGTCTACCGCACGGGCGACGACCGCTACATGGTCGTCGCGAACGCCTCGAACGCGGCCGTCGTCGCCGACGAGCTGCGCGCCCGCGCCTCCGGCTTCGACACGATCGTCTCCGACGAGAGCGACGACGTCGCGCTCATCGCCCTGCAGGGTCCAGACGCGCGCGCGGTGCTGCTCGAGACACCGGGCTTCGGCGTCGACGGGCCGGGCAACGACGAGGAGGACTTCGACGCGAAGCTCGAAGCGCTCAAGTACTACCGCGCCTTCCCGGCGACCTTCGAGGGCGAGCCCGTGCTCGTCGCGCGCACCGGGTACACCGGCGAAGACGGGTTCGAGCTCTACCTCGCGCCCGAGCGCGCAGCCGGCCTGTGGCAGGCGCTCGCCGAGACCGGTGGCCCCCGCGTGACGCCCTGCGGTCTCGCGAGCCGCGACACGCTGCGCCTCGAGGCGGGCATGCCCCTCTACGGTCACGAGCTGAGCCGCGACATCCTGCCCGTGCAGGCCGGCCTCGGCCGTGTGGTCGCACTCGCCAAGCCCGACGACTTCGTCGGTCGCGCCGCCATCGAGCAGGGCCCCGCAACGGATGCCCCGGTGCTCGTCGGCCTCGCAGCCGAAGGCCGCCGCGCAGCTCGCGCCGACTACGAGGTCTACGACGGCGATGGCGCCGACGCGACCCGCATCGGCGTCATCACGAGCGGCGCACTCTCGCCGACGCTCGGCCACCCGATCGCCATGGCCCTCGTGGCACCGGACGCCGCCGAGCCTGGCCGCGAGCTCTTCGTCGACGTGCGGGGCACGCGCGTCGCGGCATCCGTCGTCGCACTGCCGTTCTACAAGCGCACCGCCTGACCTCGAGTCGCCCGACTCTGCACGGATTCGGGCGGCTCGGCAACCAACCCACTGCAAGGAGCACCCCATGACCGACCAGACCGCACTGCACTACACCGAAGAGCACGAGTGGATCGCCATCGACGGCGACGTCGCGACGATCGGCATCACCGACTACGCCGCCGACAAGCTCGGCGACGTCGTCTTCGTCGAACTGCCCGCGGCCGGCACGACCGTGACCGAGGGCACCGTCGTCGGCGAGATCGAGTCGACGAAGTCGGTCGGCGAGCTGTTCGCCCCCGTCAGCGGCGAGGTCGTCGAGGCCAACCAGACCGTCGTCGACTCGCCCGAGCTCGTCAACAGCGACCCGTTCGGCGAGGGCTGGCTCATCAAGGTGAACGCCTCGAGCCTGCCGAAGTTCCTCACCCACGCCGAGTACCGCGCACTGGTCGGAGAGTAAGCACCCGCATGAGCACCCCCGCCTCCTCAGCATTCGACCTCGACGCCTTCGGGCGCCGCCACATCGGCACCAGCCCGAGCGACCACGGACTCATGCTCGCCGAGCTCGGCTACGACTCACTCGACGCCCTCATGGCCGCCGCGGTGCCCACGTCGATCCGCATGGGGGAGGTGCTGAACTCGGCGATCCCCGCCGCAGCCACCGAGCGCGAGGCGCTCGCCGAGCTCGCGGCGCTCGCCGAGCAGAACACCGTGCGCACCTCGATGATCGGCCTCGGGTACTTCGGCACGGTCACGCCGTCGGTCATCCAGCGCAACGTGCTCGAGAACCCGAGCTGGTACACGGCCTACACGCCCTACCAGCCCGAGATCTCACAGGGCCGGCTCGAGGCGCTCATCAACTTCCAGACGATGGTCACCGACCTCACGGGCCTCGACACCGCCAACGCGTCGATGCTCGACGAGGGCACCGCGGTCGTCGAGGGCATGCTGCTCGCGCGCCGCGCCTCGAAGTCGACCTCGAACCGCTTCGTCGTCGACGCCGACGTGCTGCCGCAGACCCTCGCGCTGCTCGAGTCGCGCTCCGAGGCCGTCGGCATCGAGCTCGTCGTCGCAGACCTCGTCGAGGGCACGGATGTCGCCGCCTTCGGCGAGCACTTCGGTCTCTTCGTGCAGTACCCGGGCGCATCGGGTCGCGTGTGGAACCCGGCATCCGTCATCGCCGCCTCGAAGGCGCAGGGCGCCCTCGTCGTCGTGGCCGCCGACCTGCTGGCCCTCGCACTCATCACGAGCCCGGGCGAGCTCGGCGCCGACGTCGCCGTCGGCACCTCGCAGCGCTTCGGCGTGCCCATGGGCTTCGGCGGACCGCACGCCGGCTACATGGCCGTACGCACGGGCCTCGAGCGCCAGCTGCCGGGCCGCCTCGTCGGCGTCTCGAAGGATGCCGTGGGCGCGCCCGCGTACCGCCTGACCCTGCAGGCCCGCGAGCAGCACATCCGCCGCGAGAAGGCGACCTCGAACATCTGCACCGCGCAGGTGCTGCTCGCCGTCATGGCGTCGATGTACGCGGTGTACCACGGCCCCCGCGGCATCCGTCACATCGCGGTCTCGACGGCCGCGAAGGCGACCGCGCTCGCCGAGGTGCTCACCGGCTACGGGCTCACCCTCGCGCACGACACCTACTTCGACACCATCAGGGTGCACGTGCCCGGCCTCGCCGGCAACATCGTCGAGCGCGCCCGCACCCTCGGCGTGAACGTGTGGGAGGCCGATGAGGCCACCGTGCACATCGCCGTCGACGAGACCACGACCGAGGCCGAGCTCTCGCTCGTCGCCCAGGCGTTCGGGCTGCCCGAGCGCACCGAGGTCCCGGTCGAGACCTCGACCCTGCCGGCCGTCGCGAGCGGTGAACTCCGTCGCACGAGCGGCTACCTCGAGCACCCGGTCTTCAACACGCACCACTCCGAGACGCAGATGATGCGCTACCTGAAGACCCTCGCCGACCGCGACTACGCGCTCGACCGCGGCATGATCCCGCTCGGCTCGTGCACCATGAAGCTCAACGCCGCCACCGAGATGCAGTCGGTCACGTGGCCCGAGTTCGCGAACCTGCACCCCTTCGCGCCCGAGGCCGACGTCGTCGGCACCCTCGGCCTCATCGAGCAGCTCGAGACCTGGCTCGCCGAGGTCACCGGGTACGACACGGTGTCGCTGCAGCCGAACGCGGGCAGCCAGGGCGAGCTCGCCGGCCTCCTCGCGATCCGCGGGTACCACCACGCCAACGGCGAGACCGAGCGCACCGTGTGCCTCATCCCCTCGAGCGCGCACGGCACCAACGCGGCATCCGCAGTGCTCGCCGGCATGCGCGTCGTGGTCGTGGCGACCGACGAGCTCGGCAACGTCGACCTCGACGACCTGCGCGCGAAGATCGCCGAGCACGCTGCGAGCCTCGCGGCCCTCATGATCACCTACCCGTCGACGCACGGCGTCTACGAGCACGAGGTGAAGACCATCACGCAGGCCGTGCACGACGCCGGCGGCCAGGTGTACGTCGACGGTGCGAACCTCAACGCCCTGCTCGGCTTCGCCCGCTTCGGCGACTTCGGCGGCGACGTGTCGCACCTGAACCTGCACAAGACGTTCTGCATCCCGCACGGCGGCGGCGGCCCCGGCGTCGGCCCGGTCGCGGCGAAGGCGCACCTCGCGCCGTACCTGCCCGGCCACCCGATGGCCCAGCGCGCCGACCACTCGGGCGGCGTCACCCACGACGGCGGCCCCGTCTCGGCGGCTCCGTACGGCAGCCCGTCGATCCTGCCGATCTCGTGGGCCTATGTGCGCATGATGGGCTCCGAGGGCCTGAAGCAGGCGACCGCCTCGGCGGTGCTCGCCGCGAACTTCGTGGCCTCGCGCCTGCGCGAGCACTACCCCGTGCTCTACACCGGCGACAACGGACTCGTCGCGCACGAGTGCATCCTCGACCTGCGCCCCCTCACGGCGACGACGGGCGTGACCGTCGACGACGTGGCCAAGCGCCTCGTCGACTACGGCTTCCACGCCCCGACGATGTCGTTCCCGGTCGCGGGCACGCTCATGATCGAGCCGACCGAGTCGGAGGACCTGGCCGAGCTCGAGCGCTTCGTCGAGGCCATGGTCGCGATCAAGGCCGAGGCCGACGCCGTCGCCGCGGGCGAGTGGCCCGCCGACGACAACCCGCTCGTGAATGCGCCGCACACCGCGGAGTCGGTCATCGCCGGGGAGTGGACCCACGCCTACACCCGCGAGCAGGCCGTCTACCCGGTGCACTCGCTCGTGCGCGGCAAGTACTGGGTGCCGGTGCGCCGCATCGACCAGGCGTTCGGCGACCGCAACCTCGTGTGCGCCTGCCCGCCGGTCGAGGCGTTCGCGTAACGAGTTCCGGAGTCGGTCAGCTCAGGAGCCCGCCCCAGACGGCGCGGGCTCCTGAGTCGCCGATCAGCACGAGCAGCACGGCCGTGCCGACGCCGACGATGACGGATGCCACGGCGAGCCCGATGCGCACCGCCCGCGCCGCGACGGGCGAACCCCGGCGCATCCGCTCGTCACCGAAGCGGAACCACGCCCACTGGGCTGCAGCGACGACGAAGAGCGCGATCGCCCAGGGCAGCAGCATCTCGCCGAACTGCTGATGCCGCGCGACGGCGGGGACCGGCCCGATGCGTTCGGCGAGCGACTGCCCGGCCGCGACGGTGATCGGCACGAGCACGAGCACGAGGGCCGCGCCGAGCGCGGTCACGATGCCGAGCCGGCGGCGGGCCGCGGGCCAGAACGCGCCGAGCAGCAGGGCGAGTACCGTGAGCGGTGTGAGCACGACCACCGCGTGCACGATGAGCGGGTGCAATGGCAGCCCCGCGATCTGGAGGACGTCCTCCGAGGCGACCGGTGCGAGATTCGTGGGATCCATGCCGTGAACACGACGCAGACGCCGCCCGGGTTCACCCTCGCCGCGAATGAACGATTCGGAGCGCCCTCTCGTTCTCTCGTCAGAGAACAGGAGGTGATGGATGCCGCTCGATGACGACAGCCGACTCGTCGCGCTCTACGACGCGCACGGGCCGTCGGTGTGGAGGTACGTGGTGCACCTCACCGGTGATGCCGCCGGCGCCGACGACATCGTGCAGGAGACCCTGCTCCGTGCGTGGCGGAGCCCCCGGATCATGGCCCAGGAGCCGGAGACGACGCGGTCGTGGATGATCACGGTCGCCCGGAACCTCGTGATCGACGAGGCGCGGAGCGCGCGTCGTCGGCACGAGATCGGCGTCGCCGAGACGCCGGAGCGCGCGGAGCACGACGCGACCGATGCGCTGTTCGAGAGCCTGCTCGTCGAGGAGGCGCTGGTGACGTTGAGCATGGAGCATCGGGCGGTGATCGTGCATGCCTACTACGGCGGATGCAGCGTGGCCGAGGTCGCCCGGCGACTCGGCATCCCCGAGGGTACGGTGAAGTCCCGACTGCACTACGGGCTTCGGGCCCTGCGGCTCGCGCTGCAGGAGAAGGGAGTGACGCGATGAACCCGGAACACGCGCGCTTCGCGGACTGGGACTCGGCCTACGTGCTCGGCGCGCTCTCGCCGGTCGAGCGGGGCGAGTACGAGCAGCACCTCGAGTCGTGCGAGCTCTGCCGTCGATCCGTCGCCGAGCTCGCCCCGATGCCGGGACTCCTCGCGCGGCTGTCCTCCGAACGCGCCGAGGCCCTCCTCGGCGAGCCCGACACCGTCCCCGCCCCGAAACCCCGCGACGACCTCCTCGACGTGGTGCGGTTGGAGGACCGTCGGCGGCGTCGCCGCCGCACCCGGACCTGGTGGATCGCCTCCGCGGCGGCGGCCGTGGTCGTCATCGTCGCGATCGCCGTGCCCCTCGCGGCCATGCGACCCTCCGTGCCCTCCGAATCGGTCGCCTTCGAGTCGGTCGCCGAGGTGCCGCTCTCGGCCACCGCGACGCTCACGCAGGTCGCATGGGGCACGAGGATCGAGCTCGACTGCCGATACGCCGACGCCGAGGCATCCGATGCCCCGGCCGGAGGCTGGCCGTACGCGCTCGTCGTCGTCGGTCGAGACGGCGTGCGCACCGACGTGTCGAGCTGGCGGGCGAGTCCCGGATCCGCGGCCCGGCTGTCGGCGGGCGCCGCCCTCGACCTCGACGAGATCGCATCGCTCGAGATCCGGGCGATGGGCAGCGGCGACGTGCTCATGCGGATCGACGTCGACTGAGCGGCGAGGTGATGGACCGCGGTTCTCGGTCGGATTGAACCATCCGGTGCTGCGTCTCGTGCTTCTGGAGAGGCCGCGACCGCGGCCGCGAGTACGAGAGAAGGACGACGCATGAAGCTGCGCATCGCAACAGGATTGGCCGTCATGGGCCTCATCGTGGCACTGGCCGGTTGCTCGGCCCCTACCGCGGAGGAGCCCTCGGACGGCGCGGGCACCTCGGCCGAGACCGAGTCGCCCGACATGGGCGCAGAGGCGTCTGGGGCGGTGCTCACCACCGCCGACTCGGAACTCGGCGAGATCGTCGTCGACGGCGAGGGTATGACGGTCTACATGTTCGACAACGACGCCCAGGGAGCCGACGCCAGCAGCTGCGAAGGCGAATGCGCGACCAACTGGCCCGCGGTGACGACCGAGTCGGATGCCCCGGAGGTCGAAGGCGTGACCGGTGAGATCGGCACCATCACGGGCGTCGACGGTTCGACGCAGGTGACGCTGAACGGCTGGCCGCTCTACTACTTCGCGGGCGACGGCGCCTCGGGCGACACGAACGGCCAGGGCGTGAACGACGTGTGGTGGGTGCTCACCCCTGCAGGGGAGAAGATCGGCGGCTGACGGCAGTCTCGACTACGCGGGGCGCGGTGCCGCATGTCGGCCCCGCTCCGTGTAGTCGCGCTGTGCGGGAGCAGCCGCGGGGGAGCGAGCGGGGCCGGGCGCGGCGACCGTGACGAGGGCGCTGCGCCGCGCTGCCACGCGCTCGTGCGCTGCTGCGATCTCTGCCTCGGTCGCGCGGAAGCGGCGGTCGGAGGCGCGGGCTGCGAGGTGGCCCGCGGCGAATGCTGCGGTGAGTGACATGATTCCGTTCCGTCCCTGGTGTCCGGCGGTGGCGGCCGGCGCCCTCGTGACGAGGGGTGCCTCCATGCTCGCGAGCCTCGCGGTTCGAGGGATCAGGGCGACCCCGAGGGGCTCACCCGGGAGTACACTGAGGTTCTCTCGAAATGACCCGCGGGTTCTGTCGGAGGGCCCGGGTTCTCTCGAAGCAGAGGGGGCATGATGTCCGTCGATCTCATCACGGTGCTCACGACCGTCGGGTTCGTGGGGCTGCTCGTCGGCACTTCGGTGCTCGCGGGCCGCGGTCTCGGTCTCGAGCAGCGAGCAGGCCTCCTCCAGCGACGCGATCCGGCCACCGCCGAAGCGCTGCGCAGGGCCCAGTCGATCACCGACTTCGCAAGCGGCAGCGTCTTCGGCGACGAGGGCTTCTACTCGCCCGTCTGCTCGCCGTCTCGACGCAGCGGGCTCGACCTGGCGCGCGTGCGGGGCACGGACTCCGACCTCAGGGTCGAGGCCGCCGAGGAGGCGCTGCCCCCGATGCCGACGACGGTCGTCGCGCTCGGACGAAGCGAGCACGTGCCGAGGACGACCCGCACGCGGCATCCGGTTCGCGCGGATCAGCCCGTGCGAACCGCTCAGCCGGCAGAGACGGCGAAGAACTCCGGCCACCAGCCGAGCGCGAGCGGATAGCCGACGAACGATACGACGTCGAGGATCCAGTGCGCGATGACGAGCGGCATCGTGCGCCCCCAGCGCTGGTAGCACCAGCCGAAGACGACGCCCATCGCGACATTGCCGAAGAACGGCCCGAAGCCCTGGTAGAGGTGGTAGGTGCCGCGCAGCACGGCGCTCGAGAGGATCGTCGCCCACGGACCGACGCCGAGCTCCCTGAACCGCGTGAAGAGGTAGCCGACGACGATGACCTCCTCGGTCAGCGCCGCTTCGAGCGCCCGGAACACGAGGATCGGCACCGTCCACCACAGCCAGTCGGCCGGTGACGCCTCGACAGCGACAGTGATGCCTCCGGCGCGGCCGAGCGCGTAGAGCGCGAGCCCCGGCACGCCGATGGCGAGCACCAGCAGCACACCGGATGCCGCGTCGCGACCCGGTCTCGTCAGGTCGAGGCCGATGCGGCGGAACGGGTTCGTGCCGGGAGCCCAGAGCAGGTAGAGCACGAGCGCGACGGCGAAGAGCCCGAAGAAGACATCGAGGAACTGGTACGTGAAATCGAGCCATTCACGGGGCGCACGAGAGGGGTTCAGCGCGACCGACTGCTCGCCGAGCGGCGTCTCCGCGGTGACCTTCGCGATGATCGAGACGATCGAGTAGACAGCGGATGCCCCGAGCGAGAGTCCGAGCACGATGACGACCTCGAGCCGCAGCCGCCGTGCAGAAGACATGCGGCAATCATCGCATGAGCGGCTCAGACGCAACATTCGTGCGGATTCACGCCGGAATCCGCCGAGGTGTGTGTCGCTAGGTTGCGCGTCGGTAACGGTTTGCCCTTCTGGTTTGCTTACCGGAGGTGAGGTTCATAGTCTCGATCTACCAGCGCTCCAGCGCGGCCACGAGCCGTGTTGTCGTCGCATATCTCACAGGAGGAACATTGAAGATCAAGAGAATCGGCGTTGCAGCCATTGCTCTTGCTGCCGCCGGCGCATTGACGCTGTCAGGCTGCACGAGTGGCGGTGCTGACCCGTCGGCCCCTGCTGGCGATGCCACCGCGGTCATCACGACCAACGGCTCCGAGCCCCAGAACCCGCTGATCCCCACCAACACCAACGAGGTCGGTGGCGGCAAGATCCTCGACGCGATCTTCGCAGGTCTCGTCTACTACGACGCCAAGGGCGCTGCGCACAACGATGTCGCCGAGTCCATCGAGACCGACGACGCGCAGAACTACACGATCAAGCTCAAGGCCGACCAGAAGTTCACGAACGGCGAGCCCGTCACCGCGGCTTCGTTCGTCGACGCCTGGAACTACGGCGCGAACACGGCCAACGGCCCGCAGCTCTCGCAGTACTTCTTCGAGTCCATCGAAGGCTTCGACTACGAGGCAGAGGTCCCCGAGCTCTCCGGCCTCAAGGTCGTCGACGACACCACTTTCACGGTCAAGCTGAAGCAGCCCGAGTCGGACTTCCCGCTGCGTCTCGGCTACTCGGCCTTCTACCCGCTGCCCGAGTCGGCCTTCGAAGACCTCGCCGCGTTCGGTGAGAACCCGGTCGGCAACGGCCCGTACATGCTCGACGGCGAAGGCGCCTGGAAGCACAACGAGAAGATCGACCTCGTCGTGAACCCCGACTACGACGGCCCCCGCAAGGCGGTCAACGGTGGTCTCGACATCATCTTCTACGCCTCGCAGGACGCCGCGTACGCCGACCTCCAGGGCGGCAACCTCGACGTGCTCGACGCGATCCCCGACTCGGCTCTGGCCACCTTCCAGGACGAGTTCGGCGACCGCTCGGTCACTCAGGCCGCTGCGATCTTCCAGTCGTTCACGATCCCGGCGCGTCTCCCGCACTTCTCGGGTGAAGAGGGCAACCTCCGCCGCCAGGCGATCTCGATGGCGATCAACCGCGACGAGATCACCGACGTGATCTTCGCCGGCACCCGCACCCCGGCGCACGACTTCACGTCGCCGGTCATCGACGGCTACTCGGAAGAGATCCCCGGCTCCGAGGTGCTCGAGTACAACCCCGAAGAGGCGAAGAAGCTGTGGGCCGAGGCCGACGCGATCGCTCCCTGGGACGGCACCTTCAAGATCGCCTACAACGCTGACGGTGGCCACCAGGCCTGGGTCGACGCTGTGGCGAACGGCCTGAAGAACGACCTGGGCATCGAAGCCGCTGGCGACCCGTACCCCACGTTCGCTGAGGCGCGCACCAAGATCACCGACCGCACCATCCAGACGGCCTTCCGTTCGGGCTGGCAGGCGGACTACCCGGCGCTCTTCAACTTCCTCGGCCCGCTCTACGGAACCGGTGCCGGCTCGAACGATGGCGACTACTCGAACCCCGAGGTCGACACGCTCCTCAAGGAAGGCCTCTCCGAGACCGACATCGCTGCTGCGAACGAGAAGTTCCAGTCCGCTCAGGAGATCCTGTTCCAGGACCTCCCGGCCGTCCCGCTGTGGTACTCCACGGTGAACGGCGCTTGGAGCGAGGTCGTCAACGACGTCGAGTTCGGCTGGAACTCGGTACCGCTGTACTACCAGGTCACCAAGAGCGAGTAGTTCTCGATCAAGGACGACTCGGGGTTATACTCTGAGGCGCCCGTGGGGCGGCAGCCGAGCAGGCTGCCGCCCCACTCCCACGTATCCACGGTGTTCGCCTGATCGGCGTAGCATCGTGGAGTCGAACTCGCACAACGGTGAGGTTTCTTTCAACATGTCCACATTCGCAGAACGCAGGGCCTGATCCATGGCCGGCTATATCCTGCGCCGACTGCTGCAGGCGATCCCTGTCCTGCTCGGCACCACATTCCTGATCTATTTCATGGTCTTCGCCATGCCCGGCGACCCGATCGTCGCGCTCTTCGGCGACAAGACTCCGCCCCCGTCGGTCATTGAAGCCCTGCGTGAGCGGTACAACCTTGACAAGCCGTTCATCGTCCAGTACCTGATCTTCCTCGGCAACATCTTCACGGGAGACCTCGGTGTCTCGTTCTCGGGTCAGCCGGTCTCAGAGATCCTGATGGACACCTTCCCGGTCACGCTCCGCCTCGCGGCGATGGCAGTGTTCTTCGAAATGGTCGCCGGCATCTCGATCGGCCTCATCTCGGGTCTGCGCAAGGGCGGCATCTTCGACGCGAGCGCGCTCGTCGTGAGCCTCATCCTGATCTCGCTGCCGATCTTCGTGCTCGCGTTCGTGATGCAGTGGTTCTTCGGCATCTATCTGGGGTGGTTCAGAACCACGGTCGGGCCAGGGGCTCCAACGCAAGACCTGATATTGCCGGCCATCGTGCTGGCCACCATCAGTTTCGCCCAGATCGTCCGACTGACGCGGGCGTCGGTCATCGACACCGACGGACAGGACTTCGTTCGCACCGCAGCGAGCAAGGGCCTCTCCCGTGGGCGCATCGTCCCCGTGCACATCCTGCGCAACTCCCTCATCCCCGTCGTCACCTACCTCGCCGTCGACTTCGGCACGCTCATGGTCGGCGCGACGGTGACCGAGGGCATCTTCAACGTGCCCGGCGTCGGCCGCACGCTCTACCAGGCGATCATCCGAGGTGAGGGACCGACCGTCGTCTCCTTCGTGACGATCATGGTGCTGATCTACCTCGTGGTGAACCTGCTGGTGGATCTCCTGTACGCCGTTCTCGACCCGAGGATCCGTTATGCCAAGTAACACCAGACCAGACCAGCAGCACTACGTCGCGCCGCTCGAAGAGACGCCGCTCGTCGCCATCGACTCGGTCAAGGCCGAGGGCAAGCCCTCGAACCTGTGGACCGACGCGTGGAATGACGTGCGCAAGCGCCCGATGTTCTGGATCTCCTCCGTGCTGATCGTCCTCGTGGTCGTCGTCGCGCTGTTCCCCGGCCTGTTCACGCAGACGCCGCCGAACAACGGCTGCCTCCTCGCGAACAGCAACGGCGGTCCGACCGAGGGTCACCCGCTCGGGTTCACGAAGCAGGGCTGCGACATCTACTCGCGGATCATCCACGGCACGTCGACCTCGCTGGCCGTCGGCCTCATCGTGACGTTCCTCGTGGCGCTGCTCGGCATCGTCTTCGGTGCGTTCGCAGGCTTCTACGGCGGATGGCTCGACTCGGTGCTCTCGCGCCTGGGCGACATCTTCTTCTCGATCCCCTACATCCTCGCCGCCGTCGTCATCATGTCGGTGCTCTCCCAGTACCGGAACGTGTGGGTGATCTCGCTCGCGATCGGATTGTTCGCGTGGCCCGCGACCGCCCGTGTGCTGCGAGCCGAGATCCTGCGGGTGAAGAACGCCGACTTCGTCATGGCGTCGACGGCACTCGGCGTCTCGCGATTCCGCATCCTGCTGCGCCACGTGCTGCCGAACTCGATCGCACCGGTGCTCGTCATCACGACCATCTCGCTCGCCGGCGCGATCGTCGCCGAGGCGACCCTGTCGTTCCTCGGCGTCGGCCTGCCGACCGACATCATGTCGTGGGGCAACGACATCAGCCAGGCCCAGACCTCGCTGCGCACCGCGCCCCAGACGCTGATCCTGCCCTCGATCGCACTGTCGGTCACCGTGCTGAGCTTCATCATGCTCGGCGAGGTCGTGCGCGACGCGCTCGACCCGAAGGCGAGGGCGCAGCGATGAGCGAGACTTCGAACGGATCGAACGTGCAAACAGAACGCGCCGCTGGCGCCGAACGGCCGCTCCTCGAGATCAAGGATCTCCAGGTCGGCTTCAACACCCAGGACGGTCTCGTCAAGGCCGTCGACGGTGTCAACATCACCCTCTATCGCGGGCAGAGCCTCGCGATCGTGGGGGAGTCGGGCTCCGGCAAGTCGACGACCGCGCATGCGATCATCAACCTGCTCCCGGGCACCGGCCACGTGTCGGGCGGTCAGATCCTCCTCGACGGCCAGGACCTCACCAAGGCATCGAAGAAGGAGATGCAGACCGTCCGCGGCCGCAAGATCGGCTTCGTCCCGCAAGACCCGATGTCGAACCTCAACCCGGTGTGGTCGATCGGCTTCCAGGTCGAGGAGGCCATCAAGGCCAACGGCATCGCCACGGGTCGCAAAGAGGTCAAGCAGCGCGCCATCCAGGTGCTGAAGCAGGCGGGCCTCGGCGACGCCGATCGCCGCATGCGTCAGTTCCCGCACCAGTTCTCGGGCGGCATGCGCCAGCGCGTGCTGATCGGCATGGGGCTCGCGGCCAACCCGCAGCTGCTCATCGCCGACGAGCCGACCTCGGCGCTCGACGTCACGGTGCAGCGCGTCATCCTCGACCACCTCGAGTCGCTCACCCGTGAACTCGGCACGACCCTGCTGTTCATCACGCACGACCTCGGCCTCGCCGCCGAGCGCGCCGAGCAGCTCGTGGTCATGTACAAGGGCCGCGTCGTGGAGTCGGGACCGTCGGTCGAGATCCTGCAGAACCCGCAGCACCCCTACACGCAGCGTCTCGTCGCCGCGGCGCCGAGCCTCGCTTCGCGCCGCATCCAGGCGACGGGTTCGATCTCGGCGGCCGAGTCGTCGATGGCCGAGGGCGCAGCACATGCCGCAGGCGACGCGATCGACCTGATCGCGACCGCCGAGGCGCGTGCCGAGGCGCTGGCCGCAGCACCTGAAGCCGCACCGGCGATCGTCGTCGAAGACCTCACCAAGGTCTTCAAGATCCGTGGTTCGGGCGAGTTCACCGCGGTCGACAAGGTCTCGTTCCAGATCCCCAAGGGCACCACCATGGCGCTCGTGGGCGAGTCGGGCTCGGGCAAGTCGACCGTCGCGAAGATGCTGCTGAAGCTCGAAGACGCGACGAGCGGCAAGATCGTCGTCGGCGGAAAAGACCTGGCGAGCGTGACCGGCAAGGAGCTCTTCAACCTCCGCAGCCGCATGCAGCCGGTCTTCCAGGACCCGTACGGTTCGCTGAACCCGCTGCGCAACATCGGCAACACCATCGCCGAACCGTTGTTCACGCACAAGGTCGGCACCAACGCCTCGCGTCGTGAGCGGGTCTACGAGCTGCTCGACCAGGTCTCGCTGCCGCGCACGCTCATCAGCCGCTACCCGAACGAGCTCTCGGGCGGTCAGCGCCAGCGCATCGCCATCGCGCGTGCACTCGCACTGAAGCCCGAGATCGTGGTGCTCGACGAGGCCGTTTCGGCGCTCGACGTGCTCGTGCAGGCTCAGATCTTGCGCCTGCTCGCCGACCTGCAGGCCGAGCTCGGGCTGACGTACCTCTTCATCACGCACGACCTCGCGGTCGTGCGCGTCATCGCCGACCACGTCTGCGTGATGCAGAAGGGCCGCATCGTCGAGGCGGCGACCACCGACGAGGTGTTCGACAGCCCGCAGGAGCAGTACACGAAGGATCTCCTCGCGGCGATCCCCGGAGCGAGCATCGAGCTGGGCGCCTAGGCACCGAGCGGCACATGCGCCACGCGAGCGCCCGGCATCCGATCATTCGGAGGCCGGGCGCTTTCGCGTTCTCAGCTTGACGGGCGCGCGACAGGGTACGCTAGAGGGGCGCACGCCGTCACTGCGGCATCCTGCGCTCCCCACAGACCTTCATCTCAGCGCTTCCACGCTGTCTCCGTGCGCTGATCTCTTGCTCGGGGGCGACGGGGGGCCGGCACCCTCGAGGACCAAACATGGCCAACGCCACCCGGAATGATCTGCGAAACGTCGCGATCGTCGCACACGTCGACCACGGCAAGACCACGCTCGTCGACGCGATGCTCAACCAGACGCACTCCTTCGACGCGCACGCGCACGTCGAAGAGCGCGCGATGGACTCGAACGAGCTCGAGCGCGAAAAGGGCATCACGATCCTCGCCAAGAACACGGCGATCACGTACCAGGGTGCGCACGCCACCGAAGGCCCGATCACGATCAACGTGATCGACACCCCGGGTCACGCCGACTTCGGTGGCGAGGTGGAGCGCGGCCTGTCGATGGTCGACGGCGTCGTCCTCCTCGTCGACTCGAGCGAGGGCCCGCTGCCGCAGACCCGCTTCGTGCTCCGCAAGGCACTCGAGGCCCGCATGCCGGTGATCCTCCTCGTCAACAAGACCGACCGTCCCGACGCGCGCATCGACGAGGTCGTCGCCGAGAGCCAGGACCTGCTGCTCGGCCTCGCCTCCGACCTCGCCGACGACGTGCCCGACCTCGACCTCGATGCGATCCTCGACGTGCCGGTCGTCTACGCCTCGGGCCGCAACGGTGCTGCGAGCCACAACAAGCCCGGCAACGGCGAACTCCCCGACAACGCAGACCTCGAGCCGCTGTTCGAGGCGATCCTGCAGCACATCCCGGCGCCGACCTACGACGACGAGCACCCGCTGCAGGCGCACGTCACGAACCTCGACGCGTCGCCGTTCCTGGGCCGCCTCGCCCTGCTCCGCGTCTTCCACGGCACCATCAAGAAGGGCCAGACGGTCGCCTGGGTCAAGCACGACGGCACCGTCCAGAACGTGCGCGTGACCGAGCTCTTCCTCACGAAGGCGCTCGACCGCTACCCGGCCGAGAGCGCCGGCCCCGGCGACATCGCCGTGGTCGCGGGCTTCGAGGACATCATGATCGGCGACACGCTCGCCGACCCCGAAGATGTGCGTCCCCTCCCGATCATCGCGGTCGACGAGCCCGCGATCTCGATGACGATCGGCACGAACACGTCGCCGCTCGTCGGCAAGGTCAAGGGCCACAAGCTCACTGCCCGCATGGTGAAGGACCGCCTCGACCGCGAACTCGTCGGCAACGTGTCGCTGAAGGTCGTCGACATCGGCCGCCCCGACTCGTGGGAGGTGCAGGGCCGAGGCGAGCTCGCGCTCGCGATCCTCGTCGAGCAGATGCGTCGTGAGGGCTACGAGCTCACGGTCGGCAAGCCGCAGGTGGTCACCAAGCAGGTCGACGGCAAGGTGCACGAGCCCTACGAGCACCTCACGATCGACGCTCCCGAGGAGTACCTCGGCGCGATCACGCAGCTCCTCGCGTCTCGCAAGGGCCGTATGGACAACATGTCGAACCACGGCACGGGCTGGGTGCGCATGGAGTTCATCGTGCCGAGCCGCGGGCTCATCGGCTTCCGCACCGAGTTCATGACCACCACGCGCGGCACTGGAATCGCGAACGCGATCTCCCACGGCTACGACGCGTGGGCCGGCCAGATCGTGACGCGCAACAACGGCTCGATCGTCGCCGACCGCTCGGGCGTCGTGACGCCGTTCGCGATCATCGCCCTGCAGGAGCGCATGACGTTCTTCGTGAACCCGACCGAAGAGGTCTACGAGGGCATGGTCATCGGCGAGAACTCGCGCAACGACGACATGGACGTGAACATCACCAAGGAGAAGAAGCTGACCAACATGCGTCAGTCGACCTCCGACACGTTCGAGTCGATGACGCCCTCGCGCCAGCTCTCGCTCGAGGAGTGCCTCGAGTTCGCCCGTGAAGACGAGTGCGTCGAGGTCACGCCGGCCGCCGTGCGCATCCGCAAGGTCGAGCTCGACGCGACCGCCCGTGCCCGCACGACGTCGCGCCTGAAGAAGCAGAACTAGCAGGCGCTGCCGCAGACGAGCGGATGCCCCGGGGTCGATCGACCCCGGGGCATCCGCTTTTCGCAGTGCGGCTTTTCGCGTCGCATCAAGGGGAGACCGCTCTCACGTTCGGGGGGAACATGCATGCGCATTGGAGGTTCCTCCCAGAGTCGGTGCGTACCGTAGCTGAGGTTGTCTCGCACCTGACTCAGAAAATACGTAACGCACCCCATATATGACTCCCCCCAAGCACGGCCGCCGCGCGGCCACCTCCAGCCCTGCCCGCCCGACCTCCGAACTCCGCATCAGCCGGCTCACCGCCGGCATCCGGAGCAGCTTCGCTCGCTTCGACGACGCCCGCAGCAGCCGTGCCCGCACGGGCCCCGCTCGCATCGGCGCCGTTCGCACGGGCACCGTGTCGCTTCGGCCGACCCTCTCCGTCATCGCGATGTCGTTCGCAGCGGCCATGATGGTCGCCACGAGCGTTCCCGCGCTCGCCGTCACCGCGACCGACTCGGATGCGCGCGCCTCGGTCTACGCGCCGGTCGAAGACACGATCGAATACGCGCCGCAGACCGTCGAGGTCGGCAGTGAGGGCGTCATGTCGCAGCTCGCGGCAGAGCAGTACGCCGTCGAGGCCGCGCCGCCGCCCATCACGTCGCAGGTCGCGAGCCTCGGCAGTGTGGAGCTCATCGACACGGACGCGATCGTCTGGCCGGTGCAGAACCCCGGCAAGCGCAGCGGCGGCTTCGGCCCGCGCTCGGCGCCGTGCTCGGGCTGCTCGACCTTCCACGACGGCGTCGACTTCACCCCCGGCAACGGCACGCCCGTGATGTCGATCGCCGACGGCGTGGTCGTGCTCGCGACCGAGAACGGCGGCGGACTCGGCGTCAACGTCGAGGTGCAGCACAACATCGGCGGCCAGCTCATCACGAGCTCGTACGCCCACATGCAGAACGGCTCGATCGCCGTCGCGGTCGGTCAGCAGGTCACCGCAGGGCAGCAACTCGGACTCGTCGGCACGACCGGTCAGTCGACCGGCCCGCACCTCCACCTCGAGATGTTCGGCTCCGACGGCGTGCGGTTCGACGGCGTCGCCTGGCTGTCGTCGCGCGCGGGCTGACCGAAGCCGCGGCGCAGATGTGCCGCATCGCCTCGTCGGCTCAGACGCCGGTGAAGACGGGGTCGCGCTTGTCGATGAAGGCTGCGACGCCCTCGCGCATGTCATTCGTGCGGAACGCATCGCCGAAGGCCGCGATCTCGAGCTCGGTCGCCGACTCCGTGCGGCGGCCCGCGGCGTCGACGAGCACCCGCTTGGCGAGGGCCACCGCGGGCGCGGCGTTCGCACCCACGTCAGCGAGCGTGGCCCTGGCCCCCGCGAAGAGTGACTCGCGGTCGGGGAACGACCGCACGACGAGGCCGATCGCGACCGCTTCGGCCGCGTCGATGCGCCTGCCCGTGTAGATGAGCTCCTTCGCGCGGGCGAGTCCGACCGCCCGGGGGAGGCGCACGGTGCCTCCGAAGCCCGGGATGAGACCCAGATGCACCTCGGGTTGACCGAAGGTCGAGGCATCCGTCGCGTAGATGAAGTCGCAGGCGAGCGCGAGCTCGAGGCCGCCGCCGAGCGCGAAGCCGTCGACGCACGCGATCACAGGGGCGGACAGGCCCTCGATCGCCGCGGCCACACGGTGGCCGAGGCGCGACGCCTCCTCGCCCTGCTCCGGCGTGAGTCCCGCCATCGACCGGATGTCGGCCCCCGCGACGAACGCGCGACCGCCCGCGCCGGTGACCAGCACGCCGCGCACGGCGCTGCCTTCGGCGGCGAGCGACTCGACGGCGCCGAGCAGGGCGGAGAGCACGTCGGGGGAGAGGGCGTTCAGCGCCTTCGGGCGGTCGATCGTCACGATCGCGAGGCCGCCGTCGCGCTCGACGCGCACATCGGGCGCATTCTCGTTGGTGCTGGGCTCGGCCATCATCGGTCCTCTCCGCACGGCCCGTTCCGTGTCCCGCCCCACGCTACGCCATCGCCCCGGTGGGGCCGGGCGATAGAATTCCGAGCAGGGGCGATCGGATGCCGCGTGGCGCCTGCCCGCCCTCTCCCAGACCGCTGCACGCGAGGAGCCGGCCATGCGACAGTCCATCACCCACCGCCGTGCGGGCACTGCGGTGGTGATCGCCGCGGTGACCGCGACGCTGCTCACCGGCTGCTTCCCGAACCCCGGCGACCTCGTCAACCAGGGCGTCGAAGACGCCATCAAAGACGCCACGGGCGGCGACGTCAGCCTGAGCGGCGAACTGCCCGCCGACTTCCCCGCGTCGATCGCGCTCGTCGACGGCGAGATCACGTTCGCCGCGGGCTCAGCAGGGTCCGAAGGATGGATCGTGATCGTCTCGTCGAGCGCGGCGGACCCCGTCGCCGATGCGGCCGCGAAGCTCGAGGCGGCGGGATTCACCGAGGACACCACCCTGAGCGGTGACAACGCGAGCGCCGTCGTGTACTCCGACGGCGAGTACATCGTGCTCCTCGCGGGCGACGGCGAGGCCGTCACGTACACCGTCACGCAGCAGCCGAAATGACGAACCGGAGCAGCCGAATCGGCACGATCGTCGTCGCCTTCCTGGTCGGGCTCGCCTACGGCACCCTCGGCACGGTCGGACACCGCGCAACGCTGCAGGTCGGCGAGGTCTCGATCCCGTGGGGTCTCGTCGCCGCACTCGTCGGGGTCGCGGCACTGCTGCTCGGCATGCGTCTCGTCGCGGGCGGGCGAGCGGCCGCGGCCGCGGCCGGCGCGGGCATCGTCGTGGCGGTCGCCGTGCTCACCCTGCCGGGCCCGGGCGGATCGGTGCTGATCGTGGGCGACCTCACGGGCACCATCTGGTCGGTCGCGCCCGCCCTCATCGCGGTGTTCGTCGTCGCGTGGCCCAAGCTGCCGTCACGGCAGCCGCGCGACGCCTAGACTGGAATCCCAGCCTCTCGAAGGGACAGCGAACACCGTGACCTATGTCATCGCCCTTCCGTGCGTCGACGTCAAAGACCGCGCCTGCATCGACGAATGCCCCGTCGACTGCATCTACGAGGGTGAGCGCTCGCTCTACATCCACCCCGACGAATGCGTCGACTGCGGTGCGTGCGAGCCGGTCTGCCCCGTCGAGGCGATCTACTACGAAGACGACCTGCCCGAGATGTGGGCCGACTACTACAAGGCCAACGTCGAGTTCTTCGACGACATCGGCTCGCCCGGCGGCGCGGCCAAGATCGGCGTCATTCCGAAGGACCACCCCGTGATCGCGGTGCTCCCTCCTCAGGCGCACTGAGCATGGCTCGCGGCGACCTGCCCGACTACCCGTGGGACCTCATGGCGCCGTTCCGTGAGCGTGCGGCGGCGCATCCCGAGGGGGTCGTCGACCTGTCGATCGGCTCGCCGGTCGACCCCACACCGGTGCTCGTGCGCGAGGCGCTCGCGAATGCGACCGATGCCCACGCCTACCCGCAGACCACCGGCACCGACGAGCTCCGCGGCGCGATCATCGACTGGTTCGCCCGCCGACGAGGGGTGACCGGGCTCACCGAGGCCAACGTGCTGCCCACGGTCGGATCCAAGGAACTGGTCGCGCTCCTGCCGTTCCTGCTGGGGCTCGGCGAAGGCGACGTCGTCGTGCACCCCCGGGCGGCCTATCCCAGCTACGAGATGGGCGCCGTGCTCGTCGGCGCCACGTCGATGGCCTCCGACGACCCTGCGGAGTGGCCGGCCGCGACGAAGCTCGTGTGGCTGAACAGCCCGGGCAACCCCGACGGCCGGGTGCTCACGATCGACGAGTTGCGCGCCGCGCGCGAGCGCGCCCTCGAACTCGACGCGATCATCGTCGGCGACGAGTGCTACGCCGAGCTCGGCTGGGAGGGCGAGTGGGCGGATGGCCCGATCCCGAGCCTGCTCGACCCGCGCGTCGTCGGCGACAGCCGCCGCAACACGCTCGTCGCCTACTCGCTGTCGAAGCAGTCGAACATGGCCGGCTACCGCACCGCCTTCATCGCGGGCTGCCGTACCGTCATCGGGCGCATCACGACCGTGCGCAAGCACGCGGGACTCATGCTCCCGCAGCCGCTGCAGGCCGCGATGATCGCCGCGCTCCGCGACGACGAGCACGTCGCCGAGCAGAAGGCGCGCTACCGTGCGCGTCGCGAGCTGTTGAAGCCCGCACTCGAGGCCGCCGGCTTCCGTGTCGACCGCAGCGAGGCGGGGCTCTACCTCTGGGCGACCGAGGGACGCGACGGGTGGGACTCGATCGGCCGGCTCGCCGACCTCGGCATCGTCGCAGGCCCGGGCCACTTCTACGGCGTGCACCACCCCGAGCACGTGCGACTGTCGCTGACGGCGACCGACGAGCGCATCGCGGCCGCGGCCGAGCGACTCCGGGCCGCCGCCGCGGCGTGACATCCGCAGCATCGTGTGAGGCGTCGCCGCGCCGACTGTGACTCTCGCCAACGGATAGGATGATCTGTTGGCGGGTGCGACAGTGTGTTCGGAGCCCGTCTAGGCTGTATTCGGGTCGAGACCGCCAGAGCGATCGAGACCGGAAAGCAGGTGACCGCGCAAGTGACGATCACAGGAGGCGCCGTGAGCGACGTCCGGAACAATGCGGCCGGGGAGACCCCCCAGACCGCGACCCTGAGCTTCGGCAGCACCACCGCCGAACTGCCCGTCCATCGTGCGGTGCAGGGCAACTCGAGCATCGACGTGTCGACGCTGACCCGTCAGACCGGGCTCACCGCGCTCGACTACGGGTTCGTCAACACCGCGTCGACGCGGTCCGCGATCACGTACATCGACGGCGAGCAGGGCATCCTGCGCTACCGCGGGTACCCGATCGAGGAACTCGCGGCGAACTCGACGTTCCTCGAGGTCGCGTGGCTGCTCATCTACGGTGAGCTGCCGACCGCCGACCAGCTGGGCGAGTTCGACGAGAAGATCCGTCACCACACGCTGCTGCACGAAGACCTGAAGCGCTTCTTCTCGTCGCTGCCGCACACGGCGCACCCCATGTCGGTGCTCTCGAGCGCCGTGTCGGCCCTCTCGACGTACTACGAGGACTCGACCGACCCGAACGACCCCGAGCAGGTCGAGCTCACCATGGTGCGCCTGCTCGCGAAGCTGCCGGTCATCGCGGCCTACGCGCACAAGAAGTCGATCGGCCAGGCGTTCCTGTACCCCGACAACTCGCTGTCGTTCGTCGACAACTTCCTGAAGCTCAACTTCGGCAACATGGCCGAGCCGTTCCAGGTCGACCCGGTGCTCTCCACCGCGCTCGACCGGCTGCTCATCCTGCATGAAGACCATGAGCAGAATGCGTCGACCTCGACCGTGCGCCTCGTCGGTTCGACCGGCGCGAACCTCTACGCCTCGATCTCCGCGGGCATCCAGGCGCTCTCGGGTCCGCTCCACGGCGGCGCCAACGAGGCCGTGCTGCAGATGCTCGGCCGCATCCGCGACTCCGGCGAAGGCGTCGAGAAGTTCGTCGAGCGCGTGAAGAACAAGGAAGACGGCGTGAAGCTCATGGGCTTCGGGCACCGTGTCTACAAGAACTACGACCCGCGGGCGACGATCGTCAAGCAGTCGGCCGACGAGGTGCTCGCCGGACTCGGCGTCGCCGACCCGTTGCTCGACATCGCCAAGGAGCTCGAGCAGTTCGCCCTGCAGGACGACTACTTCAAGGAGCGTCGTCTCTACCCGAACGTCGACTTCTACACCGGCGTCATCTACAAGGCGATGGGCTTCCCGACGCGCATGTTCACCGTGCTCTTCGCGATCGGCCGCCTGCCCGGCTGGATGGCGCACTGGCGCGAGATGAACCTCGACCCGCAGACGAAGATCGGGCGACCGCAGCAGCTCTACATCGGCGAGCCCGAGCGGCACCACCCCTCGGCCTGAGCCGCAGCACCACGACCGAACGCCGGTCCCGCCTTCGGGCGGGCCGGCGTTTCGCGTGTCGGGTCGGGTCAGCCCGCAGGCGTCAGCGTCAGCGTGTCTTTCGCGGCAGCCTCGACGGCCTCGCGGGTGAACGCCCAGTCGCGGAGCTCCCCGCCCTGCCAGAGTGGAGCCTGGTCGGCGTAGTTCGCGTGGAACGCGTGGCCCGACGCGCCCGTGAGGTTGATCCAGCGTGACGCGTCGCGGTCGGCCATGTCGACCACCATGCGCATCGACGGAACCCAGTCGACGCCGTACCCGATGCTCGCGTCCCAGCCGATGGCGTTGACGATCGACGAGCCTCCGCCGAGCTCGTAGGGGCCCCGGTTGAAGAGCCATTCGATCGGGGCGATGCCCGACTCGCCGAAGCTCTGGTTGGTGAGCGTCAGCGTGTGCAGGCGGCCCCAGCGCCACGCGTCGGGGTTCGAGCCCATGCGACTCGTCGACTCCGTCCAGGCGGCACCGAGGGCATGCGCGATCATCGCGTCGCGGCCGGCGACACCGAGCTCGTCGTTCGTCCACCACGACGACTCGGGTTCTCCGAGCAGGGTGCCGACGACGTTGAACCAGCGGTCGCCGCCCTGCGGCTGCGCCGATTCGGGCAGCCCGCCGAACATGTCGTCGAGCAGGGTGCGCCAGAACACGGCGAAGTAGGCGGCCTGCGCGCTGTCGACGTCGGCGCCGCCGTCCCATCCGCGGAGGAGGTCGGCTCCGCGCCCGGCGTCGCCGATGAGATCGAGCGACGCGATGACCGGGAGGAACGCGTCGGCGTTCGCGTCACCGGTGTCGAGCTGGATCTCGGCGATCGAGTCGACCGTGAACTGCTCGCCGGCGTCGATGCGTTCGCGGATCAGGCGGTCGATGCCGGCGGCGCGATAGCCGTAGTCCCAGTCCTTCGTGAGCATCGGACCGTCGGGGCCCGCGGCGGCGTTGTTGGCCGTCACGATGTATCCGGTGGCAGGGTTCAGCACCGAGGGCAGCTGGTCGAACGGGATCGTGCCCGACCAGCCGTTCGCGCTCGTCCATCCGGGCATGGGCAGGGTGCCGTCGCCGGTCTTGCGCACGGGGACGCGGCCCGGCGCCTGATAGCCGATGTTGCCCGCGGTATCGGCGTAGATGAGGTTCTGCGCGGGGACGTCGAAGAGCGCTGCCGCGGCGCGGAAGCCCTCCCAGTCCTGCGCCTTGTCGAGGGCGAAGATCGCCCCGGCCGTCGTGCCGGGCGTCAGGGCGGTCCACTGCAGCGACACTGCGTACTCGCCCCCGGGCTGGCCGGAGGCTGTCGGGTACTCGGCCGCGACGCCCGCGAAGTCGTCGCGGATGTCGGTCACGATCGGACCGCGCGCCGTCGAGCGCACGGTGACCGTGACGGGGTCGCCGCCGGCGACCTCGATCGTCTCCTCGCGGAGCGTGAGGGGCACGAGCGCGCCGTCGAGTTCGTAGGAGTCGCCGTCGATGCGCTCGAGGTACAGATCGGCGACGTCGGGCCCGAGGTTGGTGAAGCCCCACGCGACGGCGGGGTTCTGCCCGATGACGATGCCGGGCAGGCCCGAGAACGAGTACCCGGCGACGTCGAAGCCGCAGGTCTCGGTGATCTCGACGCAGTGCAGGCCCATCTGGGTCCAGATGGAGGGCATCGCGGGGCCGAGGTGCGGGTCGTTCGCGAGCAGCGGCAGGCCCGACTCGGTCAGGGCACCGCCCACGACCCACGAGTTCGAGCCGATGTCGCCCCCCTCGGGGCCGAGCAGCTCGGGCACGCCGTCGATCGCCGTGCGCAGGGTGGCGAGGGCGGCGACGTAGTCGGAAGCGGATGCCGCGGCGGCATCCGTCTCGATCGTGTCGGCCTCACCCGGAATCGGGGTCGTCGAGAGCGCCGCGGTGGCCGCAGCGGGCTGTCCGTCCACGATCGTGGGCATGGTGTTCCAGGGGAAGTCGGGATGGAGGCGCGCGACCTCCTCGGGGGGAAGCACGGTCGAGAGCATCGCGCGGTCGATCTCGTCGCCGAGGTTGGAGCGCAGGTCCCACGCCATCGCCTTCAGCCACGCGATCGAGTCGACGCCCGACCAGGGCTCGGGGGAGTAGCCGGGGTTCTGCAGTCCGAGCACGGCGTACTCGAGCGACAGGTCGGCGCCGCCGCGTTCGTCGAGATAGGCGTTCACGCCCTCGGCGTAGGCGTCGTAGTAGGCCTTCGAGACCTCGCCGAGTGCGTCGTACTCCAGCTGGGCGATGCCTCGCCAGTCGAGCGTGCGGATGAACGTGTCGGTGCCGATCTGGGACTCGCCGAACATCTCGGCGAGCCGGCCGGCGGTGACGTGCCGGCGGAAGTCCATCTCCCAGAAGCGATCCTGCGCATGCACGTACCCCTGAGCGAAGAACAGGTCGTGATCGGTCTCGGCGTAGAGCTGCGGAATGCCGGCGTCGTCGCGGACGACGGTCACCTCTGCGCCGAGCCCGGGAACGTCGATCGCGCCGTTCGTCGTCGGGAACGAGCGCTGCACGGTCCACCAGCCGAGTCCGGCCGCCACGACGGCCAGCGCGAGCACGGTGATGAGCAGGCCGATGACGAACCTCATCGCTCGATGCCGGCCTGTTCGCGGTGCGTCGGTACCCACGCCACTCCTTCGTGCTGCGCAAGACGAGGGGCCGCCCCGTGGCGGCCCGAGTCACCAACTGTAGCCGAGAGTCCTCGGGTTGAGGAGGGTCGTTGCAGGGCTGTGATGTGGGTCGAACCGTGCGGCTCGAGCCGCACGGTTCCGCGGGCTACGCGTGCAGTGCGGCGTTCAGTTGCACGCCCTCGCCTGAGCGGGAGAGCGCCTCGACCTGGCCGTTCAGCGAGTTGCGACGGAAGAGCAGGTTCGGCACGCCCGAGAGCACGACGGCCTTGACGGTGTTCGGTCGCTCACCCGGCCCGCCGTGCAGCACGACCTTCGTGCCCGCGGTGACGTAGAGGCCGGCCTCGACGACGCTGTCGTCGCCGATCGAGATGCCGATGCCCGAGTTCGCTCCGAGGAGCGCACGCTCGCCGATGACGACGCGCTGCGTGCCGCCGCCCGAGAGGGTGCCCATGATGGATGCCCCGCCGCCGATGTCGGAGCCGTCGCCGACGACGACGCCCTGCGAGATGCGGCCCTCGACCATCGATGCGCCGAGCGTGCCGGCGTTGAAGTTCACGAAGCCCTCGTGCATGACGGTCGTGCCCGGTGCGAGGTGCGCGCCGAGGCGCACGCGCGCGGCGTCGGCGATGCGCACGCGCTCGGGGGTGACGTAGTCGAGCAGGCGCGGGAACTTGTCGACGCTGACGGCGTGGATGCCGGCGCGCTGCAGGGCGGGGCGCAAGCGGTCGAAGTCGGTCGGATGCACCGGCCCCGCGTTGGTCCAGACCACGGCGGGAAGGTGGGCGAAGATGCCGTCGAGGTTCACGGTGTTCGGCGCCGCGAGCAGGTGGGAGAGCACGTGCAGGCGCAGGTACGCGTCGCCCGTGCCCGCGGGCGCAGCGTCGAGGTCGATGGTCAGTTCGACGACGTCGACGCGCACGTTGCGGCGAGCATCGTCGCCCGCGAGCGCCGCGTGTTCTGCAGCGAGCGGGGATGCCTCGGCCCCGAGCTTCGGCGCGGGGAACCAGGCGTCGAGCACCGTGCCGTCGCCGGCGATCGTCGTGAGTCCGGTGGCGGAGGCCGTGCGGGGAGGAGTGATGGCGTCGTTGTTCGCGGGCATGTCTCAAGGGTAGCGAGGGGTGTCGCGCGCATGACGTGGAGCGTCGGGCCGGTTCGCGCCGAGGCGTGATGGAGGAGTTCACCCGCACGCCCGGCGGGTGTGCTACAGTCCACCGCATGACAGCGCTGCCATACTCGGATCCGGCCACGGCGAACACCGGCACGTCGATCCGCGCCCCCCGTCCACGCCTCGTCGCCCTGACCGTCGCGCTTGCGCTCCTGTCGTCGGTCGTCGTGCCCCTGGCAGGGCCGGCCAACGCGGCACATGCCGCAACCGACCAGACGGACTACACCCAGTACGTCAACCCCTTCATCGGCACCGAGGGCGATCACGGGCAGGACGGCCCTGGGGCCTTCGCGCCCTACGGGCTGGCGACCGTCACCCCGACGACGACGCCCGGCAACCACGTGGGGTACGAGTACACGGCGGGCACGCTCCGGGGCTTCACGAACATCGCCCTCGATGGAGTCGGCGGCGGAGGCGGCGCTGGCGACGTGCTCGTCGTGCCCACCTACCAGAACTACACGTCCCGGCCGTCGACCAGCAGCTATGACAAGAAGATCCGCACGAGCGACGGCGTCAAGGACGAGTCGGCCACGGCGGGCTACTACCGGGTCGGCCTCGACGAGTCGGGCAAGGACATCGACGCCCAGGTGACCGCCGCCACTCGTACGGGCGTTCACGACTACGCCTTCGGTGCCGGTGGCCACGCGGCCCTCGTAGTCGACCTCAAGCACACCGGCAACGGTCGCAAGGCCACCGACCTCGTGATCGGCACGAGCGCGGACGGCAACACGACGATCTCGGGATCCTTCACCGGATTCTTCTACAACTCGTCGTACAAATTGTTCTACCACGCGGAGACCACGGCCCCGACGTCCTCCGTGCAGACATGGGGGAGCGGCGGACTCAGCTCCACCGCGACCAAGCAGGACGGCACGGACATCGGGGCGGTGCTCAACTTCGACGCCGCTGCCGGCGAGCACGTGGGACTCAGGATCACGCTCTCCCCGGTGAGCGCAGAGCAGGCGGCACGCGACGCGGCCGTCGAGGTCGGCGGGAAGGCGTTCGACGACATTCGTGCCGCAACGAAGCACGAGTGGAACGATCGCCTCGGCAAGGTCGAGGTCGATGCCACCGAGACGAACGACCCCACCGGTGACCTGAAGGCCCAGTTCTACACGCACCTCTACCGGCTCGCCAACACCCCGATGAACGCGACCTCGACGGATGGGACGTATCGGGGAGCCGACGGCGTCATCTACGAGGCGACGGGGTACACGCACTACGACTCGTGGTCGCTGTGGGATGACTTCCACAAGTACTCGGCCGTGGCTTCGGTCTTCCCCGACGTCTATCGGGACGTCGTCCAGTCGCTCGTCGATCTCTACGCCAGCGTCGCGGAGAGCGGAAAGGGCTCGGTCGGCGGCCTGGTGCAGTCCGTGCCGACGGTGCGATGGGAGCGTGCTCCGGTCGTCGTGGCGGATGCGATCTCGAAGGGCGTCGAGCTGCAGGGGCTCGAACAGGCCTACCCGGCGCTCGTTGCACAGACCGGAAGCTCGGCGAGCCTGACGAACCTCAACTCCGTCAGCGGCGGTCTCCTCGGCTACTCCTACGACGCGTACGGCCTGTCGGTCATCGCCGACGAGATCGGCGAGACCGCCGACGCCGAGCACTACCGCGTCGAGGGCGCGCGCTGGGCGAAGGCATTCGACGAGAACGCCCTGAAGAAGGACGCCAATGCGACCGCGGCGACCGGTGTCGCCGCGGGTGTCGACGAAGTCGGCCTCCTCATGCCGCGCTCGAGCAACGACGACTCGGCGGACTTCACGGTGAAGAACGCGGAGAGCTGGAGCAGTGGTCTCTACCAGGGCACGTTCTGGCAGTACAACTGGTACGACGCCCAGGACCTCGGCGGCATGGTCGATCTCATGGGCGGCAAGGAGGACGCTGCGAAGGCCGTGAACTACTTCTTCGGCAACCAGGCGCCCGATGACTGCTCTCGCAATCTCCACCTCTTCGCCAACGAGATCTCGGTTCACGCCCCGTTCCTCTTCAACTACGTCGGGGAGCCCGCGAACACGCAGGACTGGACGTACCGGGCGGTCACGGAACCGGTGTGCGTTCGGTACACCGCCGACGGCAGCGGCACGACACCGTCGAAGCGCATGGTGTTCCAGAACGAGCCCAAGGGCCTGCTCCAGACGATGGACAATGATGCAGGAACCATGTCGGGGTACTTCGTGTCGAGCGCGATCGGGCTGTACCCCGTGATGGCGGGCGGCGACTCCTTCCAGATCACGACGCCGATCTTCGACCGCACGACGATCAACTACCCCGGTGGCAAGGACTTCGTCGTCGAGGCGCCCGGAGTCAGCCCGACGAACCACTTCATCCAGAGTGCGACGCTCAACGGCCAGCCGCTGGACCGCACCTGGCTCACCGCCGCGGAGATGAATGCGGGCGGCGTCCTGCACTTCACGATGGGTTCGAGCCCGTCGTCGTGGGGAGCCGACGGCGTCGCGGCGGATTCGCTCAACGACCACGTCAACAGTGCCCTGTACCACCCGGACGACGCAGTCTCCACGACGTCGCAGGTCTTCGAGGAGTCCGGCGCGAACGACGGTTCGATCGACGACGCCATCTCCGTGAAGGTGAGCGGGGCGACGTTCGCCGGCGAGATCGGTTCGGACCTGTCTTCCCGGGTCGACGTCACCGGCGTTCCGACGGGCCTGACCCTCGTGGCGACGAAGTCGGGTGAGGACTCGGTCGACCTGACCTTGGCGGGTTCGGCTGCTCGGCACCTCGTCGACGACTCGACCGACGCCCTCGCGGTCACGTTCGAGCCGGCCGCCTTCTCGGGCACGGTGCCCAGCGCCGACGAGCGTGCACTCGCGCTCAAGGTCCGCTTCGCCGGACACCGTCTCACGCCGAGCGCCACCACGCTCACGGCCGACGCGAAGGGCGACGTGCGGAGCACGATCGACATCACCCTCAGCGGTGGCGCGACGTTCGCCGGCAAGAACCGACCTGCGCTCTCGAACGGAGAGGTCACCTTCCCGGGTCTCGACCAGGGTGTCACGGCCGCCGTCAGGCGGATGAGCGACACCACGGCCCAAGTCACGTTCAAGGGCAAACTGGAGAGCGAGACGAGCACGAACTTCACCCTGCTGCTCGACGACTCGGCACTCGAGGGTGCGACGGCGGCCCAGGTGACCGGGGCCGGAACGACAGCGCTCGTGCCCTTCACGTTGTCGCCGTCCTCTGGCACGCGCGCCGAGCTGCAGACGCTGTTCGACGACGCGCGCCTCGTGACGGCCGACGGATACTCCGCGGCGACGTTCGCGAAGCTCGAGGCGGCGGTCGCGAAGGCGGCGTCGGCCCTCGCCGACGAGAACTCGTCGGAGCGCACGCTGTCCACGGCGGCTGCTCTGCTGCGGGTCGCGGCCGATGGCCTCGCGATCGCCGGCGACAGCTACCGCGTGCTGCAGGCCGAGAGCTTCGACCAGTGGTCCGGTGGCTCGCTCAAGACCGAGAGCGGCGGCAGCGGAACCACTGTGGGCGGGATCTCGCCCGGGGCGTGGCTCGCGTTCCGCGGACTCGACTTCTCGGCGTCCCCGCTCAAGTCGTTCGTCGTCGACTACTCCCACAATCCGGGCACGGCGTCGGCGAGCTCCGCGGTCGAGGTCCGTACCGGCTCGGCCACCGGTCCGCTGGTGACCAGGATCCCGTTGCCCACCACGAACGGCTGGGCGAACTACACGAAGCTCACGCGCGAGCTCACGGCGGACGAGATCGCGAAACTCGACGGCGTCAACGACGTGTACTTCGTGTTCACCGGTGCACTCGCCTCGGGCCAGAGCTGGGTCGCGAACGTCGACTCGCTCCGGTTCACGTCTGCGGCGGAGGCCGCGACAACGTCGAAGACGGTTCAGTTCGAGTCGATCCGCACGGGCTACGGCATGTTGAACGCCGCCGGCTCGGGGCTCACGGAGGGTACGGACTTCTCAGGTGCCGACCTCAAGACCGAAGCCGGATCGGTGGGCGGCCAGCTCGCCGGCACGAAGAACGGCGCGTGGATCCGGTACGGCGATGTCGATTTCGGCGAACGCAGCGCGACCACGCTCAGCGTGCGCTATGACGCGCCGACGACCAAGGTGGCCGACGGTCGCCTCGCCGTCTACTTGGACGAGATGTCCGGCGACCCGTTCGTCACCGTCCCGCTCAAGCCCACGGGCTCGAGCTGGGGCACCTACGGCACGGCGACGGTCACGCTCCCGTCCGAGCTCACCGGCGAGAACACGCTCTACTTCGCGCTCCAGAGCACGCCGACGGCCACCCAGCCCTATGTCGGCAACCTCGACTGGTTCTCGCTCGAGTACGCCGTCGACAAGACGGCGTTGCAGGCGGCGATCACGAAGTACTCGGCGCTTCCCGCTGACGCGGGCCTGTACCTCGTGACCGACTTCGCGGTCTTCACGCGAGCGTTCGACGCGGCGCAGAGCGTCGACGCGGACCCCGCCGCGACCACCGGCGGAGTCGCGGAGGCGTTGCGCGTGCTGAACTCCGCAGCCGGCCACCTGCAGTGGAAGGTGATCAAGCAGGTCGCCGACTGGAAGGCGAGGGCGGAGGCCGTCCAGGCGGACGACGTCACTGCGGTGTCCTATCGCAAGCTCCAGAATGCGATCGCCGCGGCCGACGCGCTCGAGGCGACGAGTACCCACGACGAGTACACGGCGGCACTGGCGCGTCTCGTCTGGGCGTACGAACGCCTGGTCGACGCGAAGTGACCGTTCGGCGGGTCGGCTTTCTCGCCGACCCGCCGAACGGCCCTCGTACTGGAACCGGTCGCACCGTCGACCGGTTCCATCATGCTGCTGCACGGCAGCTCGCCGATTCACCGGCGACCAGACTGAAAGAGCACCGTGACACGAAACCGGATACCGACGATCGAACTGGGCGGGACCCACGTAGCAGTGGCCGTCATCGACACCAGCGCTCGCGCGATCGTCGACGGCACGTATCGGACCCGACCACTGAATTCGGGCGGCGACGCCGATGACATCCTCGAGAACATCACCGCAGCGGCTCGCGCACTCGGAACCGACCACGGCCGGCAATGGGCGGTTGCAGTTCCGGGCCCCTTCGACCTCGCCGAGGGCATCGCGCAGTACTCCGATGTGGGCAAGTTCGACGCGCTCTACGGGATCGATCTCCGGGCGCGACTCGCCGATGCCCTCGCCGCGAACGCGATCTCGTTCACCTTCGTCAACGACGCGGACGCGTTCGCCCTCGGCGAGCACGCAGCAGGCGCTGCACGCGGCCTTTCGAGGTTCTGCTGCGTCACACTCGGCACCGGCGTCGGCTCCGGGTGGGTGGTCGACGGCGAGCGCACCGATGGCGCCGCGCCGGGGGGCGAAGTGCACCTGCTCGAGTTCGAAGGGCAACGCATCGAGGCGCGGATGTCGCGCCGAGCGATCCGGGCCGCCTATGCGCGGCGGATGCGACTCGCAGCCGAGGCGCCCGACGTCCAGGAGCTCGCCGACCTGGCCCGCAGCGGCGACCCGATCGCGCGCGAGGTGCTGGAAGACGCGTTCTCGTACCTCGGCCGAGCGCTCGCCGCACCGCTTGCCCGGTTCGATGCAGAGGCGCTCATCGTCGGCGGGACCATCGCCCGCTCATGGGACCTCCTCGAACCGCCCCTCTCCGCCGGACTCGGGCGACCCGGCTTCCCGGTGATCCGGGCCGAGCTCTCCCACGAAGCGCCGATGATCGGTGCCGCCTACGCCGCCGAAGCGGCGCTACTCGGTTCGCAGGTCTTCTGAATCCGAATCTCGTCCCGCCGTCGACCGGCGGGGCGTGAGATGCATGGGGAGGACGACGTGTTCGGCGGGACGAGTACGATCAGTCAGTCGTGAGAGGGCCAAGCGGGCGGCGTGGCGCCCGACTTCTTCGACATCTCCCGCCACGGTGGTGATCCCCATGACGCGCGCCCATTCGGGTTCGTCGATGCCGATGACGGCAGGGACATCGGTCATGCTCGTCGCCGACAGTTCCTCGAGGACGCCGAGGAGGATCCGGTTGTTGCCCGCCACGATCGCCGTCGGCGGTTTCGGGAGCGCCAGGAGCTCGCGTGTTCGTGCACGTGATGACGCGACGTCGTGCGCATCGTCGCGCAGAAGATCGCGCCACGACGATGACGGGGCTCCGTCGAGGACTGCGGCCATGCCCTCGAGCCGCTCTCGATAGGTGGGAAGCCAGGCGTAGTCGCCGACGAAGGCGATACGGGTGTGGCCGGTGTCGAGGAGATGCCGGGCGGCGAGGCGACCACCCATGCGATTGTCGAACACGACGGAGTCGGCATCGAGATCGACTGGGGGTCGATCGACGAACACGACCGGTACGCCGCGGGCCTGCACATGCGCGTAGTGGGCATGATCCGACATGGCCGAGACCACCACGAGCGCTTTGGCCTGACGGCTGGCGAGGTCATCGACGATGCGCCGCTCCTGCTCCTCGGACTCACCCGAGGTGGCGACGGTCAGGTGCATCCCCTGTCGCCGGATCTCGTTCTCCATGCTCTGTGCGAGCACGGAGTAGAACGGGTTGGTGAAGTCGCCGCCGATGAGCCCGATCGACTCGGCGAGCTGCCCGCTCGCCAGCATGCTTGCTGCGGTGTTTCGCTGATAGCCCAGCGCCGTTGCCGCGGCCAGCACTTTCGAGAGGGTGTCCTGGCTCACATACTGTTCTCCGCCGAGGGCCCGTGACGCCGTCTTCAGGCTCACCCCGGCGTGATCGGCCACCTGGGCGAGAGTGACCCTCTGCGCGTGTTCGCGTGCGTCCTGCATGACCCTCCTCGATGTGCCTCGCGGCAAGGAATCACGATATCTGTTGAGGCCGTCGAACGGCCGAGGCCCGCCGCACGGGCACGACCGCCGCGCATAGACTCGGGGGATGCCCGACGCATCACCGCTCACGCTCGACCTGACCGCCGATTCCGTCGCCATCACGCAGGCGATCTGCGACGTGCCGAGCGTGTCGGGCGACGAGTCGCTGCTCGCCGACCTCGTCGAGCAGGCGCTCGCCGGGGCATCCCACCTCGAGGTGATCCGCGACGGCGACACGATCGTCGCGCGCACGAACCTCGGCCGCGAGCGCCGGGTCGTGATCGCCGGGCACCTCGACACCGTGCCGATCAACGAGAACCTGCCGACGCGATTCGAGACCGAAGACGGCGTCGAATACCTGTGGGGGCGCGGAACGGTCGACATGAAGGCGGGCGTGGCCGTTCAGCTGAAGCTCGCGCTCGAGCTCACCGATCCCATCGTCGACCTCACGTGGATGTGGTACGACAACGAGGAGGTCGCATCATCGCTCAACGGGCTCGGCCGGCTCTCCCTCAACCGACCCGACCTCTTCGTCGGTGACTTCGCCATCCTCGGCGAACCCTCGAACGGGCAGGTCGAGGGCGGCTGCAACGGCACCCTTCGCGCCGAGGTGTGGACCACGGGGCTGCGGGCGCACTCGGCGCGCAGCTGGGTCGGCGAGAACGCCATCCACAAGCTGGCCCCGGCCCTCGCGAAGCTCGCCGCGTACCAGGCCGAGACCGTCGAGGTCGACGGCCTCGCCTACCGCGAGGGGCTGAACGCCGTGCTCGTCTCGGGCGGCATCGCGGGCAACGTGATCCCCGACGAGGCCGTGCTCACCGTCAACTACCGCTTCGCGCCGAGCCGCAGCGTCGCCGAGGCATCCGCCTTCGTGACCGAGTTCTTCGACGGCTTCGAGGTCGCGATCGTCGACAGCGCCGAAGGTGCGAGGCCCGGACTCGACGACCCGCTCGCCCAGCAGTTCGTGCGCGCGGTCGGCGCCGAGGCGCGCCCCAAGTACGGCTGGACGGATGTCGCGCGCTTCAGCGCCCTCGGCATCCCGGCCGTGAACTTCGGCCCCGGGGACCCGCTCAAGGCTCACGCCGATGACGAGCGGGTCGACGTCGCCCAGATCGTGCACACCGAGGCCGCGCTCCGCGCCTGGCTGACCGGCTCCACCGCCTGAGCGGCCCCGCCCGAACGAGGACCCCATGACCACGCCGTCGGCCGCTCTGCGCGAACCCGACCCGTTCCGCGCCACACGCTGGTCGCCACGGGTGCGTTGGCGGGCCGCACCGTGGTGGGCGAAGGTCGTCGCGATCTTCCTCGGCGCACGGGCGATCACCACGACGATGGTGCTCGTGCTCGCGAGCCTGCAGGGCTCGAACCCGTGGACCCAGGCTCGCCCGGGCTACTTCGAGTACGCGAACCTCTGGGATGCCCGGTGGTACCAGATCATCTGGCTCGGCGGGTATCCGGCCGAGCTCCCGCTGACCGAAGCCGGCCAGGTCGCCGAGAACGCGTGGGCCTTCCTGCCCGTCTACCCGACCGTCGTCGGCATCGTCACCTCGTTCGGGGTGCCGTGGAACGCGGCATCCGTCATCGTGTCGCTCGCCGCCGGTCTCGGGGCGGCGCTCGTGACGTACCGACTCATGTCGCGGTTCCTCGAGCCCGATCGCGCACTGTTCGCCGTCGTGCTCTTCTGCGTCGCGCCGGTCTCGCCGATCATGCAGTTCGGCTACGCCGAGTCGCTCGGCCTGCTGTGGCTCGCGCTCGCCCTGCTCCTGCTCGTCGATCGACGATACGGATGGCTCGTTCCCGTGCTCGCCGTGTGGGCGTTCACGCGGCCCGGGGCGCTCGCCTTCGCGCTCACCCTCGGCCTGCACTGGGTGTGGCGCTGGTACACGCGGCGGAGCGACCCGTTCCCGATGGCGGAACGGGTGCTCGTGGCATCCGTCACCGTGTTCGCGGGGCTCGTGGGCCTCGCCTGGCCCGGCATCGTCTGGGTGGCGACGGGGGAGCTGCACGGCTACACCGCGACCGAACTCGCCTGGCGCTCCGCCTACATCGGCTACCAGGAGCTCGTGCCGTTCACGGCGTGGTTCCAGTCGGCCGACTGGTGGCTCGGTCAGCCGATCGGCCCGATCGTCGTGATCGCGCTCATCGCCGGGTTCGCGGTGACGCTGTTCCTGCCGGCGGTGCGGCGGCTCGGCATCGACCTGCGGCTGTGGCTCGCGAGCTACGCGCTGTACCTGCTCGCGGTGTTCTTTCCGCAGTCGAGCACGTTCCGTCTGCTCGCGCCGATGTTCCCGCTCGTCGGCGCGATGGCGCAGCCGAGGGCGCGATGGTACCGCTGGGGGATGGTCGCGCTCTCCCTGTTGCTGCAACTCGGATGGCTGCTCATCGCATGGGGGATCGACGGTCGCGACTGGACGCCTCCCTGATCGGAAGGGCAATCCGAGCGGGTGCGGGAGCGGCTCGACCTGTGGATTGTCGTCAGTCAGGTTGTCCACAGGCTTGCGGCGATTTCTCAGCACCGCCTGTGTTAGCAGATAATGGAATCTCAGCCACGAAAGGGGAGCTCAATGGCGGCCATGAAGCCACGCACCGGAGACGGGCCAATGGAGGCTGTGAAGGAGGGTCGACTCATCATCGTTCGAGTTCCACTCGAAGGTGGCGGTCGCCTCGTCGTCTCGGTGAACGATGCTGAGGCCAAGGAGCTGTACGACGTCCTCGGCGGCGTCGTGAATCCCGCCTGAGTCACATCACTCGAATCGAGCCCCGAGATCTCTCGGGGCTCGAGTCGTTTCCGGGGTCGTTGCGGGGGTCGAGTCTGCGGGTTGAGCTCGTCGAACCGGCCCGGAGGGGTTCCGGCAGGCTCAACCGGCAGGTTCGGCGGGCTAGACGCCGAGCTTCACGATCTGCAGCAGCCCATCGCCGGCGGGCGAGATCGCCGTCGCCACCGCGGACGACGTCGACAGCTCCGAGACGAGGGTGCGGTACGCGCTCGCCGATTCATCGCGTCGTGCGGGATCGGCGACGCGACCCTTCCAGAGCGCGCGCGCGACGAGCACGATGCCGCCGGGCTTGGCCAGGCGCAGGCCGTGCTCGGCGTACTCGATGACCGACGGGGCGTCGGCGTCGATGAAGACGATGTCGTACGAGCTCTCGTTCATGCGCGGCAGCACTTCGCTCGCGCGCCCGGCGATGAGTCGTACCCGGGCGGCGGCGATGCCGGCGTCGGCGAAATGCTGGCGGGCGTGCTGCTGGTACTCGTTCTCGGTGTCGATCGAGGTGAGCAGGGCGCGACGCGCGGCCTGCAGCATCCAGAGGCCCGAGACGCCGACTCCCGTGCCGATCTCGATGATCGACTGTGCGCGGGATGCGGCGGCGAGCACGGCGAGCTGCGCGCCCACTGCCGGCGAGACCGGCTCGACGCCGAGCTCGAGCGATTGCTGACGGGCCTTGGCGATCGACTCGGTCACGGCGACCGAGTCGTCGACGTACTTCCAGTTCAGGTCGTGTTCGGACACGTGGCGGCTCCCGGATGCATCTCTCAGCCCCTAAGCCTAGGGCTCCAGTGGTGTGTCGTTCGTACGCCTCGCCGCCGACTATCCTGTAGGGATGTTCGGTGGACTGACGTTCGACAAGCTCCTCATCGTGGGTGTCATCGCGGTCTTCCTGCTGGGACCGGAGCGACTGCCGCACTACGCCGCGCAGCTCGGGCGGCTGGTGCGATCGCTGCGCGACATGGCCAACGGCGCCAAGGATCGCATGCGCGACGAGATGGGCCCGGACTTCGACGACGTCGACTGGAAGAAGCTCGACCCGCGGCAGTACGACCCACGACGCATCATCCGCGAGGCGCTCACCGACATCGACCCCTTCGCCGAAGAGGCCCCCGAGCCCGTGGTGGCGCGCGCCTCGGTCAACGAGAACTCGGCCTACCTGCAGCGCAAGCGCAAGCGTGAAGGGCTCGGCGCCGAAGAACCGGCACCGTTCGACTCCGAAGCGACCTGATCGGCGCGCACACGTCGTTCAGCGCAGGCGCAGCACCTTCAGCGCCTGCGCGAGCAGCACGAGGAGCGGCGCCTTCTGCTCGTACTCCTGCGCCGTGCGCGGCAGTTGCAGGAGTCCCGTCACCGACGAGATCGTGACGGGCTCGACGAAGCGCAGCAGCCCGGCCTCGCCGTTGCGGCGACCGATGCCCGACTGCTTGACGCCGCCCATCGGAGCCGCCACCGAGGCGAAGGAACCGCGGTACCCCTCGTTGATGTTGACGCTGCCGGCCTCGAGGGCGTCGGCCACGCGTCGGGCGCGCACGGCCGAGGCGGTGAAGACGGCGGCGTTCAGACCGTACTCGCTCGAGTTGGCCGCGAGCACTGCCTCCTCGTCGCTGCCGACGAGGTAGAGCGAGGCGATCGCCCCGAACGTCTCCTCGGCGTACACGAGCATGTCGGGGGTGACCCCGGTGAGGATGGTCGGCTCGAAGAACCAGGGTCCGAGGTCGGGGCGGTGCTTGCCGCCGACGAGCACGACAGCGCCCTTCGCGACGGCGTCGTCGAGGTGCGCCTGCACCCGTTCGAGCTGTGCGGCGCTCGCGAGCGAACCGAAGTCGGCACTGAAGTCGAGGCCGGAGCCGAGCTTGGCCGCCCGAAGCCGCTCGACGAGGGCGAGCTGGTAGGGGCCGGCGACCTTCTGGTGCACGTAGATGCGTTCGACCGAGACGCAGAGCTGACCCATCGCCGAGAAGGCGGCGTGCGCGGTGTTCGCGGCTGCCGTGGCGGGGTCGACGTCGTCGAGCACGAGCAGCGCGTTCTTGCCGCCGAGCTCGAGCGACGAGCCGATGAGGCGGCGCCCCGCCTTCTCGCCGATCTTGCGCCCGGTCGCGGTCGAGCCCGTGAAGCACACGTAGTCCGCGACATCCGTCAGCGCTTCGCCGACCTCGGCCGCAGGGCCGGCGACGACGGCCCAGAGCGCCGCGGGCACGCCCGCGTCGATGAAGGCGCGCCGGAGCGCGAGGATCGACAGGGCGCCCTGGTCGTCGGCCTTCTGCACGACGCCGCAGCCGGCGGCGAGGGCGGGCACCACGTCCATCGCGGCGAGGCTGAGTGCGAAGTTCCACGGCGTGATGACGCCGACCACGCCCTTCGGACGGAACTGCACCCGGCTCGTCGCGACGGTGGGCAGGCCGGAACGCACCGGCCGACCGTGCAGCACCTTGCGGGCAGCGAGGGCGTTGTAGCGGGTGACGGAGACCGCTTCGAAGATCTCCTCGAAGGCCTGGCCGCGCGTCTTGCCGCTCTCGAGCTGGATGAGGTCGAGCAGCATGTCGCGGCGCTCGAGGATGAGGTCGTGCGCCCGGAGCAGCACGCGTCGGCGCTCGGCGAAGCCCGCGCGGGCCCAGGCGAGCTGGGCGAGCTTCGCGCGGGCGAACGCGTCGTGCACGTCGTCAGCGCTCGATCGCGGCAGCTCGTGCAGCGTCTGGCCCGTCGACGGGGTCGGGACGGAGGTGGTCTCGGAGCCGGAGGCGACGACATCGTCGGACAGGCTCGCGTACAGGTCGGGGGAGGCCGTGGGGGCGCGCATGCGCACAGTCTAGGACAGTCGACCCGGTTCTAGGTCAGTTGACCCAGTTCGCGGTCGGACCGGCGCCGACGGGTGAGTACACTGCCTCCATGACCGCATCGGTGCGAACCCTGTCCCGCGGTGTCGTGACCCGCTATGCGATCGGATCCATCGGCACCGGCGGCTTCGCCACGCTGCCCGGCCTCGTGCTCGTGTACTACCTGACCGACACCCTCGGGGTGACCGCCCTCGTCGCGGGTCTCGTCGTCACCGCCGCCAAGCTGTGGGACGTCGTGATCGACCCGTGGATCGGCGAACGCAGCGACCGTGCACTCGCGCGCACCGGCACGCGACGCACGTGGATGATCGTGGGCGCCATCGCGCTGCCCGTCGGGTTCATTCTCACGTTCGCCGTGCCGACGGGGCTCGACCCCGGGGCGTCCGGCATCTGGGTGTTCCTGGCCTTCCTGGCCACGGCGACGGCCTTCAGCCTGTTCCAGGTGCCCTACATCGCGCTGCCGGCAGAGCTCACTGCGGACTACGACGCTCGCACGCGCCTGCTCACCTGGCGCGTCGTGGTGCTCACGATCGCGATCCTGCTCTTCGGCGCCGGCGGCCCCGAGGTGCGCGCGGCGTTCGCCGACGAGCACACGGGATACCTCGTGATGGCCATCGTCGCGGGTGTCGTGATCGGTGCCGGCATGCTCGTCGCCACCACGACGGCGGCGAAGGCCAGAGGATCCAAACCCAGTGCATCGACGGATGCCGCGCCGCGCCGCGACATCCGTGCCGGCTACGCCGAAGGCCTCGCCGCGCTGAAGCGCAGCGCGGCGTTCCGCGCGCTGCTCGCGGCCTTCGTGCTGCAGGGCCTGGCGACCGGCCTCATGCTCGCGGGCGCGCAGTTCGTCGCGACCTGGGTGCTCCGCGACGAGCGCGCGGTGACGTTCCTCTTCGTCGCGCTCATCGGCCCGGCCGTGCTGTTCGCGCCCGTCTGGCAGGCCGTCGCCCGCCGCGTCGGCAAGGAGCGCGGGTTCGCGCTGGCCAGTACCCTCTTCGGCATCGCCGCGCTCAGCCTCGTCGGCATGATCTGGGCGCCGGGCGCGTGGGTGTACGTGCCCGTCGCGCTCGCGGGCGCCGGCTACGCGGGCATGCAATCGCTGCCGATGGCCATGCTGCCCGACGTGATCTCGCACGACGCCCGCACGCACGGCATCGGCCGCGCCGGCAGCTTCGGCGGCGTCTGGACCGCGGGGGAGACCGCGGGAATGGCGCTCGGCGCCACGGTGCTCACGATCGTGCTGGCGCTCACGGGGTACGTGGAGTCGATCGGCTCCCAGACGGTGACCCAGTCGCCGGCCGCGGTCGCGGGCATCGCGATCAGCTTCAGCGCGATCCCCGCGCTGCTCGTGGCAGCGAGCCTCGTGGCGCTGCGCAAGTACCCCCTCCGACGCAGCGACATCGAGGCCGATGCCGCCGCCACGACCGCAGAGACGGTGGCATGATGACCGACTTCCGCCGCGAGGCTTCCGAGATCCTCGCCGAACTCGAGGCGATGCGCGCCCTCGACGCCCCGACCCACGGCGGTCGGGTGCTCTCGTACGTCTACGACTCCGGACTCGCCGAGCTCGACGAGCTGGCCGCCGGCGCAGCGCGCCTCGTGCAGCCCGTGAACGGCCTCGACCCGACGACGTTCACCTCGGTCGCCGCGATGGAGGCGGGCGTCGTCGGTTTCGCCCGGCGCGTGCTCGGCGGCGAGGGTGACGACGAGATCGTCGGCTCGGTCACCTCGGGCGGCACCGAGAGCTGCCTGCTCGCGGTCAAGTCGGCCCGCGACCTGTGGCGGTCGGTGCGGGCCGGCAGCCCCCGAGTGCCGCGCATCGTCGCCCCGGTGACCGTGCACGCCGCATTCCACAAGGCCGCCGAGTACTTCGGGCTCGAACTCGATCTCGTCCCGGTCGACCCGGTCACGGGCGTCGTCTCGGTCGCGGCGATCGAGGAACGCCTCGGCGACGACGTCGCGCTCGTCGTCGTGAGCGCGCCGTCGTACCCGTTCGCGGCGCTCGACCCGATCGCGGACGTCGCGGCGATCACCGGCCCGCGCGGCATCGCGCTGCACGTCGACGCCTGCATCGGCGGCTTCGCGCTCGCCTTCTGGCCCGACGAGCTGCCGGCGTGGAACCTCTCGATTCCCGGCGTCACGAGCCTCTCGGCCGACCTGCACAAGTACGGGTACGCTCCGAAGGGCGTCTCGGTGCTGCTGACGCGCGGCCGCGACCGCCAGCGGTTCCAGTACTTCGCCACGACCGCCTGGCCGGGTTACCCGGTCGTGAATCCCACGCTCACGGGCTCGAAGCCCGCAGGGCCGCTCGCCGCGGCGTGGGCGATCATCGAGGCGCTCGGCGAAGACGGATTCGCCGAGCTCACCGCTCAGGCCGCTCGCGCCACCGAGGCGCTCCGTGAGGTCGTCACGGGCATCGAGGGGCTGAAGATCGTCGGCGCGCCGACCGGCCCGCTCTTCGCCGTCGCCACCGACGAGTCGGTCGCGGTCGAGCGCCGGGTCGACCCGCACCACTGGGCGGATGCCGCGCGCGCGGCCGGCTGGCACCTGCAGCTGCAGCCCGCGCTCACCCAGGCCGACGGCACCCGTCTGCCCCACACGACCCACCTCACGGTGACGCCGGTGACCGAGGCCGTGGTCGGCGATCTGTCGACGGCACTCGTCGCCGCGGCCGACGCCGTGCGCGGCGTGCCGCCCGTTGATGGGCAGATGCTCGTCGCGGGGCTCGCCGAGACGCTGCCCGGTGGCCTCGACGCGCTCGCCGGGGCATCCGCCGGTCTCGACTCGGAGGGTGCTGCGGGGCTGCTGCGCGCGTTCGGGCTGCTCGGCGGTGCTGCGTCCGATGACGAGGCCGCGGGCGCTGATGGGGCCCTGCCCGACCGGCTCGCGCCGGTGCTCGCGCTCGTCGGCGCGCTGCCGCCGCAGCTCACCGAACGACTGCTCGTCGAGCTGCTCGCGCGTGTCGTGGAGCCTGCTGCCGGTTCCTGATCCCCGGCCGATCGATCAGGCGTCGAGGATGAACGCCCGGTCGCCGGTCAGCGGGCGGAGCCGGTCGGTGACCGGGAACGGCACCTCGTGCTCGATCAGCGGAGCGTCGATGGCGCCGAAGTCGTCTTTCTTCACCCGCACCGCGGTCGAGGAGACCTCGGTGATGCGCACGCGAAGCCACTGGCCGTCGTCGAGGCGCAGCTCGTACAGGTCGGCGAGGTAGCCGATCCCCGTCGATTCGAGTGCCTCTTCGGCGCTCAGCCAGTCGAGCGAGTCGGTCAGAGGTCGGCCGAGGAGATCGATGACGACGAAGCCTTCGCCGTCGGGGCGCATCCACCCGAGCAGTTCACCGTCGCCGCGCCGATGCGCGATCCAGTCAGCAGGTACCGTCATGCTTCGAGGCTACCGAAGGCGGCGGTCGCGGCTCAGCTCGTGCGGATTCGGCCTGCAGGGTCGACCGTGATGACGACCGTCTGCACCTTGCGGTTGAGCGCGCGGTAGACGACGTAGATCAGCCACAGGCCCCCGGTCAGGAGCACGAGGATGAGGTTCCAGAACCACCCGATGCGCTTGTTCTTCGAGACGACGGCCTGGCCCGACGCGACGGACTGCACGGTCCAGCCGCGCTGCGCGTACCTCGCCACCTCGGCGTTGAGCAGCTGGGCGCGCGACTCGTCGGAGAGCGCGGCGGGAGACGGATTCGGCGTGGTCATGTCCGGATTCTACCGAGCGTCGCCCTGAGTGCGCCTGAGTGCGCCTGTGCAGCGCCGCCGGGCGTTCCTGATCACTCGAGCCCGCACCGCTCGCCGTAGTAGGCGTAGAGCTCGGCCTTGAGCGTGTCGCCCGATGACCGGTCGAGTCGGCCCTCGCGACCATCGCTCGTGCGGATCTCGAACGGCAGGATCGTGCCGCGCTTGTCGTCGGCGATCGCGTGGGCGTCGCAGCGGGCGGGGCGCACCGGCAGCGTGATCGTCACGGGTTCACCGCCGACGTCCACCTCGACGGCGAGCGGCCAGTCGACGCCGCCCTCGGCGTTCAACAGGGTCGTGCCGTACACGCGGTCGATCACGAACGACCCGGCACCGGATGCCGCGGGCACGACCTCGACGTCGATGAACGCGCGCCGCTCGGTGCCGCTGCCGGTCGAACGCAGGTGCTCGGGCAGCGTGATGGCGGCGACCTGTTCGATCGACTCCGCGAGGCACTCCGAGTTCGCCACCCGGGCGAGGGTGCCGTGCGGGTCGTCGGCCGTGAGCTCGCCGGAGGACGCCCCTGCTCGGGTCTCGACGTCGAGCAGGATCGTCGCCTCGGGCACCGAGGGCTCGGTGTCGGTGTCGGTGCCGTCGTCGGTGTCGCAGACGCTCGCCGACAGCGGCAGGCGGATCTGCAGGGCGTCGCCCGGCGCGACCTCGAACGGTTCGGAGCGCACCATGCCCGGCGCGAGGGTCGGCGCGTCGACCTCGAGCCGTTCGACCGTCACCGGGGCGTCTCCGTCGTTCTCGATGCGCACCACGAGCCGGTGCGCCTCGATGTCGAGGCGGCCCTGCTGCACGCGGGCGGAGAGGCCCTCGGGCAGCTCGGCGGCGGGAATCCGGGCCAGCGGAGCGCAGGCAGCGAGCCCGAGCGTGGTCGCGGTGATCGCGACGAGGGCGGCGAGGGGCATCGCGTGCCGGCGGGTCAGGCGGGCGCGCGACATCCGCTCACCGGACCGTGACGTCGAGTCGTCGGCCTGCCAGCGATCGGGGCACGGCGGCGAGCTGTGCGGCGACCTGCTCGATCGCGCGGGCGGCGGGGTCGTCGGGTTCGGCGAGCACGACCGGCATGCCATCGTCGCCGCCGCGGCGGAGCGCCACGCTGAGCGGCACGCTCGCGAGCAGCGGCACCGGCGCGGGCTGACCAGCCGAGAGGCGCTCGGCGACGATGGCACCGCCACCCGCGCCGAAGAGGTCGAAGATCTCGCCGCCGGGCTGTGCGAAGCCGGCCATGTTCTCGACGACGCCCACGATCTTCTGCCCGGTCTGACGTGCGACGACGCCCGAGCGCTCGGCGACATCGGCCGCCGCGGGCTGCGGGGTGGTCACGACGACGACCTCGGCGTTCGGCAGCAGTTGCCCCAGCGAGATCGCCACGTCGCCCGTGCCGGGCGGCAGGTCGACGAGCAGCACATCGAGGTCGCCGAAGTACACGTCGGTGAGGAACTGCGAGAGCGTGCGGTGCAGCATCGGCCCGCGCCAGGCGACGGCGACGGATGACGCGCGCCCGCCCTCTTCGGAGGGTTCGACGAACATGCCGATCGAGATGACCTTCACACCGTGTGCGACGGGCGGCAGGATCATGTCGTCGACCCGCGTGGGCCGCGCAGCGAGCCCCGACTCGTCGACGAGGCCGAGCAGTCCGGGGATCGAGAAGCCGTGCACGTCGGCATCGACGAGTCCGACCGAGAGGCCGCGAGCGGCGAGCGCGACGGCGAGGTTCGCGGTGATCGTCGACTTTCCGACGCCGCCCTTTCCACTCGTGACCGCGATCACGCGGGTGAGGCTGCCGGGGCCGAAGGGATTGCCGCGGGCCGCCTTGCCGCCGCGGAGTCGCTCGGTGAGGGCGCTGCGCTGCTCGGGCGTCATGACCGAGAGCACGACGTCGGCGTTGCCGTCGCCGACGACCGTCTCGGCCGCCTGCCGCACGTCGCGTTCGATGCGGTCGGAGGCGGGGCATCCGACGATCGTCAGGCGGATGCCGACCTCGACAGTGCCGTCGCCCCGCACGACGACCCGGTCGACCATGTCGAGCTCGGTGACGGGCTTGCGGATCTCGGGGTCGATGACGCCCGTGAGCGCCGCACGAACGGCGGTCTCGATCGTGGCAGGATCGGCCGCGGCGGGCCTGGTCGGGTCAGCGGTCGGCATTGTCCGCCTCCTCCTCGTCGCGACGGTCGAGCTCTTCGATGATCGAGCGCAGCTCCGAGCGGATGAACTCGCGCGATGCGAGGTCTTTCATGGCCAGGCGCAGCGCCACGACCTCGCGCGCGAGGTATTCGGTGTCGGCGAGGTTGCGCTCGGCGCGCTGGCGGTCCTGCTCGATCTGCACGCGGTCGCGGTCGTCTTGGCGGTTCTGCGCGAGCAGGATCAGGGGTGCGGCGTACGAGGCCTGCAGCGAGAGCACGAGCGTGAGCGCGGTGAACCCGATCGCGATCGAGTCGAAACGCCACTCCTCGGGCGCGAAGGTGTTCCACACCATCCAGCCGATCGCGAACACCGACAGACCGAGCAGGAAGCCGGGCGTGCCCATGCCGCGCGCCACCCACTCGGTGAAGCGGCCGAAGCGGTCGCTGTCGCCCGAGCCGCGGAAGGACGGGGCACGGCGAGTGCCCTTCGGGGTGTCGAATCGCCGCTCGTCGGCGTCAGCGCGTGCCATCTCCTGCCCTCCTTCCGTTCGAGATGGGGATACTCCCCGTCGTCAGCTGGGCTCGCGCGGCTGCGCGGCGCCCGACCTCGGTATCTTCGGGATGACTTCGCCAGTCATCGGGCAGGAGGTAGTCGAGCACGTCGTCAATCGTCACCACCCCGACGAGTCGATGCTTCTCGTCGACGACCGGCACCGACACGAGGTCGTAGCTCGCGAGGATGCGGCTCACCTCGGCGGCCGAGGTGTCGGCGCGCACGGGCTCGAGACCCTGGTCGATGAGGGTGCCGAGCCGTTCGTGCGGGGGATAGCGGAGCATCCGCTGGAAGTGCACGATGCCGAGGAACCGTCCGGTCGGCGGCTCGTACGGCGGCAGCGTCACGCAGACCGCGGCACCGAGGGCGGGCGGCAGGTCGTGACGACGGATGAGGGCGAGACCCTCGGCGACGGTCGCGTCGGCAGAGACGATGATCGGCTCGGGAGTCATGAGACCACCGGCGGTGTCGGGTCCGTAGGAGAGCAGGAAGCGCACGTCGTCGGCCTCTTCGGGCTCCATGAGCTCGAGCAGGTGCTCGCCGCGCTCTTCGGGGAGCTGCGCGATGAGGTCGGCCGCGTCGTCGGGCTGCATGTGGTCGAGCACGTCGGCGGCGCGGTCGTCGCCGAGGCCCGCGAGGATCACGACCTGGTCGGACTCGGGCATCTCTTCGAGCACGTCGGCGAGTCGGTCGTCGGAGAGTTCTTCGGCGACCTCCTGACGACGCTGCGCGGGCAGGTCGAGGAGCGTGTTCGCGAGGTCGGCCGGCTTCAGCTCGGAGTACGACGCGATGAGGTGCTCGGCCGACTGCGCCTCACCCGGCGGGTTCACCTCGCGCACCTCGCGCCAGGTGACGTAGGCCGACTGCCCCTTCGAGAACGGGGAAGCGCCCTTCGGCCGGCGCACGAAGAGCTGGTCGACCTGCCATTCGCCGGGCTCGAGCTCCTCGATCGCGACGTCTTCGATCGTGGCATCGCCCGAGCCGTCGGTGAAGGCGACCTTGCGGCCGAGCATCTCGGCGATCACGCGCACCTCGCCGCCGCGCTGCTCGAAGCGACGCAGGTTGATGAGCCCGGTCGTGATGATCTGACCGCCGCCGATCGAGGTGACCCGGCCGATCGAGACGAACACGCGGCGCTTGCCGGGAATCTCGACGATGAGGCCGACGACGCGCGGAGGGTCGTTCTTGCGGTACACGACGAGGACGTCGCGCACCTTGCCGACCCGATCACCGGCGGGGTCGAAGACGGCGCACCCGGCGAGTCGGGCGACGAAGACTCTCGTGGCGCTCACGGTTCCAACTTAGTCCCGGATGCCTCGTGCGCGGCCCGCTTCCCGGCCTGCGGGGCGCGCGTCGTGGGAGAATGACCGGGTGAGCACTCAATCGCCGTTCGGCGGCCGTGTCGGCCGCGCCTACCCGATCCTGCCCAAGGGGGAGACGGTGGCGAGCTTCGAGACCTACGCCGAGGCGCAGTCCGCGGTCGACGCACTCGCCAAGGCCGAGTTCCCCGTGAAGGAGCTCGCGATCGTCGGCACCGACCTCACGAGCGTCGAGCGCATCACCGGCAAGCTCACCTGGGGCCGTGCCGCTGGCGCAGGGGCCCTATCGGGCGCCTGGTTCGGCACCTTCCTCGGGTTGCTCTTCTTCATCTTCGCTCCGACCGGCGCCTCGGTCGGCATCCTCATCTCGGCGGTGCTCATCGGCGCCGGGTTCGGCATGATCTTCAGTGTCGTCTCGTACTCGCTGAACCGCCGCCGACGCGACTTCACCTCGGTCGGCCAGGTGCTCGCGACTCGGTACGCGATCATCGCCGAGAGCGCCCACGTCGATCGCGCCCGCAGCGTGCTCGGCGTCGACGCGCCGGCGCCCGAGCGGCCCGCGGCGAACCTGCCGGTCGAGAACGGCGGGCGACCGCTCAGCTACGGCGAGGCGACGGATGCCGCGAAGCGCGCCGCCGCCGAGGCGGCCCGGGCCTCTCAGGCTCCCGCTCGCCCACGCTACGGGGAACTCGCGCCGACGGCCGACGCCGGCGATGCGGCATCCGCTGCGCCGCAGGCCGACACCGACGGCGCCGGAGCGTCGACGGTCGCTGATCCGCCCGCTTCGGAGCGCTGACCCTCACCGCTTGCGACCTCCCGAGGTCGAGGCGACTTCCCAGACTCGCGATATATCGTGACCGGATGGTGACGAGGGACGAGATCGATCGAGAGATCGCCGAGGGCGAGCGACCTGATCGGCCGATCATGCGGATGCTCCGCGCCATCCGTCGCCGCATCGAACGCAGGCCCGGCCTGCGCCGTGCCTACCGCGTGGCCGTGGCCGTGCTCGGCGGCATGATCGCGACCGTGGGACTGCTGCTCGTGCCGCTGCCCGGGCCCGGGTGGCTCATCGTCTTCCTCGGCCTCGCCATTCTCGGCACCGAGTTCGCGTGGGCGAAGCGGGTCGCCGCGTTCGCCAAGCGCCAGCTCGCCCGTTTCTGGGCGTGGTGGCAGGCGCGCCGGGCCGCTCGCCCCGTTGCCGGCGCCTGACGGCTACCAGGCGTCGATCGCCGCGACCGACAGCGTGAAGCCGTGACCGCTCGAGACGTCTTCGCAGCGCACTCCGTCGCCGACCGGCTCGCATGACACGTCCCCTACGGTGATGCGCTCGCCCGCAGCGAGAACGTGGGATGCCTGGACGCCGCCGAAGTCGGCATCGGTGTTCCGACGCGGCGCCGGAGCCTCCTCACCGTGCACGACGAGGCCGTTTCGGCAACCGAGCTCCTCGAGCTCCTCGAGCTGCGCGCAGTACTCGGCGAACGCAGTGTCCTCCCACTGCCATTCCTGATCCAGGAAGACCGCGCAACCCCACGCGACGACGGCAGGGTCGCCGGACGGCTCCTGGAGCTGGCAGTTCACGGCACCGGAACCGACCCCGAACACCACGCCTGGCACGTACTCCTCGAGGTAGAGCGAGGGGTCGACCTCGACGGGCGCCGCCGGTTCGGGCGTCGGCTCGGATTCAGACGCGGCGGTCGTCGCCGGTGACGAGGTCGCGTGTTCGTTCGGGGTGCTCGACGCGCCCGCCACGCAGGCGCTGAGGAGGAGGGGGATGGTCACCGCTGCGAGGAGGGCGGCGGCGAGCGACGGGATCCGGGTCATTCCCGGAATCTACTCGACGGACTGCGAGAACGATTCAGGGAATGCCCCGCAGCCGATCACGATTCGATTACCGTGCGCCGCCGCGCACCCACGCCTCGACCTCGTCGGCCGTGCGGGGGATGCCGGCCGAGAGGTTCTCGGCGCCGTCATCGGTGACGAGGATGTCGTCTTCGATGCGCACGCCGATGCCGCGGAACTCCGCGGGCACGGTGAGGTCGTCGGGCTGGAAGTAGAGGCCCGGCTCGATCGTGAAGACCATGCCGGCCTCGACGACGCCGTCCATGTACATCTCGCGCCGCGCCTGCGCGCAGTCGTGCACGTCGAGACCGAGGTGGTGGCTGGTGCCGTGCACCATGTAGCGGCGGTGGAACTGGTTGTCGGGCTGGAGCGACTCTTCAGCCGAAACGGGCAGGAAGCCCCACTCGGCGGTCTTGCGGGCGATGACCTGCATCGCGGCCGCGTGCACCTCGCGGAACACGATGCCGGGCTTCACGATCGCGAACGCGGCGTCGGCTGCCTCGAGCACGGCCTCGTAGATCTTGCGCTGCACCTCGGAGAACGTGCCGTTCACCGGGAAGGTGCGGGTGATGTCGGCCGTGTAGTAGCTGTCCATCTCGACGCCGGCGTCGAGCAGCACGAGGTCGCCGGGCACGACTGGGCCGTCGTTGCGGGTCCAGTGCAGGATCGTGGCGTGCGGGCCGGCGGCGGCGATCGAGTCGTAGCCGACGTCGTTGCCGTCGAGGCGGGCACGGGTCGCGAAGACGCCCTCGATGACGCGCTCGCCGCGCACCTCTGCGGTGATGCGGGGGAGCTCGCCGATGACCTCGGTGAAGCCGCGCTGCGTCGCGTCGATGGCGGCACGCATCTCGGCGATCTCGAACGCGTCCTTCACGAGACGCAGTTCGGAGAGCACGCGGGCGAGTCCGGCGTCGGGCTCGTGCGAGCCGCCGACCTCGATCGAGAACGGGGCGTCGGAGGCGTTCGTCGACAGCGCCTGCTCGGCGGCGAAGCGGATGCGGGCGTGGTCGACGCGCTCGGTGACGGATGCGTCGGCCTCGCGCAGCACGAGGGTCGCCGAGTCGACGGCGTCGATGACCCGGTCGAACTCCTCGAGCCCGCGGGTCGCGAGGTCGAGATCTGCGGCGACGTGCGCGAGCGAGGGGCGCGCGCCGATCCAGAACTCGCCGATCGCGGGGTTCGCGTAGAACTCCTCGGAGTCGCGCCCGGCGCGCTCACGGAAGTAGACGGTCGCCTCGTGGCCGTCGGTCGTCGGCTCGAAGACGAGCACGGCGCCGGGCTCGGCATCGGAACCCCAGCCGGTCAGGTGTGCGAACGCCGAGTGCGCGCGGAACGGGTAGTCGGTGTCGTTGGCGCGCTGCTTCATGTCGCCCGCGGGCACGATGAGGCGCTGGCCGGTGAACGCCGCCGAGACCTTCGCCCGGCGTGCGGCCGCGAAGGATGCCTGCTCACGAGCCTGCGGCAGCGTCTCGTCGCGCTCGGCCCAACCGCTGCCGATGAAGTTCTTGAAGCCCTCCGAGCCGGGCGTGGTCGAGCGGTTCGCGTCGCGCACCGTCTCCTCGCTCGCGGTCGTGGCCGGAGCCGCCGTCTCGGTCGTGGAGGTGTCGCTGGTGTTGGCCATGCCGACCATTCTCGCACCGTCGGCTGTCAGTCGACCTCGACGAGGGTCGAGACGATCGGCCGGTGATCGCTGCCGGCGTCGTCGAAGCCCTCGAGCACCTCGAACGCCTCGACGCTCCAGTTCGGGGTCGCCATCACGTGGTCGATCGGGCTGCCGAAGAACGGGGGCACGTCGGTGGGCCAGGTGCCGAGACCGGCGGCACCGGCCTGCGCCGCGGCATCCGCGCACTGGCCCATGTCGCCGCCGTCGATGCCATGACCGGCGAAGTGATCGACCGTGGCGTTGAAGTCGCCCGCCATGATGACGTCGTCGCCGGCGCACTGCTCGGCGAGCCAGTCGAGGTCGCTGCGCCAGTTGCGCAGCTCCCAGCGGATGGGCGCGACGGCGTGCACGGCGACGATGCGGGGCCCGTCGCCGTCGACCGGGTCGGCCACGACGCTCGGCACCGTGTTCGTGTTGCCGGGCGGGCCCGGGACCTCGGGCGTGATCACGTCGTAGTCGCCGAGGTCGGGGCTGATCAGGATCGTCGTGGAGCGGGCCTTCGCGATGTCGTCGTAGGCGGCCGTGTGCACCCACATCGGGCTGCCGCCCTCGCGCATCGCGATCGCGACCTCTTCGCCCATCGGCTCGGTGGTCTCGGGCAGCACGACGATGTCGGCTCCGCGCTCGAGGGCGAGGTCGGCGATCGTCGACGCCTCGGGCACCTCGCCGAGGGTGTTCCACGAGAGCACCGTCACGGAGTCGGGGCCGGACTCGGCGGTCGAACCGCCGAAGCCGCGAGCGGTCAGCACCGCGACGTTGCCCGCCGCGAAGAGCGCGAACACGACGGCCATCGCGAAGGCGAAGACTCGGATCGGCCGCGCGAGGGCGAGCAGCAGGAAGAGGATCAGCGCGAGGATGCCGCCGGCTGCCGCGGTGCCGCGCAGGGCGACGACGTGCGCGGCCACCCACTGGTTCTGCAGCCCGAAGGCCTGCGGCCACAGGAGCACGAGCGCGACGGCTGCGGTGCCGAGCACGATGGCCCAGCCGAGGATGCGGGGGAGCATCCACCAACCCTAGGCGAGTGGGCCGGGCGGATGCCGGTCGTTGCACTGCCGATCGGCTGGGAGTCCCCGGTGAAGTCGCCTCGGGCTCGTCCCCGGGGCGGCCCCGGATAGCATTGCAGGATGCCAGAAGCCACCGTCGTCGCGGGCCAAGCCGACCTGCACACGCACTCGACGGTCTCCGACGGCACCGAGGCTCCCGCCGAGCTCATGCGGCAGGCGGCGCGCGCCGGCCTCTGGGGAGTCGCGCTCACCGATCACGACACGACCAGCGGATGGGCCGAGGCCGCCGCGGCCGTGCCCGAGACGGGTGTCGCCCTCATCCCCGGCATGGAGCTCTCGACCCGCGAGGGCTACACGAGCGTGCACATGCTCGCCTATCTGATCGACCCACTCGACGAGGCGCTCATCGCCGAGACCGCGCACATCCGCGAGTCGCGGTTCACCCGCGCCGAGGCGATCGTGCGCAGCATCGGACGCGACTACCCCCTCACCTGGGACGACGTGCTCGCCCAGACGGTCGAGGGCACGACGATCGGTCGCCCGCACATCGCCGACGCGCTCGTCGCCCGCGGCCACGCCGCCACGCGCTCGGCCGCGTTCGACGGCATCCTGCACCCGCGCGCGGGCTACGCGCGACCGCACTACGCGCCCGATCCGCTCACGGGCGTGCGGCTCATTCGCGAAGCCGGCGGGGTGCCCGTGCTCGCGCACCCGGGCACGCGCGGCGCCGAGCGCGTGATTCCGCCCGAACGCCTCGAGCAGCTCGTCGAGGCCGGTCTCTTCGGGCTCGAGATCGACCACCCCGAGAACCGCGAGGATGCGAAGCCGCGACTGCGTGCGCTCGCCTCGCGCTTCGGGCTGCGCATCACCGGCTCGAGCGACTATCACGGCACCGGCAAGCCGAACCGGCTCGGCGAGTGCCGCACGGCGCCCGACGTCGTCGAGGCGATCATCGCCGAAGGGCGCGGGTCGGCGCCGGTGCTGCCGTAGTCGACCCCATGAGGCGAGCGGCCGAATCATGAAGTACGGTGATCACGCCCGCAGGTGGTTGACCTGTGCCGACGCGGTCGGTGGCACGAAATGAACGATGTCGGAATGTACCGCTCTCCAAGATGAGGACAACGGACCATCGATTCCGCTTCCTTGGCTTGGAATGAGGTGGCGATGATTCCGACAGGTGAGCAGGCGTTCACGAGCCTGCGGCTTCACGCCCGTGCATCCGATCGCCGCTTGCGACGCCTGGCCGTTCGTCGTGGTCTCGTCGCCCGGGTCGGGGCGACAAGCAGTGCGACTTCGGCGGGAGGAGCGGGGTGAACGATCCGGACAAGGTGAGGTGTGACACTGGTTCGATGACCGCAACGCTTCCAGCGCCCCGCGAGCTCGTCGGCTCCGCCGTGAGGTTGACACCGATGTTGGCTTCCGACATCCCTGATCTGTACCAGGCGTTGGCCCGACACGAGGTCTTCGTGGGCGGATTCGGCGGTGGCATCGCGGCGCTGCCGACCAACCTCGACGAATTCCGCGTGTTCGCAGCGTCCTATTACTTCGACGGCGATGCGGCCTCGCTCGCTTGGACGATCCGCTCTTCGACCAGGACTGGGAAGGCCCGTGTCGTCGGCGCGACGTGGATGGGCGACTTCGATCTCGAACACGAGAGCGCACACCTCGGAGCTACCGCATACTGCCCCGAGGCATGGGGCACGATCGTGAACCCCGAAACCAAGCTGCTCACGCTCGGTCTCGCATTCGACAGCGGCTTCAACCGGGTCAGGATCCAGGCGGACTCGGTGAATGCGCGATCCCGCAGTGCGATCGAACGACTGGGCGCCGAGTTCGAGGGGGTCCTGCGGCGCGATCAGAAGAGAGCGGACGGCAGCTGGCGTGACACCGCCGTGTACTCGATCCTCGCGGACGAATGGCCCGCAGCGAAGGCACGGCTCGAGCAGCGGATCGCGGCCTTTGCCCGCGGGGCGGCCGGCGCCGACCAACGGCGCCAGTGATTATCGTCACTCACCGATCGGGGCGAGTGTGCGCTGCAGGATCGACTTCAGCAGGCGCAGCTCGTCGGGGCTGACGGCGTGGAAGAGCTCTGCTGAGACACGCTTGGTGTGCTGCTGCGCAGTCCGGAGGGCATCTTCGCCGTTGGTCGTGAGGGCGAGGATCGTGACCCTGCGGTCGAGCGTCGAGGGCGTTCGCGTGACGTAGCCGAGTCGTTCGAGGTCGTCAATCACTCGCACCATGCCGGTCTTGTCGGTGTTGAGTCGCGCGACGAGGTCGCGTTGGGTCTGCACGCCGTCGCGGATCAGGAACATCACCGTGACGTGCCGACTGGCCAGGTCCATGGGCCGCAGCGCGTCGTTCAACCGGTGCGTCGCCAGCGTGTAGACCTGGTGGAGCAGCAGCCCCACCTCGATCGAGACCTGCCCGCTGTCATTGCTCATGGTCGATTGTCTCAAATTCGATCCAATTGCAATTGATCCATTTGGATCTAATGGATAGGCTCCGATCATGTCCTCGATCAATGACCCGGCTCGCGAATCCCGCCGGTGGCCGATGCGGTTCCTGCGGGTCTCGCTGACGGTGACCGCGCTCCTCATGTTCGGTCAGGCGGTGCTGGCCGGCCTGTTCATGGGCGGGCTGTCGTCGGCGTTCGCGTGGCATCGCGAAATGGCGACGGTGGCGGGTATCGCGTTGATCCTCAGCATCATCGCCGCGGTGCTCGCACGTCGACTCGGGCAGGCGCCTCGCTGGCCGATCTGGGCGACCGTCGCCTTGCTCGCGTTCATGTCGTTGCTGGCGTTCGCGGGATTCCGCGGCCTGACCGCTCTGCATGTTCCACTCGCGGTGATCATGATCCTGCTCACGGCCGTGCTGACCATGTGGGCCTGGCGGTACGTGTCGACCTCAACAGAGGGCACCGTCGCCGAGCGTGGTGGCCCCGCAACTGATGCCGGCGAACGAATCGACGTGCCGACGTCGACGATCGCACGCTGAACGCGAAACGAAATTCAGCAGGACATGGGGTCTGCCTGCCCGTGACTGAGCGTCGCTATGCGGAGACTCTCAGGGGTTCGAGGGCGGCCAGGACGAGGTCGAGGCCGAAGATGAACTCCTCCGTCGGGTCGTAGCCGGCAGCGACGAGCGCCGCGGCGGACTCGTTGAGGTAGGGGAACTCGTCAGGAGGAAGCTGGGGCAGGTAGACGTCCTCGGTCATGTCCGCGAGCTCGTCGGCGGTTTCGAACGGCAGGCTGGACGCCTGCAGGGCGTAACCGTAGACATAGCTGTTGAGTGTCCAGTTGGCGTGCGTCGCCGTCAGGACCGAGAAGCCGGCCTTTCGCAGGCAGGCGGTGACCGCTTCGCGGTGGCGGAGGTTCGCGGGACCCGGGGTCGTCCGCGACTCCATCAGGCTGATCGCCCACGGGTGGCGTGCGAGCACCTGTCGGGTGGAGACCGCCTCCTGTCGCATGGCCGACTGCCAGTCGGTGTCTTCGGGCGGGAGTTCGATCTCCTCGAACACGATGTCGATCATGGCGTCCAGCAGCTCGTCTTTGCTCGCCACGTAGTAGTAGAGCGACATCGCTCCCGCGCCGAGCTCGCCAGCGAGCCGGCGCATGCTCAGCCCGTCGACCCCCTCGCGGTCGGCGAGCCGGACCGCCTCGGCCACCACTCGCTGCTTGCTCAGCCCGGCGTCTGACGTGACCTGGCGTCGTTCCTTCGCAGACACGGGTCCCCTCGCTCGCTCAAACGGCTTGACAATCGTCCAGCGTACGACAATAGTACGGTGTACTACGCGTGGTACAGCGTACGAAGTACAGCGTACGACAGCGACGTCGCCACTCGGATGTGAGGAGTCTTCTGTGGGAATCGAACAGCGATCGAATGCAGGAAAACGCCTGGTGTCGGGGGCGGGTGGGGCCGGGGCGGTGACAATGCGGGCCGCCGTCCAGCACCGCTACGGCCCGCCGTCAGTGCTCGCGTCGTCCGAGGTCGGGATCCCGTCGCCCGGTCGAGGCGAGGTGCTCGTCCAGGTGGGTGCGGCCGCGGTGCATCCTGGCGACTACTTCGTCATGACCGGGGAGCCGTACGTGGTGCGCCTGGTGTTCGGGCTCCGCCGGCCGCGCCACGGCATCCCTGGCAGGGATCTCGCAGGCGTGGTGGCAGCGGTCGGGAAGGACGTCACCGCGCTCCGCCCCGGCGACGAGGTGTTCGGCTGGAGCACCGCTGGAACGCTCGCGGAGTACGCCTGCGTCCCGGCGGACAACCTCGTGTCCGTGCCCGCCAACCTGTCGGTCGTGCACGCGGCAGCGGTGCCCACGTCAGCCCTGACGGCGTTGCAGGCTTTGCGCAAGATCGCACACGTTCAGCCGGGACAGACGGTGCTGGTCACGGGCGCGTCGGGCGGTGTGGGGTCCTTCGCCGTACAGATCGCCAAGGCCCTCGGTGCCGAGGTGACGGGGGTGTGCAGCACCCGCAACGTCGAGTTGGTCCGCTCGCTCGGTGCCGACCACGTCGTCGACTACACGAAGACCGACTTCACCCGCGCCGAGCAGCGCTACGACGTCATCCTCGACAACGTGGAAGCCCAGCCGCTCGCGGCTGTCCGCCGAGCGCTGACGCCCACCGGCACCCTGATCCCCAACAGCGGTCACGGCGGCCGCTGGCTCGGCCCCATCGGACGAATCGTCACAGCGCACGTGCTGTCCGGGTTCACCCGTCAGCAACTGAAGCCCTTCACGTCGGTCGAGAAGCGCCAGGACCTGCTCACCCTGGCCGACCTGCTCACGACCGGGCAGATCACGCCCGTCATCGACCGCACCTACCCCCTCGATGACGCAGCCGACGCACTCCGCCATGTCGCGGCCGGCCACACCCGAGGGAAGGTCGTGATCACCGTCTGACAACCGGACCGCCGAAGAACGACCCGACCCGTGCGCTTGCACGCCCAAACCTGCCGCCACTCCGGCGGACGGACCGCTCCTCTCGAAAGACGAACCGATGACCATCCGAACGCACACTCCGAACGTGCTCGCCGACCCGCCGATCTCCGTGCGAGCCAAGCTCGCCGCCGCATGGACCAGCTTCATGTTCCTGTACATCTACGTCGACTTCTTCAACCTCTACAAGCCCGGCGTCGTCGACGGCATCCTCAATGGCCTCGTCTGGAGGTTCGACGTCAGCCCGACGTTGTTGACCGTCATGCTCGCGTCCGTGGCGATCCCGGCCCTGATGGTGATGCTCTCCATGACGCTGCCCGCCCGGGTGAACCGCGCCACGAACCTCATCGTGGCATCGCTCTACATCCCGTACTCGGTGTTCAATGCGGCAGGGGCGACCTGGGAGTGGGCCTTCTTCTACGGCCTCTCCATCGGAATGGAGGTGCTGCTCCTGGCCTTCATCCTGCGCTCCGCCTGGACCTGGCCCCGAACGCACCACGACGCCGCAGATGTCGCGACGGCCGACCGACTGCGACAGGACCTTCGACAGTAGGTATCCGTGCAAAGTCCTCCGGCGTGAAGCCGCCGAACGCACAGCGCCCGCCCGGCCGAAGCCGAGCGGGCGCTGAGACGTATCTGCTGGTTACACCTGGGGCGTGGTGCCACCGGTGCGGGGGCCGCGGCGACGGCGGCGACGCGGGGGAGCGGCGTTGCCGTCGTGGTGCTCGTGGCCCTTGCCGTCGTGCGTGCCCGTGCCGGGCTCCTTGACGGCGACGGCTTCGGCCGGGGCAGCGTGAGCTGCGGGCGCTCCAGCAGCCTCGGTCGACGCGGACTCGGGGGCGACGCCCGCGGTCTCGCCGGCCGGCTTGCCACCGCGCGTGCGGTTACGGCTGCGGGTACGGGGGGCGCGCTCCGCGCCGGCATCCGCTCGCTCGGAACCGCCCTCGGAACGACCGCCGGAGCGGCCCTCGGAACGACCGCCGGAGCGGCCCTCGCTGCGTCCGGCCGTGGCCGAGCGCGTCGGCGCGGCGACCGCGGACGACGGCTTCAGGCGGCCCTTGGTGCCGGCGGGGATGTCGAGGTCGGAGAAGAGGTGCGGGCTCGACGAGTACGTCTCGGTCGGCTCGGGCTGGCCGAACTCGAGGGCGCGGTTGATGAGCGCCCACTTGTGCAGGTCGTCCCAGTCGACGAACGTCACGGCGATGCCGGTCTTGCCGGCGCGGCCGGTGCGGCCCACGCGGTGCAGGTACGCCTTGTCGTCGTCGGGGATGGTGTGGTTGATGACGTGCGTCACGTCGTCGACGTCGATGCCGCGCGCCGCGACATCCGTGGCGATGAGCACGTCTTTCTTGCCGGCCTTGAAGGCGGCCATGGCGCGCTCGCGCTGGTCCTGGTTCAGGTCGCCGTGCACCGCCGCGGCGTTGAAGCCGCGGTCGTTGAGCTCTTCGACGAGCTTGGCCGCCGCGCGCTTCGTGCGCGTGAAGATCACGGTCTTGCCGCGGCCCTCGGCCTGGAGGATGCGCGAGATGACCTCGTCCTTGTCGAGCGAGTGCGCCCGGTAGACGAGGTGCTTGATGTTCGCCTGCGTGAGGCCCTCGTCGGGGTCGGTCGCGCGGATGTGGATGGGGCGCACCATGAAGCGGCGCGCGAGTGCCACGATCGGTCCCGGCATCGTGGCCGAGAACAGCATCGTGTGGCGAGTCGCGGGCGTCTGCGCCATGAGCTTCTCGATGTCCGCGAGGAAGCCGAGGTCGAGCATCTTGTCGGCCTCGTCGAGCACCATCTCTTGCACGTTCTTCAGCGAGAGGAGGCGCTGCGAGGCGAGGTCGAGGAGGCGCCCGGGGGTGCCGACGACGATCTGCGCGCCGGCCTTGAGCTGCTCGATCTGGCCTTCGTAGGCCTTGCCGCCGTAGATCGACACGATCTTGGTCGGGCGATTGGATGTCGCGAGCTCGAGGTCTTCGGTGACCTGCACGCAGAGCTCACGGGTCGGCACGACGACGAGCGCCTTGACGCCACCCTCGGGGTCGTCGCCGAGGCGCTGGATGATCGGCAGGCCGAACCCGAAGGTCTTGCCCGTGCCGGTCTTGGCCTGGCCGATGATGTCCTGGCCCGCGAGGGCGAGGGGGATGGTCTGTTCCTGGATGGGGAAGGCATCGATGATGCCCTTCCCGGCGAGGGCGTCGACGATGTCGGACGCGATGCCGAGGTCGGTGAATGTGGTCAAAAGTCTGCCTGTTCGTGTTGCTCGAGGTGGCGGTCGGATGCGCGCCCCGTTCTCAACTCCAGGCGCACGGCTGCGGATCCATCGCCCGCATGCACCCTCTACCCTATCCGAGACTCCCTGAACGCCCCGGATGGGCCGTTTGCGTGGTCTTCTGGAGCCGAGACTCCCGCACTGCCTCGGATAGGCTGTCTGCGTGGTCTTCTGGTCGAATCGGCGCCTTCCGCGCCCCGAGATGCCTCGGCTGCGCCCGCGTGTCGCGCCGACCGCGCTCGCGAAGGTGGATTTCACCGAACTCGTTCCCGAGCCCGTGCCGTTCCTCGGGCAGGCCGCCTACATCCAGCTCGAGTTCTTCGAGTCGCTCGCACGCTCCGTCGCGACGGCGCCGACGCTGTCGGCGAAAGAGGGGCTCAGCCGCGCCGCAGGCGGTGCGCTGCGCCAGCACCACGCGCTGATCGCCGAGTTGCGTCGCCTCGACGTCGAGCCCGTCGAGGTGATGGCGCCGTTCGCGCCCGCGGCGGAGCGATTCCGTCTGGCGAGCGCCGGGGCCGACTGGTACGAGCTGCTGCTCGGCATCCATGTCACCGCCGGCATGCTCGACGACTACTTCTCCCGGCTCGCCGAGGGCCTGCCCGGTGAACTCGCGACGCGGGTGCGCGCGATCCTCGCCGAAGACGAGGCATCGGCGGGCGTGCTGCACGACGAGTTGTTCGCGGCGATCGCGGCGGAGCCCGGTCTCGCCGACCGACTCGCCCTCTGGGGCCGCAGTCTCGTCGGCGACACGTTGCTGATCGCACGGTCGGCGCTGCGCGCGTCGGACTCGCGCGATCGCGGCGCCGACGTCGAGCCGGTCTTCACCGAGCTCATCGCCGCGCACACGCGCCGCATGGATGCGCTCGGCCTCACGGCCTGAGCGCGCCCCGATCCCTCAGCTCGAGCGTGGTCGGGCTCACGGCTGACGGCACGGCAGCGCGGCAGCGAGGTTCGCGTCAGGCGCGAACGACGCCCGGGCGGGAGAGGCGCTCGAAGAGCACGGCATCCGCTCGCTCACGGCGCGGGGAGATGAGGTACAGCACCGCGGCCGGCACGAGAGCCGAGGCGACGAGGGCTGCGACCCAGATCCATCCGCCGTCCCATGCCCAGCCGAGCCAGGTCAGCGCGACCCACACGACGGCGGCGACGCCGGCGCCGATCGCCGAGCCCACGGCCACGCCCCTGAGGTGCCGGAGCGGCACGACGAACTGCGTTGCAAGACCCAGGATGGCGCCGCCGACGACGACGAAGATGAGCTCCATGTCAGGCGACGAATCCGACGCGACGCGACTCCTCTGAACCGATCTCGACGTAGGCGAGCGCGGCCGAGGGCACGACGTAGCGGGTGCCCTTGTCGTCGGTGAGCGTCAGCAGCGGCGACTGGCCGGCGAGTGCCGCGGCGACCGCCTGCTCGACCTCCGCAGCTGACTGCGAAGTCTCGAATCCGAGTTCACGGGGGGAGTTCTGAATGCCGATGCGAACGTCCACGGTACGCCTTTCTGCTCTTGCGCCAACCCTACGACACCGGCTCGCGGGGCCGGTGCAGGTTCACTGTCGGCGGAACCCGTTAGCGTTGCCGACATGCACGTCACCGCGACATCCGAAGCCCCCGTGTCGAGGCTCGCGGCAGACGAGCACGTGGCAGTCTTCGGGGCCCCCGGCAGCGGCAAGACCACGTTCGCGATCGACCTCGTCGCCGACCGCATCGAGCGCCTGGGCCACGCCACCGACGAGGTGCTCGTGCTCTCGGCGACGCGTGTCGCGGCGACTGCGCTGCGCGACCGCCTCGCGGTGCGGCTGGGTGTCACGACGCGGGGGCCGCTCGCGCGCACGGCGAACTCGCTCGCCTTCCAGTTGGTGCGGGCGTTCACGGGCACCTCGGTGACGCTGCTCACGGGCGCCGAGCACGACCAGATCATCGGCGAGCTGCTCGAGGGCGGCATCCGCGACGGGTTCGGGCCGGCGTGGCCCGACCCGCTGACGCCCGAGGTGCGGGTGCTCAGGGGGTTCCGCTCAGAGCTCCGCGACCTGCTCATGCGGGCCGTCGAGCACGGCGTCGACGCGCCCACGCTGGCCGCGCTCGGCGAGCGCACCGGCCGGCCCGAGTGGGTCGCCGCCGCCGCGTTCCTCGAGGAGTACGACGAGGTGAAGGCGCAGCTGCGCCCGAACCAGTACGACTCGTCAGAACTCGGCGCGTTCGCCGCAGCGATCGTGCGTCGCAGCACGACGGATGCCTCGGCCGAGGCGGCCCTCGGCCTGCTCGCACGCGTGCGGCTCATCGTCGTCGACGACGCGCAGGAGGCGACCGAGTCGACCGCCGCGCTGCTCGGGGCGTTCGCCGCCCGTGGCGTCTCGGTGATCGCCCTCGGTGATCCCGATGTCGCCTCCAACGGATTCCGAGGCGGGCGCGCCGAGCTGCTCGGCTCGCTCGGCTCGGTGCTCGGCACCGGTGCCGTGCAACGCGTCGAACTGCCGGTCGTGCACCGGGGCCGACCAGAACTGCGCTCGATCGTGCAGTCGGTCAGCGGTCACATCGGCACCGCCCTCGGCGGTACGCACCGATCGGCGGTGCGCGAGACGCCGGCCGACGTCGAAGCCGACCCGCTCGCCGCGGTGCTCGGCATCGAGGCGCCGTCGCATGCGGCCGAGTGCCAGGCCGTCGCCGCCGTGCTGCGCGAGCGCCACCTGCTCGACGGCGTGCCGTGGTCGTCGATGGCCGTGGTGCTGCGCTCGGGCGGCGATGTGCCCGCCTTCGAGCGCGGGCTCGCGCTCGCCGACGTGCCCACCGCCGGCAACGCCGCGCGCACCGCGCTGCGCGACGCACCCGCCGCCGCGGCCCTGCTCGCCGCAGCCTCGCTCGTGCTCGACCGCGAACTGCTCACCCCCGAGCTCGCGGTCACCGTGCTCACCGGGCCGATCGGCCGGCTCGACAGCGTGGGCCTGCGCCGACTCCGGCTCGCCCTGCGGCATGAAGAACTCGCGAACGAGGGCTCGCGCACGGCCGACGAACTGCTGGTCGAGGCGCTCGGCGCTCCCGGTGGGTTCGAGACCATCGACGCGGCGCCCGCACGGCGCGCGGCTCGGCTCGCGAAGCTGCTCGCGACCGCCCGCGGTGTGGCCCTGCGCGGCGGCACCATCGAAGAGGTGCTCTGGTCGATCTGGGAGGGCAGCGGGCTCGCCACCGAGTGGGCAGCGCAGGCCGCAGGCACGGGTGTGCTGGCCGAAGAGGCGAACCGCGCACTCGATGCCGCAGTGGCCCTCTTCGCGGCCGCACAGCGCTTCGTCGAGCGCGAGCCCGACGCGCCGCCCGTGCGCTTCGTCGACGAGGTGCTCGCGAGCGAACTGCCCGAAGACTCCCTCGCACCGCAGCGCTCGGCCGAGACCGTCGTCGTGACCACGCCGCCCGCCGTCATCGGCCGCGAGTTCGAGGTCGTCGTGATCGCCGGCCTGCAAGACGGCGTCTGGCCGAACCTCCGCCCTCGCGGCACCCTGCTGCACGCGGCGCTGCTGCCGCGCGTCGTCGCCGCAGCGCGCGCCGGGGCACCGCTGCCCGCACCCGAGACGGTCGCCGAGGCCAGGGCCTCGGTGCGCGGCGACGAGCTGCGGCTCTTCGTGCTCGCCGCCTCGCGGGCGAGCCGGCAACTCGTGCTCAGCTGCACCGCCAACGACGACGAGCAGCCGTCGATGCTCATGGGCTACGCGATCGAGCGCATCAAGGCCGCCCGACGTCGCCCCCTGCATCTGCGCGGACTCGTCGGCGCCCTGCGTGAAGAGGCGACGAGCTCGGGCGGCGGCGAGGCGCCCGCCGCCCTCGCCCTCCTCGCCGAGCAGGGCGTGCCCGGCGCCCACCCCGATGAGTGGTACGGCCTCGCCGAGCCGTCGACCACGGCGCCGCTCGTCGACCTCGAGGGCGACCCCGAGGCGCTCGTCTCGGTCTCGCCGTCGCAGATCGATCGGGCAGAGGAGTCACCGCTCGGCTGGTTCATCGACCACGTCGCCTCGCCGCCGTCGGGCCTGGCCGCCTCGATCGGCACCATCGTGCACGCCGTCGTCGAAGAGGCCGGCGCCCGAGACGACGGCGACACGAGCATCGAGACCCTGTGGGCCGCCGTCGAGGAGCGCTGGCGCGAACTGCGGTTCGAAGCGGGCTGGGTGGCCGAGCGCGAGCGCCGCGGCGCCCGGCGCATGGCCGAGGGGGCATCCGACTACCTCGCGAACTTCGTCGACGACGGCAAGGTGCTGCTCGGCGCCGAGGGGCGCTTCACCCTCGTCATCGGGCGCGTGCGCATCTCGGGCACGATCGACCGCGTCGAGGCCTCGACCGACGGCACCACGGTGATCGTCGACCTGAAGACCGGCCGCACCCCGCCGTCGGCCGCCGAGACGGCCGCGCACCCGCAGCTCGCCGCCTATCAGCTGGCAGCACGGGCGGGCGAGGTGCCGAACAGCGGCACGCTCGGCGGCGCGAAACTCGTCTACCTGGCCAAGCCCACGCGCGGCAACGCCTTCACCGAGCGCGCTCAGCAGCCGTTCGACGACGAGGCCGAGACGGAGTTCCGCGAGCGGCTCGACACCGTCGCACGCACCATGTCGGGCAGCGAGTTCGAGGGGCCGGCAGAGCTCGGCTACCGATCGAGATTCGGCGGCTGGCAGTACCGCGTGCACCTCGTGCCGGCGGTGTCGGCATGAGCGCCGCAGAGGGCCGCATGGCCACCGGCATCGCCGCCGCCGACATCGCCGCGAGGCTCGGCCTGCACGCGCCGACCGCCGAGCAGCGGGCCGTGATCGAGGCCGACCCGCACGGCCAGAGCATCGTCGTCGCCGGGGCCGGCAGCGGCAAGACCGAGACGATGGCCAACCGCGTGGTCTGGATGCTCGCCAACGGGCATGTCGCGGTGCCCGAGGTGCTCGGCCTCACCTTCACCCGCAAGGCCGCGGGCGAGCTCGCCGAGCGCATCCGCGAGCGCATCGCCCAGCTCGTCTCGCTCGGCATCGCCGAGGTCTCGCTCGACCCGCTCGAGTCCGCGTCGGTCGGCACCTACAACGCATTCGCGAGCGCCATCTACCGCGAGCACGCGATGCTCATCGGGCGCGAACCCGACGCGGCCGTGCTCGGCGAGGCATCCGCTTGGCAGCTCGCCCGCTCGGTCGTCGCGGCATCCGCCGACCCGAGGCTGGTCGAGCTCGACGCCTCGCTCGACAAGGTCACCGGCGCGGTGCTCTCGCTCAGCCGCGCGCTCGCCGAGAACGTCGCCGACAGCCGCGACGTGCGCGCGATGACCCGCGACTTCCTCGCGATGGAGGGGCTGCCCATCGAGGCACCGCGCAAGCGCACCGACTTCGCGTCGTTCGTCGACGCCCTCGGCATCGTCGGTGCGCTGCCGCCGCTCCTCGAACTCGCCGACGCGTACGCCGAGGCGAAGCAGCAGCAGGGCTTCGTCGAGTTCGCCGACCAGGTCGCCCTCGCCCTCGCGATCTGCGAACGACACCCCGAGGTCGTCGCCGCGCATCGCGAGCGCTATCGCACCGTGCTGCTCGACGAGTACCAAGACACGAGCGTCGTGCAGACGCGCCTGCTCTCGGCCCTGTTCGGTGAGCAGTCGGTCATGGCGGTCGGCGACCCCGACCAGTCGATCTACGGATGGCGCGGCGCGAGTGCCGCGAACCTCGCGCGCTTCGGCCGTGACTTCGCGCCCCGGGGCGACGCGGCGGTCTACGACCTGTCGACGAGCTGGCGCAACCCGAAGATCGTGCTCGAGGGTGCGAACACGCTGATCCTCCCGCTCGACGCCGGCATCCCGAAGGCTCCGCTCGGGGCCTCGCCGTTCGCGCAGCCGGGCCGTCTCGAGGCGGCATGGGCCGAGACCATCGAGCAGGAGGCCGACCTCGTCGCGACGTGGTTCGCCGAACGGCTCGGTCGCGCCGGCCGGGGCGCCCCGGGCGAGCCTGCTCCCCGCAGCGGCGCGCTGCTCTGCCGCACGTTCGCGAACGTCGGCATCTTCACCGCGGCGCTCCGTGCCCGGGGCGTCCCCGTGCACGTGCTCGGCATGGCGGGCCTGCTCGACCAGCCGGTCATCGCCGATCTCGTGTGCGTGCTGCGGGCGCTGAACGACCCCACGGCAGGCTCCGAGCTCGTGCGGGTGCTCGGCGGCGCGCGTTGGCGCATCGGCCCGGCCGACCTCGCCGCGCTGCACTCGCTCGCGAAGTGGCTCGCCGATCGCGACCTCTCGACCCGGCGCCTCGGCGACGAGGTGCGCGCCGGTCTCCGCGCCTCGATCGCACCCGACGAGTCGCCCTCGATCGTCGACGCCCTCGACTTCCTGCTCGTGGCCCCCGACTCGCACTCGGCGCTCGCCGCGTTCAGCGACGTCGGCCTCGCTCGCATGCGGCGGGCCGGCGCGCAGTTGCAGTCGCTGCGGCGCCGTGCCGGGCTCGGCCTCGTCGACTTCGTCAGCCTCGTGCAGCAGGAACTGCTGCTCGACATCGAGGTCGCCGCGAACTCCGCCCAGCCGCTCGGGGCGCCGAGCCTCGAGGCGTTCGACGAACTGCTCGCGGGCTTCGCCGAGGTCTCCGAGCACGCCACGCTCGGCGCATTCCTCGGCTGGCTCACCGAGGCCGAGCAGCGCGACCGTCTGGCACCCCGTCAAGACGAGCCCGAGCCCGGCGCCGTGCAGGTGCTCTCGATCCACGGATCGAAGGGCCTCGAGTGGGACGTCGTGGCGATTCCGCGCATGGTCGACGACGAACTGCCGTCGAAGCCCCGCTCGTCGAAGGGCTGGCTCTCGTTCGGCGAGCTGCCCAACGAGTTCAAGGGCGACGCCGACGAGCTGCCCGAATTGCAGTGGCGCGGCGTGCAGAGCCAGGCCGACTTCGACCGCGCGGTCGGCGACTTCGCCGAAGAGAACAAGCAGCGCCACGCCGAAGAGGAGCGGCGCCTCGCCTACGTGGCGCTCACCCGCACGCGCAGCGACCTGCTGCTGACGGGGTCGTGGTGGGCGAGCCAGAAGGCGCCGCGCAAGCCGAGCCCGTTCCTCCGCGAACTCGTGACCGCCGGAGTGATCGAGGCCGGCGTGCTGCCCGGCGCACCCGAGCACGACGAGAACCCGCGGGCCGGCTCGACCGAACGCGTGCGCTGGCCGCTCGACCCGCTCGGCATCCGTCGACCTGCCGTCGTCGCCGCCGCCGAGGCCGTGCGCGCGGCGGCGGCGCGACCGAGCGGCGAGGGCATCGGGCCGGTGCTCGCCGACCGCATCAGGCTGCTGCTCGAAGAACGCCGACGGCGCGCCGAGGGGCCGGGCACCGCCGAGGTGCCCGTGCGCGTGCCCGCCTCGCGGTTCAAGGACTACGTCGACGATCCCGCCGCAGTCGCCGCGCAGTTGCGCCGGCCGATGCCGCAGCGGCCGTACCGGGCGACCCGCATCGGCACGCTGTTCCACCAGTGGGTCGAACAGCGCTCGACCGGTGAGCTCGAGGCCGCCGCCATCGACGCGCTCGACGGTCTCGAGGTGTACGCCGAGCTCGACATCCCGCTCGACGAACGGGTTGCCGATCCCACCGCCGAGCGGCTCCGCGAGCTGCAGGCCACCTTCGAGGCCTCGGAGTGGGGCGGTCGCAAGCCGTCGGCCGTCGAGATCGAGCTGCACCTGCCGATCGGCGAGAACGTCTTCGTGTGCAAGCTCGACGCCGTGTTCGACATCGAGCCGTCGAGCGAACTCGGGCGGCGCGGCATCCGTCACCAGGTCGTCGACTGGAAGACCGGCAAGGCCCCGCGCGACGCGCACGACCTCGAACTGAAGCAGACGCAGCTCGCGCTCTACCGCCTCGCCTACGCGAATTGGGCGGGCATCGAGCCCGACGCGATCGACGCGGTCTTCTACTTCGTCGAAGACGATCAGGTCATCAGACCCGACGCCATCTACGACGAGGCGGCGTTGCGGCGGGCCTGGGCGTCGGTCGCGGCATCCGCACCGGCGCTGTCGTCGTCGCTCTGAGCGGCGTCGCCCCAGTCCGAGAGGTCGAGGGGGATCGGCGCGGTCGCGTCGAACGGCGCGGTGTCGCGTTCACCGGCTTCGCGGCGCTCGAGGTCGGAGAAGTCGTAGCTGTCGGTGAGCAGGCTCGCCCCGGCCTCCCGCGGCAGGCCGTCGCGCGGCGTCTCGTCGAGCATGCGCTCGACGTCGCCGACGGTGAGCACGGGTCCGGTGTCGGGGGAGAGCGGTTCGCTCGAATGGTCGTGCACGCTCTCGACGAGACCGTCGAGCAGGCCGACGGCGTCGGCGATGATCGCCTCGTCGCGGGCCTCGACGCCGTGCAGCAGCCATTTCGCGAGCTCGAGCTCGCCGTAGAGCAGGGCGCGCTGCGGCAGGTGCCCGTCGGCCTCGCCGGCGCGAGCTCCGAAGTAGGCGTCGAGTGCGCGCTCGGCGGCGGCGCCCCGTGACGTGAGCAGCCAGTGCAGGTCGCGGGCGGGGTCGCCCTGGGCGAGCGCCGACCAGCCGATCAGACCGGTCACGGCATCGCCGTCGACGAGCAGCGAATCAGCCGCCAGGGCGCCGTTCACGACGGTCGGGCGGAACCGCCAGAGTGCGGCGTCGTCGGTCGCCTCCTCCCAACGCCGCAGCAACGCGGCGGGCAGGTGGCCGGTGTCGGCGGCACGGCCGATGAGTTCGACGACGGCCTCGTGCGACTCGTCGGCGGTCTGGCGTGAGAGGCCGGCGTCGGCGATGAATCCGGTCGGCAGCGCATGCATCGCGGCGAGGGCGAGGCCGACCGACGTCGCGATGCCGTCGTGCTCGGTGAGTTCGTCGGCGGACCGCACGGCTCCGGGAACGAACGACGTGACGACGGCACGGGTGCCGTCGATGGGCGCTTGTCCGACGACCTCGGGGATCTCGAACGGCAGTCGGGAGCGGATGCCCGGGGTGAGCGCACGGAGCGCCACGAGGTCGGCGGACTGCTCGGATTCGGCGGACTGCGAGCGGGGCACCCGCAGCACGAGCATGCGGTCGTCGGTCGTGCGCAGCAGCACCGCGTCGAATGCACCGTGGCTCTTGCGGGTGTGCGCACGCACCGCTCGCACCTCGAGTCCGGGCACCGCCGCCGTGGCCAACGCGGCTAGAGTGAGTGGAGGTCTGGCCATGGCATTCAGCTTAAGCAGGCATCTCGCGGCTGCGGGCGACCGCCACGCCTTCCGGCCGACTCCGACTCCGACCCGGACATCGAGGGGTGGCACGTGATCGAACCGACATCACCGGTGTTCGCGCGAACGACGATCGACCGGGATGCCGCGTTGCGCGCCGATCCCGAGCTCGAGGCGTTGCTCGACGCCGACCCCGAGACCCGCGTCATCGCGGTGCACCGCGGGCAGGCGCTCCTCGAGGAACGCGTCGACGGCTCGGCCCCGGCAGTGCAACTGATGCACCCGCATGGGCTCCCCGAGCCGGTGCTGCGCTGCTACCTCGGCCGAGAGGGCGGCTCCCGCTTCGAGCTGCGGGTCTTCGATGCGGATGCCGCGGCGACCGTCGAGCCCGAAGCGGCCAGGTGGCAGGGACTCCGCGAGGCGGCGGCGGTGCTGGGCGATCGGGACGCGGCTCTCCTCGTCGAGGCCGTCGCGATCGCCAATTGGCACGAGAGCCATGGTCGCTGCCCGCGTTGCGGCGCCGAGACGGTTCCCGTGCAGGCGGGTTGGGCGCGGCGCTGCACGGTCGACGACAGCCTGCATTTCCCGCGCACCGACCCCGCCGTCATCGTGCTCGTCACCGACGACGACGACCGCGTGCTGCTCGGCTCGAACGCGCTCTGGGCGCAGCACCGCTTCTCGCTGCTCGCGGGTTTCGTCGAACCGGGCGAGGCGCTCGAAGCGGCCGTGGTGCGCGAGATCGAAGAGGAGGCGGGCATCCTCGTCGACCGCGTCGAGTACGTCGCCTCGCAGCCGTGGCCGTTCCCGGCGAGCCTGATGCTGGGGTTCACTGCGCGTATCGCGCCCGGTGTCGCACCGGCTTCGGCCGTTCCCGACGGCGAGGAGATCCTCGAACTGCGCTGGTTCTCCCGCGACGAGATCGTGGCGGCGCACGGTGAGGTCGGCCTGCCGGGCGGCACCTCGATCGCGCACTGGCTACTCGAACGCTGGTACGGCGGGCCCCTCGGCGTCGAGGGGACCGGGCTGTCCTGGTCGACCTCGTGACCGCCGCATCCGACCCCCTGCTCGACGCGCTCGACGACGAGCAGCGTGTCGCGGCCGAGGCGCTGCTCGGACCGGTGTGCGTGCTCGCGGGCGCCGGCACCGGCAAGACCCGTGCGATCACCCACCGCATCGCCTATGGGGTGGCGTCGGGCACCTACGACCCTGCGCGGGTGATGGCGCTCACCTTCACCTCGCGGTCCGCTGCCGAGCTGCGGGCGCGGCTGCGGGCACTCGGCGCCGGCGCCGTGCAGGCGCGCACGTTCCACGCCGCGGCGCTCGCGCAGCTCAACCACTTCTGGCCGATCGTCGTCGGTGGCGGTGCGCCCCGCGTGCTCGAGTTCAAGGGGCGACTGCTCGGCCAGGCCGCCGAGCGCGCCCGGGTGCGGGTCGACACCGCGACCCTGCGCGATGTCGCGGCAGAGATCGAGTGGCGCAAGGTCTCGGGGTCGGGGCCCGAGACCTACGCGGCGCGCCTCGCCACCCGCGGCGCGCCGGGCAACCTCACGGCCGAGCAGTTCCTCGCCGTCGTCGACGCCTACGAGTCGCTGAAGGACGAGCGGCGCATGCTCGACTTCGAAGACGTGCTGCTCGCCATGGCGGGCATGATCGAGTCCGAGGCATCCGTCGCCATGCACGTGCGCGAGAGTTACCGCCACTTCATCGTCGACGAGTACCAGGACGTCTCGCCGGCACAGCAGCAGCTGCTCGACCTCTGGCTCGGGGGGCGCCGCGACCTCTGCGTCGTCGGCGACGCCAGCCAGACCATCTATTCGTTCGCGGGCGCGAGCGCCGACTACCTGCTCGACTTCGAGCGTCGCTACGAGGGCGCCACGGTCGTGCGCCTCGAACGCAACTACCGCTCCACGACCGAGATCGTCGACACGGCGAACCGGCTCATGCGGGGGCGCGCGGGCGCGCTGCGGCTCGAGGCGGTCACCGCGGACGACGAGACGGATGCCGCGACGACGACGACGCCGGCGAGCAGCAGGTCCTCGCACGCCGCCGTGAAGTCGCCGGCCCCGCCGAAGTTGCAGGGTGCGTCGAAGCCGAACGCCGAGCCCACGATCACCGAGTACGCCGACGACCTCGCCGAGGCCCGCGGCGTCGCGACCCGCATCCGCGCGAGCATCGACGCCGGCACCGCGCCCGAGTCCATCGCGGTGCTGATGCGCGTGAACTCGCAGACGGCGATCCTCGAGCGTGCGCTCGACGAGGTCGGAGTCGCCTCGCGTGTGCGCGGCGCCTCGCGCTTCTTCGACCAGCCCGAGGTGCGCGAGGCGGTGCACGCCCTGCGCGCCGCCGCCCTCACGGTCGCCGGTGAACCGCTCTTCAAGTCGGTCAGCGACGTGCTGCGCGCGCTCGGCTGGAGCGCGCAGGCGCCCGACGGCCCCGGCGCCGTGCGCGCCCGATGGGAGTCGCTGAACGCGATCGCCCGGCTCGTCGACGACGCACCGCCCGGCACGACGTTCCGTGGGTTCGCCGACGAGCTCCGCGCCCGCGCCGAAGCGCAGCACGAGCCGACGGTCGCCGCGGTGACGCTCGCGACCCTGCACTCGGCCAAGGGCCTCGAATGGGACCAGGTGCACATCGTCGGCCTCACCGAGGGCATGCTGCCCATCGCCTATGCGAAGAGCTTCGACGCGATCGACGAGGAGCGGCGGCTGCTCTACGTCGGCATCACGCGGGCACGGCGGCGCCTCGAGTTGAGCTGGCCGCGTCAGGGCGGCGGCTATCGAGGCGAACGGGAGCCGTCGCGGTTCCTGCAGGAACTCGGCACCCGCACTCGGGGTGCCGGCGGTGCGGCGTCGTCGGCACGGTCTCGCCCGGGCGCCCGAGCCTGATCGAGGCGCCCCGCAGGGGAGTGCGCGCGCCCGCGAGGCGGTCGTCGACGAGCGACGCCACGAGCGCGGCGGCGTCGTGCACCGCCCTCGGCGTGCAGCTCGCGGCCGGGCGCCCGGCGAGCTGCGCGGCGATCACGGGCCACGCGGGGTCGTCGTCGCGGCGCGCCAGTTCGAGGCAGCGCAGGCACGGCCCGTCGCCCGGCTCGACGAGCGGACCCACGCGGGTGCCCTCGTCGTCGAACACGATCGCGAGATGCGGCACGTCGGCGCGCAGCCACGGCAGGTGCCGCCCCGGGGAGACCACCCAGGTCGCCGCGACGACCGCGAGCGCCGTGTGCTCGACCTCGGCTTCGGCGGCGGGCACCGGTTCGTAGCCGAGGCGTGCGAGGTGTTCGGCGAGACGGTCGCTGATCTCGCGCGGTGCGTCGAGGGCGACGCATCGGGGCGATCGAACGGATGCCGCGGCATCCGTCGCCGGTTCGAAGGCCGGTGCGAGCAACTCGAGGAGTGCGTGCACGGTCTCAGCGGTGCCGCCGAGCGCGGTGCCGATGGTCTCGAGGGTCGAGGCCGAGGCGCCGTGCCGGAGCGCCGAGATCAGTCCCGTCTCGAACGCTCCGGGATCGCGCAGCACGACGCGCGGTGTCGCGCCGAACTGCAACTCGGCGGGGGAGCGCCACACGATGGGGAGGATCGGGTCGATGCGCGGTGACATGCCGAGAGCATGCCGGAAACGCTGCGGGCATCACGGAATCCGTCCACAGGCCGACGAGCGCACAGGAACCTCGAGCCCTGCCGCGGGTCAGCTCGTGGGTTCTTCGCCGTCTTCGCCGGGTGCCGCTGGGGTCTCGCCGCGCAGCAGCTGCTCGAGCGCCTGGTCGAACTCGTCGTCGGCCTCGGTCGTCTCGGTGCCGGTGAGGCGTGCGATGAGGGCCGCGGGGTCGTCGAGGTCGTCGGCCGTCGGCAGCAGGTCGGGGTGCGACCAGAGCGCGTCGCGCGCCTCGATGCCGACCGCATCGGTGACCGCGCGCCACATGGCGGTGGCCTCGCGGAGACGACGGGGGCGCAGCTCGAGGCCGACGAGCGTCGCGAAGGCGGACTCGGCCGGGCCTCCGGAAGCGCGGCGGCGGCGGATCGTCTCGGCGATCGCCACGGACTTCGGCAGTCGAGCAGTTGCGTCGGCGGTCGCTGCGTCGACCCAGCCCTCGACGAGCGCGAGCATCGTCTCGAGGCGGGCGAGCGCCGCCTGCTGCGATTCGCTCTTCGCACGGATGAGCGCGCCGTTGACGACGGCGTTGCGCAGTTCTTCGGTGTTCGACGGGTCGAAGCCCTCAGCGAGCTCTTCGAGGCGCTCGGTGTCGATGTCGATGCCCCGTGCGAACGCCGTGATCGCCGTGATGAGGTGCAGTCGCAACCAGCGCGCGTGCCGGAAGAGGCGGGCGTGGGCGAGCTCGCGCACGGCGAGGTAGAGCTCGATCTGGTCGGTGGGGATGTCGAGGTCGTTGCCGAACTCGGCGACGTTCTGCGGCAGGATCGCCGCTCGGCCGTCGTCGAGGAGAGGGATGCCGACGTCGCCGCCCGAGACGACCTCGGTGGCGAGCTGGCCGACGACCTGGCCCAGTTGCATCGCGAAGAGCGCCCCGCCGATGCCGCGCATCATGCGACTTGCGCCCTCGATCATCGAGCGCATCTCTTCGGGAGCCTGTTCGCTCATCACCCGCGTGAGGGCGTCGGAGATGGAGAGCGCGACCGGCTCGGCCAGCTGCGACCAGATGGGCATCGTGGCGGCGACCCATGCGCGCCGCGTCAGGAGCTCGGGCGTGGTCGGCAGGGCGCCGAAGTCGACGGCCTCGTCGAGCCACAGCGAGGCGACCTGGAACGCCTGGTCGAACCGTGCTCGCTCATCATCGGCGATCTGGCGCTGACCGGTCGCGGCGCGCTCTTCGCCCTGTTTCACCGCGACGGTCCAGTCGATTCCGTCGTCGGCCTTGTTCATCGCCTGCTGCAGTTGCGCGAACAGGGCGGCGAGGCTCGCCGGGTCGTTGGGCAGGCCGGCCGCTCCGGCGAGGCTCGAGGGATCGATGCCACCGCCGCCGGACAGCATCTCGCGGAGCATCTCGCGGAACTCGTCTTCGGGGCTCCGGTCGTCGGGCTCATCTTGCCGATCGGCCACTTTCGCCACCTCCCAGTCGCGTCTGGTTCAACCGTAACGCGGGGGCACGGCGGAGTGTCTGGGAAATGGCCTAGGCTGGGCGTTCCGGGTGTCCGCCCTTCGCGAACAGGGCCGGCACGCGCGTTCCAACACCCGCCCGGAAGGATGTCGGTTGAGCATCTTCGACGACGAGCCCCCACTGTCGGAGGACTCCCGCTGGAAGTCCGAACCGAGCACGGGGCGGCGTCCCCTGCGGGAGCGCATCGGATGGATCGCGCTCACCATCGCGATCGTCATCGCCGTGCTCTTCGCGTTCCTCCCCTCGCCGTACGTGATCGAGCAGCCCGGGCCGGTGTACGACACCCTCGGCGTCGCAGAGAACGCCGAGGCCGAAGAGGTGCCGCTCATCGAGATCCCCGATGAGACGACCTATCCCACCGATGGCGAACTCAACCTCCTCACGGTCTCGGTCGTCGGGCGCCCGGGGCAGACGCCGAGCTGGCTCGAGGTGCTCACCGCCTGGTTCGACGGCACCCGCTCGGTCATCCCGGTCGAGGCGATCTTCCCCCCGGGCATCAGCAGCGAAGACCGCGACGCCCAGAACCAGGCCGCGATGGTCGATTCGCAGCAGGACGCCATCGCGGCGGCGCTCGTCGAGCTCGGGTACGACTTCCCCCGCGAGGTGACCGTCGCGGGGCTCCTCGACGGGTCGCCCGCCGACGGCATCCTCGAAGAAGGCGACATCGTCGTCAGCTTCGCCGGCACCGAGGTGCATTCGATCAACGAACTGCAGACGGCGGTGCAGGAGCACGGTGCGGATGAACCGGCGCAGATCGAGATCATCCGCGACGGCGCCCCCCTCACCGTCGAGGTGACGCCCACCGTGCGCGACGGCAGGGCCGTGCTCGGCATCGGCGTGCGCATGGTCTACGAGTTCCCGATCGACGTCGAGCTGCAGCTCGACGACGTCGGCGGCCCGAGCGCGGGCATGATGTTCGCGCTCGGCATCGTCGACAAGCTGACGCCCGGGGCCATGACGGGCGGCGAGATCTTCGCCGGCACGGGCACGATCGACTCGGCCGGCCGGGTCGGACCGATCGGAGGCATCCGTCAGAAGCTCTGGGGCGCCGAGGGTGCCGGCGCCGACTGGTTCCTGGCCCCCGAATCGAACTGCGACGAAGTGAGCGGCAACGTGCCCGACGGGGTCACCGTCTTCGCGGTGGAGACCCTCGACCAGGCCCGAACGATCGTCGAAGACGTCGCCGACGGCGAGCTGACGGGGTCCTACGCCTCCTGCCCTGCGTGACAGGCGATTCAAAGGAATACGACCCTAGGATGGAATCCCGATCCCATCCCGACCGAGCACGAGGCCGAGAGTGTCAGCACAGCCGCAAGAACCGAGGGTCCAGCGCAGGCGCGCTCCGATCGCGATCACGATCGGCGTCGTCGCCGTGCTCGTCATCGCGTTCTTCGCCTTCGCCGGCATCTACGCCGACGTGCTCTGGTACGACCAGCTCGGCTTCCTCTCGGTGCTCACCACCGAGTGGATCGCACGCATCGTGCTCTTCGTCATCGGCTTCGCGGCCATGGCACTGCCGGTCTGGGGTTCCATCCAGATCGCCTACCGCTCGCGGCCCGTCTACGCGAAGCTGAACTCGCAGCTCGACCGGTACCAAGAGGTCTTCGAGCCGCTGCGGCGACTCGCGATGTACGGCATCCCCATCGTGCTCGGCATCTTCGCCGGCGTCTCGGCCTCGACGCGCTGGGAGGGCACGCTCGCGTGGCTGAACCGCACGCCGTTCGGCACGACCGACCCGCAGTTCGGGTTCGACGTCGGCTTCTACGTGTTCGAGCTCCCGTTCTACCGGTCCATCGTGGGCTTCGCCTCGGCGGTCGTGCTGCTGTCGCTGCTGCTCGTGATCGCCACGAACTACCTCTACGGAGCACTTCGGGTGAGCGGCCGCGAGGTCGTCATCTCGAAGTCGGCCCGCATCCAGATCGCCGTCACCGCGGGCATCTACCTGCTCCTGCAGGCCGTCAGCATCTGGCTCGACCAGTACGCGACCGTGACCGAGACGAGCACGCTCATCACGGGTGCCTCCTACACCGACGTCAACGCGACGATCCCCGGGCGGGGCATCCTCGCCGCCATCGCTGCCGTCGTCGCCGTGCTCTTCTTCATCACGGCGATCATCGGCCGTTGGCGCCTGCCGCTCGTCGGCACGGCGCTGCTCGTCGTGTCGAGCCTCCTCATCGGGTCGCTGTACCCGTGGGTCATCCAGCGCTTCCAGGTCGACCCGAGCGCGCGTTCGCTCGAAGAGCCCTACATCCAGCGCAACATCGACCTCACCCGAGACGCGTACGGCATCGCCGATGTCGAGGAGATCCCGTTCGAGGCGAAGACCGACGCCGAGCAGGGCGCGCTGCGAGCGGATGCCGCGACGACCGCGAGCATCCGCCTCATGGACCCGCTCGTGATCGGCCCCGCGTTCCAGCAGCTCGAGCAGTTCCGCCAGTACTACCAGTTCCCGTCGGCCCTCGACGTCGATCGCTACGAGATCGATGGCGCCTCTCAAGACACCGTCGTCGCCGTGCGCGACGTGAACCTCTCGGGCCTCGGCGACGCCGAGACCTGGTTCAACTCGCACCTCGTCTACACGCACGGTTACGGACTCGTCGCCGCCGCGGGCAACCAGCGCTCGGTCGACGGTCAGCCGGTGTTCCTCCAGTCCGGCATCCCGTCGTCGGGCGTGCTCGGCGACTTCCAGCCCCGTGTGTACTTCGGCGAGTCCTCGCCCGCGTACTCGATCGTGGGGGCGCCGAAGGATGCCAAGCCGATCGAGCTCGACTACCCGTCGGGCTCCGAGGGCGCCGACCAGACGCAGACGACCTTCGAGGGCAACGGCGGGCCGAAGCTCGACAACGCCTTCACGAAGCTCGTCTACGCCCTGAAGTTCCAGTCAGAGCAGATCTTCCTCTCCGACCAGGTCACGACCGATTCGCAGATCCTCTACGACCGCGACCCGGTCGAGCGCGTGCAGAAGGTCGCGCCGTACCTGAGGCTCGACACCGACACCTACCCGTCGGTCGTCGACGGCAAGATCGTCTGGATCGTCGACGGGTACACGCTCTCCGACCAGTACCCGTACTCCAACAAGGTCAGCATGAGCGAGGCGATCGCCGACAGCGAGACCCAGGCCCCGACGCTCGCATTCGATGACGTCAACTACATCCGCAACTCGGTGAAGGCCACCGTCGACGCATACGACGGCACGGTCACGCTCTACGCCTGGGACGAAGAGGACCCGATCCTCCAGACCTGGCAGAAGGTCTTCCCGACGACGATCGAGCCGATGAGCAAGATGTCGGGCGACCTCATGAGTCACGTGCGCTACCCCTCCGACCTGTTCAAGGTGCAGCGCGAGGTGCTCGGCCGCTACCACGTCACCGACGCGATCCCGTTCTACTCGCGTGAAGACGCGTGGACGACGCCGAAGGACCCGACCGCCGATGCAGCAAGCCAGCTGCTGCAGCCGCCCTACTACCTGACGATGCAGATGCCCGGTCAGGACGAGCCGAGCTACTCGCTCTATTCGACCTTCATCCCCGAGGCGCGAGGCGAGCAGAGCCGCAACGTGCTGCGAGGCTACCTCGCGGTCGATGCCGACGCGGGCGCGACCGACGGCGAACGCGCCGACGGCTACGGCAAGCTCAGGCTGCTGACGCTGCCCGAAGACGACAACGTGCCGGGCCCCGGCCAGGTGCAGGCGAAGTTCAACTCCGACCCGACGGTGTCGCAGTCGCTCAACCTGCTGAAGCAGGGCCAGTCGAACGTGATCAACGGCAACCTGCTCACCGTGCCCGTCGGCGGCGGCCTGCTCTACGTGCAGCCGGTCTACGTCGAGTCCACCGGCAGCACGAGCTACCCGCTGCTGCAGAAGGTGCTCGTCGCCTTCGGCGACCAGATCGCGTTCCAAGACACGCTCGACCTCGCGCTCGACGTGCTCTTCGGCGGCGACTCCGGCGCCGACGCGGGCGACAACGAAGTGGATCCTGGTGCGACTCCGCCGCCGCCCGACGAGGGCGGCGAGGGCGGGGAGACTCCCGCGGCTCCGAGCGACGAGGTGCAGGCCCTGCTGAACCAGGCGTCGCAGGCGCTGAAGAACAAGCAGGCGGCACTCACCGAGGGCGACTGGGCGGCGTACGGCGCCGCCGACGCGCAGCTCGCCGAGATCATCGCGAAGCTGCTCGAAGCCACCAAGGAGGAGTGACGTGGGCGTCGACCTGCGCGGTGGCGAGTGGCTCGACGACAACCTCGCCAACTGGGACGAGCGCGTCGCGGTGCACGTCGCGTCGGAGATGTACGACCGCACGCGGCTCCGCGAGGGCGGCGATGTGCTCGACCCGATCGTGCGCGAGACGCTCGCTCGCCTCTATCCCGATGGGCTCGAGGGTGTGCGGGTGCTGCACCTGCAGTGCCACTTCGGTTCCGACACCCTGTCGCTCGCGAACCTCGGCGCCACGGTCGTCGGCATCGACTTCTCGCCGCAGGCGGTCGCCGAGGCGCGTCGCATGGCCGACGAGCTCGGCCTCTCGCACCGCGCTCGGTTCATCGAGGCGAACGTCTACGACGCCCGCCACATGCTGCCCGAGCCCGAGTCGTTCGACCTGGTGTTCACCTCGTGGGGCACGATCGGCTGGCTTCCGGATGTCGCGGAGTGGGCGCGCATCGTGTCGTGGTTCGTGAAGCCGGGCGGCCGGTTCGTCTTCGCCGACGGCCACCCCGCCGCGTTCGTGTTCGACGGCGACAGCGGGCCCGGCGGCCTGCCCGCGTTCGCGTACCCGTACTCGAACGAGTCGCCCGACATCATCGACGACCCGAGCGACTACGCCGACGCCGAGGCGGCGCTCGCCAATGCGCGCACGTGGGAGTGGACGCATCCGCTCGGCGAGGTCTTCGGTGCACTGCGCGGAGCCGGTCTCGACATCGAGACGTTCACCGAGCACTACCGGGTGCCGTGGCGCATCTTCCCGGCGACGATCGATCTCGGCGACGGAATGTACGGCTGGCCCGCCGAGCAGTGGCTGCCGCTCTCGTACGAGCTCGTCGCGGTGCCGCGCACCCCATCGGGCGCGTAGCGCGAAGCGCGTATCGAGGCCACGGCCCCGATCAGCACGGATGCCTCGGAGCGAGTCCGCTCCGAGGCATCCGTCATTCTCGGGGAATCAGTCGAGCGGGCCCTCGTCTGCCGAGCGCAGTGCGTCGCCGAGTGCGTTGCCGAGCTCGTTGTCGTAGTCGCCCGAGAGGTCCCACCACATCGCGCCGCCGTAGCCCTGGCTCGCGAGCCACTCGGCCTTCGCCGTGACCGAGTTCGGGTCGTCGAGGCTCCACCACTGTCCGCTCGCCGCGTCGAACCGCCAGGAGGCACCGAGCGCCGGATCGAAGTAGCCCTCGCCGATGTCACGGATCTCGTAGTACGGCTTCGTGCCGATCGAGGTGACCGCGGGGTCGGGCGTCCACCCGGCGCGGTCGCCCACCGTCACACCGGTCCAGCCCTGCCCGTAGGCCGCGAGGCCCACGTTCAGCTGGTCGGGGCGGGCGCCGCCCGCGGTGTACAGCGCGATGGCGTTGTCGATCGCGAGGCCCCAGTTGTTGGCGCCGTCGGGGTGCAGGTTGCCCTGGTGGCCGGTGTTGCCGGTCCATCCGCCGGCGTAGTCGTAGCCCTGCACGTTGAGCCAGTCGATCGAGGCGAACAGGCGAGCCGTGTTCCATCCGCCGGCGTTCGTGTTCCAGCCGCCGGCGGGGCCGAACGCGGTGAGCAGGTAGCGCTCGCCGGTCTCGGCGCCGTACGCGTCGAGCTGCGCGCGGAACTCCTCCATGAGGGCGAGGAAGTTCTCCTTGTCTTCGGGCTTTGCACTCGCCGTCTCGCCGCCGTTGACGGGCCACTCCCAGTCGACGTCGATGCCGTCGAAGATGCCGGCCGCGGCGCCCGGCCCGCCGAGGGAGCCGACCTTCGGCAAGTCGCCCCTGAGGTAGACGTCGATGCACGAGGAGACGAGCGCGGTGCGGCTCTCGGGGGTCGATGCCGCCTCGGAGAAGTTGTCGGACCAGGTCCAGCCGCCGAGCGAGATGAGCACCTTCGTGTCGGGGCTGACCTCCTTGAGCTTCTTCAACTGGTTGAAGTTGCCGGCGAGTCGCTGGTGCTTGTTCGCCTTGTCCTTCTTGCCGTCGACGGAGTCGGCCGCCGTGACGAGTCGCAGGTAGTCGTTCTGCGCGTCGCCCTCGCCCGGGACATCCGTGATCTCGCACTTCAGGTTCGACGTGACGTTGCCGAAGGCGTAGTTGATGTGGGTGACGTCTTCGATCGCGCCCGTGCGAAGCAGGTCCTCGATCTGGTAGTCGCGGGTGACCGGGGTGTCCGCCATGAGGTAGCCGACCGAGCGGTATCCATTGATATCGGTCGGGCCGGCGGAGTCGGCGTGCCCGTGCCCGTGGCCGTGGCCGTTGCCGTCGCCGTGCGCGAGTGCGGGGGAGGCCGCAGCGGCGGCGATGAGTGCGGTGGCGGCGGCCGTGACGGCCGCTCCTCGGAGCAGATGGCGTGGTGACATTGAATCCTCATCGATCGTCGTCGGAGCCGTGCTGGGTGAACGGTTGCGGCGACCGTAGCAAGATCGGATCGAGTTTGGAAAGAGTCCTAACAAAGAATGTGGGATCGCGCGCATCGATCGCCGAGTTCGTTGCCGATTCCTCCATCGAATCGCGCGAGGAGTGCAGCGGCCGCACACGGCGTGAGGGCACGCGAACAGCGGATGGCGGGGCATCCGCACCCGCGACCGCCTCGATTCGACGGGGCTCGATACTCGTGATAGTGTTTCTTCTTGTGCCGCGGGGTGGAGCAGTTCGGTAGCTCGCTGGGCTCATAACCCAGAGGTCGTAGGTTCAAATCCTGCCCCCGCAACCAAGGTGTTCGTCAGAACGCACGAAGAAATCCCGGTCTCGAACGAGGCCGGGATTTTTGCGTTACATGGCGCTCCATGACGGGATCGATCTCGCGCCCGTGACCGGATGTTGCGGTCGGCGGCGATCACGGTGCTGCCGGTGTCGGACTACGTCGCGGCCTGGTAGCGGCGGGCGAATTCGCCATCTTCCTCACGAAGGAAGCTGCATTCGGCGGGCGCGCCATTGTCTTGTCTGGTCGAGCGCACTCGAACCGTGTCGTAGACTGATCAGATCATCGCAAGTAGCTGGATCGAGGAGACTCGATCCGACTCGAGACGATGGATGACTGCCGCGAGGCAGTCGGTGCCGCGGGGTGGAGCAGTTCGGTAGCTCGCTGGGCTCATAACCCAGAGGTCGTAGGTTCAAATCCTGCCCCCGCAACCACGGCGGCATTGAAGAATCGGATTCCGATTCTTGTGAAATCGCACAGAAGAGGCCGGGACTGAAGAAATTCAGTCCCGGCCTCTTCTATGCGTCCTGAAGTGACCCGAACGCAGATCGGGTCGCTCGAGGGGGTCGGGTCGCACGTGTGGATGACTTCCGCGGCTGGCTCTCGGCGGGAGGCGTCTCCACCCCGTGGCTCGGCCGCCGGTGAAGTTGGATCCTTCGTGAGCGGCGTGTGATGAGCGGGCTTGGTAACGTTCTCTCGACCGGCACCGTACCTCTCGCTGCGCTATTCAGGTGAGCAGCGGGCGAACAGTGCGGTCGAGAGAGGTGAGTGGGAGTGCCGGGGCAAGCAAGGTCGAACAAGCAGCCGACGATCCGTGAGGTTGCTGTTCATGCTGGCGTGAGTCCGATGACCGTGTCGCGCACATTGTCCGGTGGTGCGAATGTGCGGCCGGATCTTCAGGAGAAGGTTCTCGTCTCGATCCGCGAGCTCGGATATCACCGGAACGAGAACGCGCGAAGTCTTCGCCCTGGTCACAGCACCGGGTTGATCGGGGTGGCGATCACGAACCTCGGCAACCCGTACTACGGGAACTTCGCGCTCGGGGTTGAAGAAGTCGCGGCTCAGCACGGGCGACGCATCATCATCGGCAGCACGGGGGAGGACCCCGCGCGCGAACGCCAACTCGTCTCCGACTTCATCGGGCGTCAGGTGGAGGGCCTTGTGCTCGTGCCATCAGGAGGCAGCGGCGATCATCTGAGTCCCGACAGGCTCGGCGGAGTGCCTCTGGTGCTCGCTTCACGAGGTCTGGATGGACGCGACGTGGATACCGTGCTCCTCGATGATGTCGGAGGTGCGGCAGAAGGCACGAGGGCACTGTTGGAGGCCGGGCACACGCGTATCGCATTCCTCGGCAATGCTCGATCAGTGTTCACCAGCGAGCGGCGGTTCGAGGGGTTCGCTCGGGCGCTCGCCGAGCGCGGCCTCGTACCTGACGACGAGCTCGTGGAACGCGGCCAGCAGGACGTCGCGTCTGCTGAGGTCGCCACCCGTCGACTCCTCGATCTCGAGCATCCGCCGACCGCGATCTTCAGCGCCAACAATCGCAATTCAATTGGAGCTCTTCACGAGATCGCTCGGCGGCTGAAGACCGGTGAGGTCGCGGGCGCGATGCCCGCCCTGGCCAGCTTCGATGCCTTCGAGCTCGCTGGCCTGATGCCCGTGCCCGTCACCATCGTCGATCACGATCCTCGCGAGTTGGGGCGGCAAGCAGCGCACCTCCTGTTCGCTCGCCTCGGCGACGAGTCCGTGGGACGCGCGGCGAGGATCGTGGAACTGCCGATCCGGGTCGTCGCGGCGACGTAGCAGGTGCCGGCGTTTCGAGGCGGGATTGGAGCCGCATTCGATCTGGTAACGTTACCAATCGCATCGCAAACGGAAGGCACGATCATGCGAACCGCCGCAATCGATCTGGGTGGCACCACCCTCAAGCTGGGTGTGGTCGAGGACGGGGTGCTCGTGGCTCGGACCGAGCTCCCGCTGGCGCCGTCATTCCATCTCGATCAGGTCGCGACAGCCGTTCGCGCTCAGCTCGGCGGCGCCTCTGTCGACGCGGTCGGTATCGCGGTTCCCGGTATCGTCGATGCGGCCGGATCCAGGCTGGTGGCAGCGCACGGCAAGTACGCCGGCCTGCATCAGGTGAACCTGTCCGAGTGGTCGCTCGATGAGTTCGGTCGCCTCGCGCGTGTGGAGAATGATGCGCGTGCCGCCCTTGTGGGTGAAGTCACCGACGGCATCGCGGCCGGCGCTCGCGACGTCGTGCTGCTGACGTTGGGCACCGGGATCGGGACCGCTTCGATGATCGGCGGTCGCCTGGTCAGAGGCCGACATGGTCACGCCGGGATCCTCAACGGCCATGTCACGGTCGCGTACGACGGGCGACGATGCCCGTGCGGCAACATCGGCTGCGCGGAGACGTTCGCCAGTACCTGGGCGCTTCGGCAAGCCGTCGGTCGCGGCGAACTCGTGCCAGGTGCGGATCTCGCCGAGCGGCTCCACGCCCACGGCTCGATCGGCATCCGCGACATCGTCGAGACCCGACACGAACCGGCATCGGCCGCGGCGCTCGAACGCTTCTACGGTGTGTGGGCTGCCGTTCTCGTCACCCAGTGCCACGCATTCGATCCCGAAGTCGTGGTCGTGACCGGCGGGGTGATGCGGTCCGCGGATGTGATCCTCCCCGAACTCAGCCGCAGGGTTCACGACCGGCTCTGGTCTTCGTCGTTCCGGCCCCCGCTCGTCACCCCCACCGACCCGGCGACCTCGGTGCTCAGAGGCGTCGCCGCACTCGCTTCCACCCTCGACAACGAAGGACATCCATGACGACCGATCACCTGCCCGCCATCGCGAACGCGCAACCCACGGGCTACGTGAAGCTGCCCACCATTCCGCTGCCCGAGGGCAGTGAGGTGCTCATCGGTGACCAGGCGTGGCCTGCAGCCGTTCGCATCGCTCAGGAACGTGCGACCGGAGTGCCGCTCATCGCCGTCGACGTGTACCCCGGGGCCGACGTCGCGGCGCTCATGGCGAGCATCGCTGCGGCACTGCCCACCGCGGAGATCATCGGCGTCGAGGATGTCGCGGCTGCCGACCCGACGGTCATCGACGCGCTGATCGGACGTCATCTCACCGACGACCGCGTCTTCGGAGTGATGAGCCACTTCACGGTCGATGAGTTCTACGACGCCGGCAAGGTCGAGCAGCTCCGCGAGCGCATTGCCGCACGCCGATCGCCGATCGTCCTCGTCGGCTGGGGGGCCGACCTCATCGCCGAGCGGAGAGCAGACGCGCTCGTGCTCGTCGACATGGCCCGCTGGGAGATCCAGCAGCGGCAGCGGCGCGGCGCAGCCAACTGGCGTGCCGGCAACCACGACGAAGACGTGCTCCGGAAGTACAAGCGCGGGTTCTTCGTCGAGTGGCGGACTGCTGACCGGCACAAGCGCACCTTGTTCGACCGCATCGACCTGGTCGTGGATGGGAACGCCGCGACTGCGGTCGCGGGCGCCGTGACCGGCGATGCGTTCCGGGCGGCGATGCGGACCGCGACCACGCAACCGTTCCGCGTGGTGCCGTTCTTCGACCCTGGCGTCTGGGGTGGTCAGTGGATGAAGGAGAAGCTCGATCTCGACCCGACCGCCGACAACTTCGCATGGTGCTTCGACTGCGTGCCGGAAGAGAACTCGCTGCTCCTCGAGGCCGACGGGAAGGTCGTCGAGATTCCCGCCATCGACCTGGTCCTGAGTCAGCCACGCGAGCTGCTCGGCGAGCGGACCTTCTCCCGCTTCGGTGCCGAGTTCCCGATTCGATTCGACTTCCTCGACACCATGGGCGGGGGGAACCTGTCACTCCAGGTTCATCCGCTCACCGACTACATCCGGGATGCCTTCGGCATGTCGTACACGCAGGACGAGAGCTACTACATGCTCGACGCCGCCGATGACGCCGTGGTCTACCTCGGCGTCAAGCCGGGCGTCGACCCGAAGGAGATGTTCGAGTCCCTTCGCGCAGCAACGGACGGCAAGCACCCGTTCGACGCTGAGCGGTACGTGAACACCTACCCGGCGAAGAAACACGACCATTTCGCGATCCCTGCCGGCACGATCCACTGCTCGGGGGCGAACTCGATGGTGCTCGAGATATCGGCGACCCCGTTCATCTTCACGTTCAAATTGTGGGACTGGGACCGGGTCGGGCTTGACGGCGTGCCTCGGCCCGTCCACCTCGATCACGGGGAGCGCAACGTCCGGTGGGAGCGCGATGACGAGTGGGTCGACCGGAACCTGGTCGGCCAAGTGCAGGAGATCCGACGTGAGCCGGGCCTCGTGGAGGAACGCACCGGGTTGCACGAGCTCGAGTTCATCGAGGTGCGCCGCCATTGGTTCGAGCAAGAGGCGGCGCACGACACCGAAGGCACGGTCAACGTGTTGAACCTCGTCGAGGGCGACGAGGTGGAGGTCGTGAGCCCGACGGGCGCGTTCGCTCCATACCGAGTGCACTACGCCGAGACCTTCATCGTCCCGGCCGCCGTCGGGGAGTACCTCATCCGGCGCTCGTCGAACTCGCGAAGCGAGCGGTTCGCCACGGTCAAGGCGTATGTCAGGGGGACCCTCGCGAGCGACGACTGAGGCTGAGGGGACGAGGAGGCGTGCCGCGGCCGCGTACTCTCCTCGCGTGTCTTGCGCTCCATGGCATTCGCGTACTTCGGCGATTGTCCAGCGCGTTCGGGTGACTGGGATATGTTATCCACAGTCGATGGATGAAATAGGTCGCAGGACCGTTCGTCCACGCCCGAGCGGTGATGGCCCTCGGCTGTCGTTTCTGAGCGAAAGGGGAGCGGATGCCTCGTGGAACGAACCTGCCCGCTGTGGGCGGATTCAATCAAAGTGTCATTCTCGACTTGATTCGCCGCCATCCCGATGGCGTCAGTCGAGTCGAGATCTCCGAAATGACCGGGCTGGCGCCGCAGACGATCTCCAATGCATCCAAAAGGCTGCTCGAGGATGGACTCATCCGCGAGGGTGGGCGAAAGATCCAAGGTCGCGGCAAGCCTCGCGTGATCCTCGAGCTCATTCCGCAGAGCCGGTTCGCGGTCGGGGTGCACCTCGACCCGACGGTCATCACCTACGTCGTCCTCGATCTTCAAGGGTCGGTCGTCGCCCATCGTCGTGCCCGCACGCCGAGCATCGCCGACCCAGACGAGGTCGTCGTCGCGATCAGCGAATCCGTCGCGGCGATCATCGACGAGGCGGGGGTGAACCGTGAGCAGGTGCTGGGCATCGGCATCGCGTCGCCGGGGCCCATCGACCTCGCTCGTGGTGTCGTCGTCGACCCGCCGTTGCTCGAGGGCTGGCGCAATGTGCCGCTCAGGGATTCGTTGGCGCACCTGACGGGGATGCCGGTGGTCTTGGAGAAGGACGTGAACGCCGCAGTCGTCGCTGAGCTCTGGACCCACGCGGAAACCGCTGGTGACGTGGCGTTCTTCTACCTCGGCACCGGCATCGGCATCGGCCTCGCCATCGATGGCGAGGTCATCCGCGGCGTGACCGGGAATGCGGGTGATGGAGGAACGCTCGTCGTGCCGGCGCGTGGCCTCCCTCCCCGGCGGCGCAGCGAGAAGCTCGGTCATCTCGCCACTCCGCAGTACCTCGTCAGTCAGGCGGTGGATGAGGGCGTGCTCGCGGAGGCGCCCGATCCGCACGACCTCGCGGCGATCGATGACGCGTTCTCGATGCTCGTCGACAAGGCGTCTGCCGGCAACGAGGAGGCGGAGCGGATCCTCGATCGCGCTGCGGGTTTCATCGCGTCGGCGCTCGTCTCCGTCATCAACCTCCTCGACGTCGACGAGATCATCTTCGGCGGTCCGGCATGGGCGCGATTGAGCCGGCGCATGAGGCCGGAGATCGCCCAGCTTGTGGCCGACTCCCCGGATCGAACCGCACGGCGGCCCGTCGGCATGGTCGACAGTCGCGTCGGCGAGGATGTGGCCGCGGTGGGCGCTGCCTGCCTGGTGCTCGATGCCCGGCTGACGCCACGACCGTCCACGTTGCTCATCACCAGCTGAGGTCGGCTGGCGCTTTCCAGTTGACATGGAAAGTCATTCGTGATTTCGTACTCTCAATTAAGTCCATCATTTAGTCATAATGGTCTTCGTTACCAGGCTCCCGAAGAGTTGGGCCGGCCTGACCACCAACCCGACGGTCCCCGGACACCCCGGAGACCACACAGCACTATCGCGCTCCCGGACAGCCTGGAGCGCGATCATCAAGGAGGATGAAGTGAAGCGCAATCGAGTCTTCGCAGCAGTTGCCGTCGGCGCCATCTCACTGCTCGGCGTCACCGCATGCTCGACCTCGGCACCCAAGGACGACAAGGCGTTGACGTTCATGGTGTTCGAGACGCCGGCCCTCGACGCCACGTTCTGGGACGCGTCGATCGACAACGCACTCGAAGGACTGTCCGGTGTCACCGTCGAGAAGATCGTCAGCCCCGACGCGGACCGCAATGCCTACGCGAAGCAGCTCCAAGCGAGCGGCCAGTTCCCGGACATCCTGTCCTCCATCAACCCGAAGGACTTCCTCGACGCCGGTCTGCTCGAGCCCTTCGACCAGAGCTGGCTGAAGGAGAACTTCCTCCAGCCCGAGGCGAACAACATCGACGGCGAGACCTACATCCCGCCGACCAACGCCCAGGTCATCCCGCTCGTCTTCTACAACAAGCAGATCTTTGCCGACAACAACATCGACGTCCCCACCACGTGGGCCGAGTTCGCCGACGTCATCAGCAAGCTCAAGGCCGCCGGAGTCACCCCGCTCGAGCTCGCAGGTGCCGAAGCCTGGGCTGCGAGCATGCCGTTGGTCGGCCTGGCCAGCGCCGACGTGCTCGGACAGGACCCGGAATGGATCCAGAAGCGATACGACGGTGACGTGCACTTCACCGACCCGCTGTTCGCCGACGCGATGCAGAAGGCCGCCGACCTCGTCGACGCCGGAGCCTATGATTCCGCCGCGCTGAGCGTCGACTACGCCACCGCCAACCAGAACTTCCTCGACGGCAAGAGCGGCATGTACCCGATGGGCAGCTGGTTCACCGGCTCCAGCTACCTCACCCCCGAGCAGGCGGCCAACATCGGCGCCTTCCCGTGGCCGACCGATGACGGCACCGTCGTCATCCCGTTCAACATCGGCGGCACCACCTCGGTCGCATCGCAGTCGAAGGATGTCGGGAACGCCAGCGAGTTCGCCCAGAACTGGTCGCTCGACCCCCGCAACCTGTCGGTGCTCATCGAGACCGACGGCGCCTACCCGATGATGAAGAACCTCACCCTCGACGACTTCGATGTCGAGGTCAGCGATCTGTACACCGAGACCTACGGGCTCGTCACCGACGAGAACACCAAGGTCTCCGCGTTCGGCTGGATCAACAACGACGATGCGCTCGCCCCGGGTCTGAACGACCTGTTCTACGCCATGTCCCAGTCGCTGTTCTCCAACAGCGACGTCGAAGCACAGCTCGCGCAGCTCGATGCCGACTGGGATGCCGCCGTCGGCCAGTAGTCCGCTTCGCCGGCACCACGGGGGTGCGCCGCGGGACCCCATCGCCCCGCGGCGCCCCCCACCACACACCATCCGGAAGGATCTCCATGTCCACCCAGGTCGCCGCTCGACGGCGTGGCAGCGGCACTCGCCGCCGGGGCCTCAGCCTCGCCCCCGTTGCCTGGATCGCGATCGCGCTCTACGCCGCGTTCCTGCTGTACCCGATCGTGCAGAGCGTGATCCAGAGCTTCACTGACCGCAACCCGCTGAAGCCCGAGAGCTCCTTCGTCGGTTTCGCCAACTACATCGAGCTGTTCCAGGACCCGCGACTCGCCCGAAGCCTCGGTTTCACCCTCGTCGTCGTCGTCTTCGTCACCGTCGTCGCGAACACCCTCGGGCTGATGTTCGCGATGCTGCTGAACCGTTCCACCGTGAACTACCGCGTGATGCGAACCCTGATCTTCATTCCGCAGGTGCTCTCCGGCGTGATCGTGGCGTTCATCTGGCGGAGCATCCTGACGCAGAACGGTCTGCTCAACGTCACCCTGCAGAATCTCGGCCTGACCGACACCGCGATCTCCTGGATCGGAACGCCCGAGTTGGCGACGCTGTCCATCTGCGTCGTCGTCAGCTGGATCACGATCGCGTTCTCCACCGTCGTCTACACGGCCTCCCTCCAATCCGTCCCGGCCGAGCTGTACGAAGCGGCGAAAGTCGACGGCGCCGGCGTCTTCGGACGATTCCGGAACGTCACCTTCCCCATGATCGCTCCCGGCATGACGATCAGCGTGACGTTGTCATTGATCACCACCCTCAAGCTCTACGACGTCATCGCGGTGCTCACCGGCGGCGGTCCTGCGAACTCGACGAAGTCCGTCGCCTACTACTTGATCGACGTGGCGTTCACGAACAACCGGTTCGGATACTCGAGTGCCATCGCCATCTTCCTGCTCGGGCTGACCGCCCTCGTCGCCTACACCACCACCGGACTGCTCCGTCGACGGGAGGCCCACCTGTGAGCACCACGGACACGCCCATGGCATTCGCCGCCGGCGATGAAGGGACCACGTCCGAGCGCGAGGCCGAGATCATTCTCGCGTCGTTCGAAGACCCTGCGCCCCGCAGGTTCGGGCCGAAGAGCCGACGCCGGATTCTTCGTGCCGGGGGACACCTCGTCGCGGCCTGGCTCGTCACACTCGCGTTCGTGCTGCCGATCTACATCGCACTGTCCAGCGCGTTCAAGAGCCAGGATCAGATCCTCGCCAACCCCCTCGCGCCCCCGGCCCCGTTCACGTTCGACAACATCCTGACTGCGCTGCAACGACCCGATCAATTGGTCCAGAGCGGTCTGATGAACTCGATCCTCGTCACCGCGCTGACGCTCATCTTCCTGATTCCGCTGGCGTCGGCCCTCAGCTTCTGGATCTCGGAACGGCCCCCGGTGCTCAAGGGGATTCTGCTGGCCGTGTTCGCACTGGGCCTGATGGTGCCGCCGCAGGTGGTGCTGCAGCCGATCGTCTCCCTGCTCCAGACCATCGGGCTGCAGAACAGCTATCCGGGCCTCATCCTGTCCAACATCGGCGGGGGATACATGGCGTTCGCCGTGTTCGTGTTCGTCGGATTCCTCAGAACGCTGCCCAGCGAAGTCATCGAAGCTGCACGGGTCGACGGCGCCGGCGACCTGCGAATCTGGTGGACCATCGTGATGCCGCTGATGCGCCCGGCCACGGCGACCGTCGGGATCTTCCTCGGACTCTGGGTGTGGAACGACTTCCTCAACCCGCTGTTCATTCTCGGACCCCTGCAGGGGCAGACCATCACGACCGGTATCTACCAGTCCCTCGGTACCTACTCGACCGACTACGGCCAGCTGTTCGGCATCATGCTCCTCGCAGCGATCATCCCCGTCGTCGGCTACCTCGTCACTCAGCGCGAGTTCATTCACGGACTCATGTCCGGAGCCTCCAAGGGCTGATCGCGGTTCCGCGACCCTACCTCGCCGTGTGGGGTCTCCTCCGCATCGCGCGATGGCGCACCCGCATAGGTCCAGCACGTCGCGCTGTGAGCACCGCTCACGCGCACACGAAATCCCCTCTGAAAGGCAGCACCGTGTCAGTAACGTCCGTCGAGGAGATCCTCGTCCTGCACCACAGTCATCTCGATGTCGGCTACACCCACGCACAGCCCGTCGTCTGGCAGTTGCAGGGCGAATACATCACGCAGGCGGTCGAATGGCTCGAGGCCACCGCGGACTTGCCGGTCGAGGCGCAGCCCAAGTGGACCTGTGAGGCCTACGAACCTGTCTTGCGATGGCTTCGAGCGGCACCGCAATCGCAGATCGACCGGTTCGTCGCGTTGCACCAAGCAGGCCGGATCGGGGTCGCGGCGCTCCGATGGAACGTCAGCGCGCTGCCCGACCGGCCCGGCCTCAACCGACTGATCGAGGGCAAGCGCGAGCTCGAGGCCGTGCTCGGATCCCGTGTTTCGGTCGCATGCCAGCACGATGTGCCCGGAGCACAATGGGCACTCGCCGACGTGCTCCTCGACGCCGGTGTCGACATGTTGATCATGGGGGCGAATCTGCACTCCGGTCGCCCGGTGCAGCCACGCCCGGGCATGTTCGGGTGGGAGGCCCCATCCGGTCGGACCTTGCGCGTCTTCAACGGTCACCACTACACGATGTTCGACCAGTTGCTCTACTCGTGGGACGACTCGGTGGATCGAATGCAGGAAGGGTGGGAAGAGACATCCGCACATCTGCAGCGTTCCGGATACTCGCTCCCGTTCCTCTACCTGTCGAGCACCTGCTCGCCGGTGATGTGGGACAACGCACCACCGAATCCGTACCTGCCCGGTCTGATCCAACGGTGGAACGAGCGCGGCGAGGGCCCCACGATCCGGTACGCGACGTTCGACGACCTGCGCGATGCCGCCAGCGTTGTTCCACACGACCAGCTCGAGGTTCGCCGAGGCGACTGGACCGACTACTGGACCTTCGGTGCCGGGAGCACGCCGACGGCCACGTCGGCATCGCGGCATGCGAAGGCTCGTCTGCACGAGGTCGCGGCGATCGGAACGGACCGCCGCGATGTCGTGCACACCGCGCAGGAACGCACGGATCTCTTCGACGAGCACACCTGGGGGTTCTTCGACCCGTCGCCGGCGAACCCGCAGGCCGTGACGACCGAGCTGCTGAAACGCGCCCTGGCACATGAGGCCGACGAGCTGGCCGGCTTCGCCCTCATGTCAGGACTGGAAGCACTCGCGGAGAATCCGCCCGCCGATCGCGGGCTGTCCGGGGTACTCGTCGTCAATGCCGCTGATCATGCGCGCACCGTGCATCCTGAGATTCCGGAAGCCTGGTTTCGCGACGCCCGCCCTGCGGGGGAGCGCACCTACCGCGCCCGTCGCATGGCGTACGACTCCCGCCCGTGGCGCGTGCGCCTGCCGAATGACGAGGTGCGTCGGGTGCAGGGAATCGAACTTCCCGCTCGCAGCTACCGCATCGTGCCCTTCGCCGAGTTGCGTGGAGTCCAATCCTCAACGATCCAGCACCACACGGAGCAACAGCCGACTTTCGGTTCGCCGAGCTGGGACGCGTTCTCTGAAGTCGCGCGGGTCACGGGCACCATCGAAACCCCATTCCACCGAGTGCAGTACGACGGTGAGACGGGGCGGATCGTGTCGCTGTTCGACATCGTGAACGGGGCCGAGCTGACGAACACCGATGACGAGTACGACTTCTTCGAGTTCGTCCGCGAGCGTGCCGACGCCATGGTCGACGGCACCCGTGAGGCGTTCTACAAGCGTGATCTCGACGGTGAGAAGTTCGATCAACTCGGGTGGGATGCGTGGCGTCCGATCCGCGAACGTGCACGGCGGCCGCTGTCCTGCAGCGTCGTCGTCGAAGACGACCGCGCCACGCTGACACGGCGGATCGACGCGCCGGGTCTGAGCTTCTTGACGCAGCGGTTCACCTTCTCGAGCAGCTCGCCCGTGATCGAGGTCGATGTCGAGTTCGAGCTCCTCGCCGACACCACACCGCAGGCGATCTACTTCGTCACTCCGCTGAACATGCCCGCGAACTGGAGTGGGAGTTTCGACTCCGCTGGCGAGGTCGTCCGGCTCGATGACGATCAGCTCGAGGGTGCGTGCCGGGGATGGGCGACCGTGGAGACCTTCGCGGCGATCTCGGGCTCGTCACTCACGCAGGTGCTGTTCACTCCCGATGCGCCGCTCGTCCAGTTCGGCACCTTCCACTTCGGGCCACCGATGGATCGTGTGCCCCGTGACTCGAACCCGCGCATGCTGGCGTGGGCGTACAACAACTACTGGATGACCAATTACCCGCTGACCGAGCCGGGCGTGGTGCGCCTCCGGTTCGGATTCGCCTCGTATGCGCACGTCGCCGATCAGGAGCTGCGAGAGCGGGCCTACGACTTCGCCCACGCTCCGATCATCTGGCCGGTCACGACGCACGGGCGATCGCCAGGCGCGGGGCGCCTCACCGCCCCGTCGGCAGTGTGACACCGACTCGGAAGGAGAACCGGGCACGTCGGGGACGAGTTCGTCCCTCAGGAACATCAGCTGAGACGAATCGAGGAGGATTCGAATGAGAAACACACGCTATCGACACCGCATCGGCGCCGCAACGATCGCCGTGAGCATGTCCATCGGGTTGACGGCAGTGGCCGTGCCCGCGGCTGCGACGGTCGACGACGGCTCCGGTGCGGCACCCGGCCCCGCTTCAGCGGACTGGGAGCGGATCAGCGAGATCGTCGGCGGAATCACCGGAAAGTGGACCGGTGACGGCTACCCCGGTGCCTACTCCGACAAGGTGCCGAACACCGCACTGCTCGGCAACGGCGACCTCGGGGTGACCTCCGCCGGCGCGGCGGGCCAGAAATCCTTCCTGCTGTCGAAGTCCGACTTCGTCTCGGCGGGAGACCTCAAGGGCGTCTTCAACAGTGGCGACAACCTCACGAAGCCGCTGCCGATCGGCGGCATCACGATCCAGGAAGCAGCGGACGAGACCGCGCGGAACCTCGCGCCCGGCTACTCCGCGGTCACGGCGAGCTCGCAGCATCCCGACTTCGCACCGAAGCGCGCGGTGACCGGCACCCCTGCCGGTGAAGGCTGGGTGTCGCAGGTCGGCAAGCAGCAGTGGCTCGAGCTCTCGTTCGCCGAGCCGATCGACGTGCAGCGCTGGGTGGTCTGGAACGATGGCGGCGTCCGCCCCGGGCAGAGCAAGAACAACACGAGCGACTTCCGGTTGCAGGTCAGCGAGACCGGCGGGCCGAACGGGGTCTGGACCGATGTCTCGGTGGTCGACGACAACGCCGCCGACGTCTTCGACCAGAACCTGGAGACGAGCGTGCGCTCTGCGCACTTCCGGCTGTACATCACGGAGCCGCTGCAACCGAGCAACACCGATTCGTCTCCCCGTGCCCGGATCGGGCAGCTCGAGCTGTATGAATCGGCCAAGGCACCCGGGACGGCGGTCACCACGACCGAGACGCAGGACATCCTCAATGCTGAGGTCCGAACCTCGATGGCGATCGGCGGCGTGCCCGTCGACATGGAGACCTGGCTCGCACCGGATGCCAACGTGCTCGTCACCGAGGTGACCTCGAAGGGCGAATCCGCGGTCGATCTGGACGTGAAGACCTGGGGCAAGCCCGGAAACGCGAAGTACCCGGTGACGAGCGCGGAGGAGCACGGAGTCGCGACGGCCACGCGTTCGACCTTCAACAACGCACCGGCGAACCCGGCATCGTGGCGATCGCAGGCGACACTGGCGACCGCAGTGGTCGGAGCGGACGCTGCCGCAACCGCAGATTCCACGAAGGGCGAGGCGTACACCACCTTCACGCTCGAGCCGGGGGAGACAGTGCAGATCGTCACCGCCGTCGGCGGCGGCGGGAAGACGTTCGCACCCGACGGTTCACTGAACGGTGAGGACCCGAAGGCGGAAGCGCTGACGCTGCTCGCCGGCGCCGCCGACGCCGAACGCCTGGGCGACCTCGAAGCCGAGCGGACGGAGTGGTGGAAGGACTTCTGGTCGGCGTCGTTCATCGACCTGCCGAATCGACCCGAGGTCATGCGCTACTACTACGGAGCTCAATACTTGCTCGGCAGCACGTCGAGAGACGGCGAACTCGCTCCCGGCCTGTACGGCATCTGGCACACGACCGACAACCCGAGTTGGTCGTCGGACTACCACCTGAACTACAACTTCATCGCGACGTTCTACGGCACGGACTCGAGCAACCGGCCCGAGTTGTCATTGCCTGCTGCGGACGCGATGTTGAGCTTCATGCCGGAAGGTGAGCGCCGTGCCGCCGACCCGGCACAGTTGCGGCGGATCAATAGCGCCTACATCGACAGCCGACCCGATCTGCAGAACGGCATCGCCGACGCCGTGCTCTATCCGGTGGGAATCGGGCCGTGGGGGACGGTCACCGACGATCACTACCTTTCTGAAGCGCTCAATGCCGCGTACAGTGCCAACCCGCTGATCGAGTACTACCGATACACCCAGGACACGGAGTATCTCGAAAGCGAGGTGTACGACTATCTCGTGCACTGCGTCAACTTCTACGACGCATGGCTCGACAAGTCCGGTGAGGCGTACACGCTGTACGCCGGTTACAACGAGGGCTCGTGGGCGAAGAACCCCGCGGTGGAGCTCGCGGCCCTGAAGAACGTGCTCGGTGAGCTGATCGATGCGAGCGAGACGCTCGATCGTGATGCCGAGAAGCGAGCGCACTGGCAGGACCTCTTCGACCGCTTGGCGCCTCAGCCGACGAGCACGTGGAACGGCAAGCAGGTGTACTCGCTTGCAGAGAAGGAGTGGAAGAACGGTCAGTGGGTGCCGCTCGCGAATCCGGTGCCGGCGGACGGCAACATCATCCCGCTCGACATCGTCGTGCCGGGCGGTCAGCTCGGGTTCTACTCGCCGAGCGACGAGCTGGAGATCGCGCGCAATACCATCGACGTCTTCGGCGACGGTGCGTGGCGTCAGATCAACAACTTCCCCCGCATCTTCAACGACGCGGTGCAATCCCGGTATCCGGCCGGCACGGTGCTCGAGAAGCTGACCCGAACCATCAACGAGCAGATCCAGCCCAACCTGCGCATCAGCGACGGCGTGCACGGGGTGGAGAAGATCGGAGCCACGGCCGCGATCAACAACATGCTGCTGATGAGCGACCAGGGCGTCGTCAAGGTGTTCCCGAACTGGGTGGCAGGTGAGGATGCATCGTTTGCTCGGCTCCGTGCCGAGGGTGCGTTCGTCGTCTCCGCGGGCTACGACGGTGCCGCCAATCGCGTCGGTGAGGTCTCCGTCACGAGTGAGGCCGGGCAGCGACTGACGATCGCTTCGCCGTGGGCCGAAGGTGTCGACGTCTTCGATTCCGCCGGCGTGGAGGTCGAGACCGTGCACGGCACCGCCCCGAACTGGTCGAGCGAGGTGACCTTCACGTTCGACACGCGCAAGGGCGAGACCTACACGCTTCGATCCCACACGCCGAAGTTCGAGGTCGAGGTCGACAACGGCGAGGCATCGCCCTCAGCCGCACGGGCAGGTGAGACAGTGACGCTCACCGCGGACGCCCCGGCCGATTTCCACGAGTTCGACCGCTGGATCACGGATGAGGTGACCGTGGCCGACGACGGCGCCGCAACAACCACGTTCGTGATGCCAGATCACCAGGTGACCGCCGCTGCAACGTATCGCAGCACGGTTCCCGTGCTCGATTCACGGGTCTCGTACACGGATGACTATGCCTTGATCACCTTCCCGATTCGCGGCGCGAACGGCAAAAACTACGAGGTGTACGTGTCGAAGACGGGTGAGCCGGGTTCGTTCACGCAGTACCGCGACGTCCGATTCAACTCGAAGGGCGCCCGCCTGTACGGGCTGGAAGATGGCACCAAGGTTTACGCCTACGTCGTATACCGAACGGGTGGCGACGTGGTCGAAGTCACCGCTCCGGTTGTGATCGAACCGTAGGTCCCCGCCCATCGGGCGTGTGGGTTCTGAAGCCATCAGTACCCACACGCCCGATGCGTGCAGACGGCTCGCCCGAAACAACGCAGTGGCCGGTCGCCGCCTCGTCGCCGCACCGCACTCGACCAGACCCACGTGTAGCAGTCATGACCGTTGCGCTGCCATCGGACGTGCACCGCACCGTCGGTCCGGGGGTGCCTTGTGCTTCATCAAGTCGCGCAGCTCGAGCTCATTGAAGAGCATGGTGATGTCGCCGTCCGTGTCGGCAGGGTCGTCATTTCGGGGCAGGATGTCCCAGACCGTGAGATACAGGTGGTCACCGAGACGCTCGAACTTCGGGTGCTGCCGCCCTTCGAGCAGATCGGACACGATGAGCGGGTGCAGCCCGAGCTGATGCTGCACCTGCGAAGAGCTCCTCAGGACTTGGATTCGAGAGGCGAATCAGCTGGAGCGACGGGTGGTCGAGTGGAAGCGGTGCC